>LBUD01000010.1 GCA_000992395.1 Parcubacteria group bacterium GW2011_GWA2_38_13 | reverse complement strand
ATTTCCGCGATGGAAATATTGAGAAACCAGCTCAACGTATTGGCAACTGCCACGCCAAGACGGACTTGTGAAAATTTTCCCGGCCCCTTCACGCACAGTATTCCCTCAAGATCCTTTGGTTTTACTTTTTCTTTTTTTAAAAATTTTTCAAGAGATTCCAACAAAATATTTTTATGGAATATTTTTTTTAAAACAATCTTTTTTTTATATTCCATGCTTTTCGAAAACAGCGCAAGCGTCAAAGTCTTATCATCGCATGTATGTATAAATAGATACATAGTCTATTTTCCCCCTTTTTCAGGCTTTTCCGCTTCTATGGGTTTATCCAAAATAACAATTTTTTTATTCTCCAAAACATCATAGAGAAACTTATCGGTGACATCTCTTCGATATTTGTATTCCGTTGGAGCCATTATCGTATAGCGTATATTATTATTCAAAGCTTTCTCAAATTTTTCCAATATTGCCAAAACCTTCTTCTTATCAATATTGCCGACAAGCAACATATCGGTTTTTGCGTCTTCGCGCCCGACAAATATTCCGGTGAGCACCACGACTGAAATATTCGCCATATTCTTGATCTTTTTAATAAAATCCTCTTCAACCAACAGCTGAGACTTCATCAAAAGCGCGCGCAATTCATGATATAAGACAAAATCGGTATTCACAATCAAATATTTTTTCATTGCCTCTTGTTGGTTTTGAAATGACGTTATTGGCTTTGCTGCTGTGCCATCTTTTGATGATGTATTTTTTGCAGGAATAATTATGCCTATATCCATAAGATTATCAATTTCCCTGCGCACGGCGTTCAATTGCGAGTCAGTATCCCTGGAAATTTGCCTTATAAAATACTTGTTTTTAGGATCCTTTAAAAAAAGATTAAGAATTTTGAGCCTTGTCTTTGAGCCGAAAATGTGTTCAAGCATAGGTTTACGATTTTACGAAATTTTATATGTATAGTATAATATAAAAGAATAAATGGGTCAACTTTTTCCATTTTTTACATAATTTTTTTATTACATGGAAAATCAAAGCGGAAAAATTCATAGTTTTGTGATAAAAAACCTTGATGGAAAGGGATTTTTTAGCAAGACTTTCAGCACAAAACCATCCGTAGAGCGGGAAAAATTATTCGGAAAAATTTACGGATTTATACTTATAGAATCACAGGACTTCAATGTCCCGGATTTTATGGATTTTATAATTAATGAATTAAAAGAAAGATATGCCGAACAGCAAAGAATTAATGCCGATTCATTTGGAGACTTCAACGTTGAAGCAGGCTTTGAGAACGCGCTTCAAAAAACTAATATTTCCATAGCGCAATACCTTCAAAAAGAAAGACTCGAAATTGACCTTAAAAAAATACACATTTTTGCCTGCGCCACAAAAGAAAGAATGCAATATTTTACCATAGTCGGTGATATCAATGCGTACATACTGCACTACAAAAAAAGGGATGATTATTCAATTATCACGGTTTACGAAGAAACCCGATCCTATGAAGATGATATAAATCCGCTGAAACTTTTTTCGCAGACATTGTCCGGAAAAGTTGAAAAAGCCGATTATTTGGTATTTTGCTCATCAAATGTATTGGATTATTTCTCTTTGGAAAAATTGAAAAAAAATATTACTCAAAACAACCCGTCTGAATTACAAAAAATATTTAAATTTGTTCTTTCTTCTATAAAAATTCCTAAACATTTTGTCGTTTCAATGGTATTGCCGACAACCTCCATCATCCATAAAAAGATTTTGCCCCAAAATATTCCTCTTATGGATTTTTCCATTCCGGCGGAACGCGATTCTATGAGAAAGCTTGAATATGCGCAAAAAAGCACACAAAAACTTCTCCATCCATCGGTAGCTATGAATTTCAGCAAGATTATAAATATCACAAAGCGATATGGGAATTCATTGATTTCAAATATGCAAAATGTTATTGCGTCCCGTCCCAAGAATATACAGGAAAAATTTGAAGGAAAATCCACAGCCATTAAGGAGCGTTTCAAAAAATCCGCCCAGTCGGTGCAGGGAGTTTTAATAAACGCATTTGGAAAAAATATAATTTCCTCCCTGAAGAAAACCATGCGTTTATTATTTAATTTTTTATCTTTTTTTATAAAAAAATTCCTAAAACTTCCGACAAAATCAAAGCTGATTATTATCATAATTATTATTTTATCCGCTTTTTTATTCCAAAATATCGTCATAAAATCAGTAGTAAACCATGGAAAAGTTTCGCTTGCCACATACGAGGCCACAATTATTGAAGTACAAAAAATGAAACAGCAAGCCGAGGAAATACTCATTTACAAAGACGAAGAAACCGCAAGGATCAAGCTTATTGACGCAAAAACAAGGCTCGCGGGCGTGGAGGAAAAATATTTCAGCGATATCAAATATAAAACTTTAAAAACCACTATTGAAGAAAAGCTCGCCGAACTTCAGCATTCATCAAGCCTTGATGATCCTGTACAGATAGGCAATTGGAAAAATCTTGACGAAAGCGCCACGATCTCACCGCTTTTGGTTTATAATAATTCCATCGCATATTCACAGAATGAAAATAACAAATTCATCTATAAACTCAATATAGACACGCACATACCAAGCTCCGTGTATTCACCCTTAAAAAACGTAGGCAATTTCCACTATGGAACCGTTCTGGGTAATGAAATTCTTTTTATCAATGACCGTCAAACTTTGTATATTTATAATACGCTTGACGATTCTTTGAAACCCATGCCAATTTCATTAAAATACGGATCTTCTATAGAATCTATCAAAACATTTAATAATAAAATATATCTTTTGGACGCAAGCAATAATCAGATATTAAAATTTACCAAACGGCTCAACGGCTTTGTAAATCCCGAAGACTGGATCCGCGATCCCATGGTTGATGTTAAAGACGGCATTGATATGGCAATCGACGGGGATATTTATGTTTTGAAAAAAACAGGGGATATAATAAAAATATCGCTTGGAAAATTAAGCGAATTTAATGTCAAACCCCTGGATCCGCTCTTGGCCAATCCTAAAAAAATCTTGACCAAAGATTCAATGAAATATATTTATATTCTTGACGCGGGCAATAATCGTATTGTAGCAATAGATAAAGAGGGGTATATCGGCCAGCAATATTCCTCTCCCCTGTTCAACGATCTGAAAGATTTTATAATTTTAGAAAAAGACCAAAAAATATATGTTCTCAATGGATCAATTGTTTATGGAATTGCCATTAAATAATTCAAACTAATATTACAATTGCCAAAAAGGCAGACAGATATAAAAGACGGCATATTCTGCCGCCTTTTATATCTGCAACTATTCTTAAGAGATTATTTTAATGTTACCTGCGCTCCGGCAGCTTCCAATTTCTTCTTCATGTTTTCAGCTTCATCTTTTTTCACGCCCTCTTTGACCATTTTTGGCGCCGTATCAACCAAATCTTTTGCTTCCTTAAGGCCGAGCTGGATTATTTCCCTAATAGCCTTAATGACAGCGATTTTGTTGGCTCCTGAATTTGTTAATTCAACATTAAATTCAGTTTTCTCTTCTACCGGTGCCGCTGCGGCTCCGGGCATTGCTCCCATCATCATGGGGGCTGCCGCGGATACGCCGAATTTTTCTTCCAATATCTTAACGAGTTGGGCTAAGTCCAAAACTGACATCTTTTCTACTTCAGATACCAATCCCTTAAACTTCTCCGGAACCACGACATCTTTTTTTTCGTCTGACATATTTTTTACATTAATAGTTATAGTATTTAGTATTAAGTATTTGGAATCAAGTATAAAATATACGAAATACTTTATTCTTAATACCAGATACTTTTTAAAATTATACTTTCTTCTCGCTTATCATTTTTAATACCTGCACCAATCCGCGTAAATTCCCAGCTAAAACGTTTACAAATCCGCTTATCGGCGCTTGCATTGATCCGACCATTTTCGCCAATAATTCCTGCCTTGAAGGAAGTTTTGACAATTCCTTAACGCGGGACTCATCAATAAATTTTTTCTCCAAAAATCCTCCGAGAATTTTCATTGCTTCGTGGCTTTTAGAAAATTCCGCCACAATTTTTGCAGGATATATTTCATCAGCAATCCCAAACACGGTACCAATATCGCCCGCGATACTTTTTGGATCAAAATCAAGCCTTGCTTCCTTGCATACAAGACTCATAAGCGTTTTCTTCGCCACCATATAATCAGCGCCGCCTTCCCTGCATTTTTTTCTGAAACTCTCAATATCCTTTACTTTCAAACCTTTAAAATTTATAAAAACCGAAGATTTTGATTTCTCAAGTTTATCGGAAAATGATTTTACGATTTCTTTTTTTTGCACCTTTGTCTTTGGCATAGGGTTTTATTTACGCATTATAATTATTTAAACCTTAATCTATATTGACTTTATATTCATAATTCAAGCCATAGAGGCGGATATCATGCAGATTATTACGCGGATATAACGCTGATCAGCGCGTATTCTGCGTTATTATCAGCGATATATCTGCTTCTATAAATAAAAAACTGTGGAAATCCCACAGATTATTTATTTGATTCTAGAACCTAGAAACTGATTACTAGAACCCAATATCTTCCTCGATAGGCAAAAATTTAAGTTCATGTGCGGTTTTTGCACAAAAACGCCTATTGTCTGTGGAAATAAATTATATATGTCAATTATACCAACTATTATCTCTTTGTCAAGCCCAAGGAATATAAGACTATTTCTTCCCTTCCGGCTTCTTTCCTTCAGGCTTTTTTTGTTCAGCTTTTTGGTCATTACCCGATGCCTTGGCATCCGCTGACTCCCCTTCCTTCTTGTCCGAGGCCTGTATGGCATCAGCTTCTGCAATAACCGGCTTAACTTCAACAACCTCTTCCTTAGTCACAATAACTGCCGCAACAATATCTTCGGAATCATCAAGCACTTCAATTTTTTCAGGTACTTTGATATTTTTAATTTTAATGGAATCCTCAAGATTCACGATAGATGTCACATCTACTTCAATATCAGTTACAAGATCCTGTGGAAGACACTTAACGCTTATAGCTTCTTTTTGGGTAACAAATACTCCGCCGAATGTTTTTATCGCCGGCGCAATACCAATAAATCTCAATGGAATTTGAGCCTGGAGTTTTTCCGTCATACTTACCTGATGGAAATCAATATGCACAACATCGCCTTTTATAGGATCTCTTTGAACATCCTTGATAATAACTTTTACCGGTTTTTCATCATTTACAACCAAATCAAAAAGCGTGCTCTCTCCGGCAACACGATGCACTTTTATAAAATCATTCATAAAAACCTGAACGTTTGTATTTTTGATTTTGTGCCCGTAGATTACCGCCGGCACAATTTCTTTTTCGCGCAAAGCGTTCAATTTCTTTTTCGTGGCCTCTCTTTTCTGCACTTTAAGCAATAACGTATTCATAGTTTTTACTGATATTACAATTTAATGATTGAAAATTAATTTTTCATTTTGAACCAACTCTTTGTGTAAATCCAGCACATCGTTGATTGAAATCGGTTCGGAATTTTTAAATTTTACAACGTCACGGCTATCAAGATCGGTGATAAGCGTTATGGAATTAACCCCCATATTATTTGTGATAACAACCGCGATAACGCACGACTTGCACTTCTTGCATTGAACATGCAGAAGATGGCCATTGCTGTTTTCCTCAATAACATGAATTTCATTTGCATGATAATGGCTATTGCAAATGGGGCAATTTGATAGAATTTTCACTCCATCAATATATTCAAATTCTTTCATATTAATGATAATAATAAACTAAATATATAGTATTTTATAAATAACGTCAACCCCCACCCTTAAGCAGTATTATATAATAAAATTATTAAATTATTATATAAATTTAGACAAAATTTATAATATTCGCTTATATAAATATATACCTAAATATTATGTCTTATATTTTATTGACCGAATTGATATCCCCTGAACTATGCCAATAAATAACATGGATATTACCAAAAGACTGCCTCCATAGCTAATAAAAGGCAACCCAATACCTGTTACGGGCATTATCCCTAAATTCATTCCTATATTGATAATAATTTGAGAAAAAAATACCACAGATACCCCAAGGACTAAAAACGAAGCAAAATCATCATTGGCACGTTGGGCGATTCTTATAATTCTATACAGCACAACGCCATAGAGAAAAAGAACGATCGCGGAGCCAAGAAACCCAAGCTCCTCGCTGATAACGGCAAATATGAAATCTGTCTGTGATGCCGGTATAAATTTCAGCTGGCTTTGCGAACCCGATGCAAGCCCTTTGCCGAAAATATTTCCCGATCCTATGGCGATGACTGATTGCCTGACGTGGTATCCCCTGCCCAAGGGATCGCTCATGGGCTGAAAAAAAGTCGCCATCCTGTCTTTTTGATAATCCTGGAAAAAGAAGAGCCATCCCATTGAAAAAAATATTAAAAATAACACAATGACTGAAAATATGTATTTTTTACTTACGCCGGAAAGAATTATGATTCCAAGCCACAATAAAAATAAAATCAATGCTGATCCGAAATCCGGCTGAAACATCACCAAGGCAAAATATATAAAAGCATATATGCCCGTCCTTACGATAAACAAAATATTTTTTTCATGAAACGCGCTTATGACGCACATTTTTGCAAGTATTGCCATAAGAACAAGCTTTGCCAATTCAACGGGCTGAAAATTAAAGAAAAAAATCTGTATCCATCCGCTTGTCCCCCTTAAAACTTTTCCAAAAAATAAGACATATACCAATACAAACGCAAAGCCAATATACGAAATAAAAGCGTATGAACGAAAAATATTATAATCAAAAAAACTCATGATAAATAATATCACAACCCCTATCACAGCAAACATTATTTGTTTTTTTAAATTCGCGAAATCCGGATTTTCATTGCTTTGCGCGATTCCATAGAGAGCCGAAAGCCCAAAGCTCAGCAATATCATTACTGAAAAAAATAAAATCCAATCAAAATAACGCAGATTAAAAAAATATTTTCGAAATGGCATATATATTATAAATCCAAAATCCAAAGCTCAAATGTCAAATCAAGCTAAAGTATTGTTTGGAAAATTGGAAAATTGTGATTTCGAATTTGTTTAGAATTTCGATATTCAGATTTAGGATTTAATGAGTTAGGATTTCGTATTTAGAATTTAAATAGTTTGGATTTGATTTGACATTTGGATTTTGACATTTGGATTTCTATAAAAAAATGATTCAATATTAAGAATTAGGCCAAAACCTTGATTTCTACCTTATTATAGTCTAAGAGGATTTCATCTAACACCCTATGGATGCTATCAAGGGAGTCAACCTGAACAAGCTTGAGACGATATGTAGCGGCGAATGGTATGGATTTTACATACGCCAGCAATTGCTTGCGTATTTCCAAGGTACCGATTTTTTCACCCTTTAGCTCAATAAGATACTGCGTGTGTTTTTTTATAATAGGGACTTTTTCTTCAAATGAAATATCGGCATTTTTTATAAATACCCAAGGATTTCCAATTGCCGCCTGGCCGATCATAAATCCGTCTAAATTTCCCAAGACCGAAAAACCGTGGTCATAGGATATTATACCCCCGTTGCCGATAATCGGAATTGCTAATTCTTTTTTCAATTCATATATCGGATTAAAATCAGCCGGATTTTTATATCCTTGCACATACGTTCTTCCGTGAATCGTCAATAAATCTGCGCCTGCGTTTTGCGCTCCTTTGCCGAAATCAATAAGATCGCTTGCGTCAGACCACCCTAGCCGTGTCTTTACGGATACGGGCAATGCTGAGTTTTCCGCAACCGCCGATATAAGCCGAAAAGCAAGATCGTGTTTTTTGCGAAGCGCGATACCGTGCTCCGATCGTACAACTTTTTTTGCCGGGCATCCCATATTCAAATCAATACCGGCGAAACCCATTGCCTCGCAATATTTTGCAGCCGTTATAAATGTCTTTACATCTTTTCCAAAAATTTGCGCGATAATGGGCTTTTCTTCTTCATGGTATCGGAATTTTTCCTGCACCTTTTTTGCTTCGTGATGAAGCCCGTCAGCTGATGTAAATTCGGTGAAAACTATTATTTCCGGATTAACGGTTTTGCAAATTCGCCGAAAAGCGCTGTCCGTATATCCATCCATGGGCGCAAGCGCAAGTATTGGTTTTGGTAAATTTTTCCAAAAATCTTTTGACATGTGTTGAAAATTAAAAAACTACCATATGTATTGGTAGTATATCATATATAGTATACACGTTTTAGACAAAAAGAAAAGATTGAGAGGTGGTTGGGTATGTGTGTGATAGGGGTTGGGGGTGGGTGTATAGCATGCCTAAAAGGTATGTCAAGAGTAATAATTCAGCGAAAATTTTACGTTATCCACAGGATAAAATAGAATTATGAATAATGAATCAAGAATTATGGATTTTTTGTTAGAGTCTTTGTGCGAAATCTTGGGATGAATCAACGCCCTCGATCATTGCGAGCCTGCCTGCCGGCAGGCAGGTTATAAAGGGGAGGAAGAAGGTATGGAAACCTACTATCCGCCTTGGGCGGAAAGGTTTTTGCTACAAATTTAAATTATTATATATAAATGTAGGGGCAGGTCTTGTGCCTGCCCAGAATTTTTTTAATCATGGGGCGACCACAAGAGTCGCCCCTACAAAAATATTATTGCATCATTGTAGGGGCTTACTTCCATAGATAGATACTAAAATTTTCATAAATAAAATAATAATATGCCTTAATTCATAATTCTTTATTCTTAATTCATATCCTACGGCCAGATTTCCGAGGCCTTTGGATAAATTTTCGTCAACGGATGCTTAGTACAATCGTGCCTTCGCGCCGGACAAATATACCGGCCATATTCTATCAAACGATAGGTAAAATCAAACCACTCCTTTTTTGGCAATATTTCCATCAGGTCTTGCTCGATTTTCACAGGGTCGTGATGATCTGTTAGTCCAAGTTTTATGGATAAACGCCGGACATGTGTGTCCACGGCAATTCCCTCAACAATTCCATACGCATTTCCCAAAACCACGTTGGCGGTTTTTCTCGCAACTCCGGGAATTTCCAAAATCTCTTCCATGGTCTTTGGAATTTTTCCTTTAAATTTTTCTTTTACAACCCTTGCCGCGCCTAATATATTTTTTGTCTTATTATGGTAAAAACCCGTTGATCTGATATCCTGCTCAAATTCTTTTATATCGGCGCCCAGATAATCATCAAATTTTTTATATTTTTTAAAAAGCTTTTGTGTAACTTTATTTACCATTATATCAGTACACTGTGCGGATAAAATAACCGAAACCAAAAGCTCCCAATTATTTTTATATTTCAAAACTATTTTTGCATTGGGAAAAAGTTTTTTTAATACAAGAGTAATTTTTTTTACGCGGGGTTTGAGGTCTTGTAGGCTTTTCGTGTTTGTTTTTTCCATATATTTTTATAACAACATTTTTTTAATTATTGCGCAAAATTAGCTGCCAGTTTCTACAATATATGAAGCAATGATAGCAGCAGTTTCAGCACGCAGGGTTAATTTTCCCAAAGATCTGATATAAAAATTTCGCTCTTTCGCCAATTCAAGCTCAGCGTCAAGCCACCCGCCCTCAGGACCGATAAAAATTCCCACGCGCTGCAAAATTTTTCCTTGGATTTCTTTTGGATTAAATCTTTGCGCATCCTTATGAAAAAAGAAATTTATGCTGTTATCAATGGCATCTTCAACGGCTTCCTTAAAATCCATTGGATGGCAAACCAAAGGTATTGATGAGCGCCCGCATTGTTCCGAGGATTCTTTCACAATTTTTTGTATACGAAAATAATTAAATCCGTGTTTCACTGTTCTTTGCGTTATGATTGGCACAAGAGTTTCAATACCTACTTCCGTTGCTTTTTGAACAACTAAATCAAAATTTTTATTTTTTAATAAAGAGCAATATAAAATAGTGTTTATGGCTCCGGTCATATTATTTTCAATTGCTCGAATGGCGTGAAGCATTATGGACGATTTTTCCAATTCAATAATTTTCGCGCGGACGACACTTCCCTTTCCATCCGACACCTCAATAATTTCGCCCGCCTCAAGACGAAGTACGTTTTTTATTTGGTGGATAACTTCAAGATCATTTATGCACAATTCGGAAAAACTGGGCTCAAGTTCGCAAATAAATCTGTGTATTTTCATATATTGTTGGATTAATCTATAATGCTGCCATTCTTAATTTCCAAAACAATTGCATCGGAAAGTGTGTCTTCAACAACTTTATCGTAGTTCTCAATAATATTTTTTTCTATTATTTCCAATTTATCATTGTACGATGAGGTTCTTGGATTTTTAGAAATCAATGAGCAGCAATCTTTGTAAGGCTGAATAGAAATATCATAGGTGTTAATTTTTTTTGCCATTCCGATAATCTCATTTTTTTCAAATCCGATAAGCGGACGAAAAATTGGAATATCCACAGCCATTGACGTGGATACAATGTTTGAAAGCGTCTGCGACGCCACTTGTCCCAAATTATCTCCTGTCACAAGCGCCTGCGCCCCGATTTTTTTTGCAAGACACTTGGCAACGCGCACCATAAACCGCCGAAATAGTATAAGTTCGTAATCCATTTCCTTTCCAACCACTGCAAGATTAAAATGTATATACGGCAGTACATACAGCTTTGAATGTATTGAATACTGCGATAAAATTTTTACAATTTCCGCAATCTTATATTCACGCGCTTCATCCGACTGCATTTTATTTGCCGTAAAATGAATAAAATCCACCTCGCAACCCCTGCGCGCCAGATAATACGATGCAACCGGAGAATCAATACCGCCCGATAATAAGGATAGAACCTTTCCTTCAATTCCAACCGGCAACCCGCCAACTCCGTTTTCTTTTTCCGCATACACAAAAACGCCCTCATCAACAATATCTACATAAAATATTTTATCAGGATTTTTAAGGCTGACGCTTTTCCAAGGCGTATTTTCCAAAATATATTGTCCTATCTTTTTCTCAAGTTCTCCCGATGATACCGGATATGTTTTATCTGCTCGCTTTACCCGAACACAAAATTTTTTGCTCTCTTGCGGATAATATTCAGCAATTTTTTTATTCATTGCGCATATGGCATCAAATTTTTTTTCTTTTAAAAATAATACTGGCGAAACAAGCACAATTCCGCACACCTGGCAGAGCTTGCGTACTATGCCGGCAATATCTTTTGGCGCAAAATTTAATGCGTCAATAAGTATATAACCACGCCGTGAATGCAAGGATATAATTCCCCGCGCCGATCCGAGCCGGGTTTGAATATTACGCATTAATGCTTCAATAAATCTATTTTGATTCCTTCCTTTAAGCGCAAGCTCGCCATAGCGGATGAGGATATGTGTGTAAGGGTATTTCATTTCAATAATGATTCAAAGGTTTCTTTAACTTGTGCGTTCTCTAAAACTATTAACCTCAGCTTGTGCAAAATTGGAAAATCATTTGTTTTAAAATTAAGTTTTTTCACAAGCGCCGGCAACGAAGAATATCCTTCGCTTTTTTCCGTGAATTTCCCTGTTTGCGCAAGTTCTTGCCCCAGTATATGATTTCTGGAATACGGACTGAATCCGGTTGCAATAAAATCGCCGAAACCCGCAGGCCCCAAAACCGTTTCGGCTCTCTCTCCAAGCTTTTGCACAATAGACATCATTTCTTTTATAGATTGCATCGTAAGCCAGCCTTTGATATTACTTCCCAAATCCAAGCCATCGGCGATACCAAGCCCCATGGCATAAATATTTTTTAAAACCCCGGACATAGCGACACCCGATGGGTCGGAAGAATACTCCACCTTAAAAATAGGATTTATAAAAAGTTTTTTTACTGTCTCGTAAGATTTCCCATCTTTTGACGCGTACACTGCCGCCCCTCCCCTGCCCTCAGAAAGTTCTTTGGCGATCATAGGGCCGGACAATAATCCGTATGGCTGGTCATTGGATAAAATTTCCTCTAAAAGCTCGTCCATCCAAAGCCCGGTTGCATCCTCTATCCCCTTGGCTACGGAAATAAGTATGGTATCTTTTTTTAATTTTGGCAAGATGGAACCAATAGCTTCGCGCATAAACCAAGAATTTATGCAAAGTATTATTACGTCTGCCCATATCACAAGATCGTTTAATGGTTTTTGATTATCTACTTTACCGTCTTCCTTATCCCAAAAATCAATAACAACGTCTTTATTATTTTTTAATGTCACCTCAATGGCTTTGGCTATATTTCCCGCGCCAATGAATAGGATTTTATAATTCATATTTTAAATAAAAAATTAGCGTCCGATTTCTTAATAAACATAATTCTGCAAAATCAACTCTGAAAATTTCTAATTTCTAATTATTCTAATTTCTAAACAATTCTCAATTACTAATTATTTTGGGGTTTATTTAGGTTAATTAGGAATTAGGTCAATTAGAAATTCCATACATTCATTATAGTATACACGAAAAATAAAAGAAAACAATGATACATAAACGGCTCAGGTGCGTTGAGCCGATCTTGATTTCCCCCTCACCCCCGCCCAAGGCAAGCTGACCACCCGAAGAGATGGAGTTTAAACATTGTATTTCCTCTCCCCTGGTGGGAGAGGATTAAGGAGAGGGGGCAAGAGGAGGTGCGGATGGAGTTATAGGGGAAATATTTTTTGATTAATATACATTCTCATGAGCACATTCGCTCCGATAGTAATCGGGGGATCGCAATGACCAAAAAGCAAGGATAAATATAAAGGCTCATGCGTTTTTGCATGAGCCTTCTTTTTCTAAGAGGAAAAATTTTGGTTACAGACGTTTACCGCTTGTATGGCTGAGCGAATCGCCGCCATGACCTGGTCGGAATCCGTTCCAATAGTTTGGAATTCTTCGCCGTCTTCTTCTGGGCGTTTCCATGTAATATCGGCAAACGTAAGCGCGTCTGTCTTCCCACCGGGCGGAATATTCACCTGATATTCAATGAGCTCAGGAATTTTCAAATCCACGGTTTTTGCCCATAGCCGAAGGCCGTTCATAAAAGCGTCAAATCCACCGCTTCCTTCAGCTTCAAAGTGCACTTCATTTCCCTTGAACTTTAATACTGCGATAACGCAAGCTTTCTTCCCAAGCGAAGACCGAGTACTGATGCTTCCATCTTCAACAGATAGAACAATCCTATTCGGTTCATTTGCCAATTCACTCACAAGCACAAGCAGATCGCCTATTCCAAGGCGTTTGCCTCCGTCATTGAGATCAGCTACGCGTTTCCGAAGCTGCCGTATCTGATCGTCAGTAAGCGATGTTATGCCCAAATCTCTTTCCAGGCAATCCTTCAAGCTCGCTTGACCGGATTGGCTTGACAGCGCTGTTATAAAATTTGCGCCAAAGCGTTCATGCGTCAGACGTGACTGGTAAATACCTCCCTTGCGGTTCCCGTCAGAATGCACTCCGCATCCGGAAGAAAAAACTTTTCCAATAATGGGAGCGTTGGCAGGGATACTTCGTCCGGAGAACATTGATACCAAACGGCTTACCGGCCTCAGCTCTAATTCATCCACACGGGTTTTATAATCCGTATGATCGTGTATTGCCACAACCACTTGCGCCAAATCAGCATTTCCCGTCCGCTCGCCAAGCCCATTCACCGTTACGTGTACGCCATTCACATATCCCGTATACACCGCGGCGATTGTATCCCATGTAGCATTGCCATAATCATTGTGCATATGGATATCAATTTTTTTCCCCAACATAAGTTTCACGGTGTTTGTCACGTGACGCCCGGTCTTAAAAGGATTCATAATCCCCAAGGTGTCGCAAAGCATCACCCTGTCAATAGGCATCCGTGACAGCGCCTGGCATAAAGTTCTGAGATAATCCCAAGAATTTTCTACTCCATTGGACCAATCCTCTAAGTACACATTCACGTCAAGCCCAAGACCACGCGCCAAAGATATTGCATGCTCTATTCTTTCAATATGCTCCTGTGGAGAGAGTTTCAGTTGCACCCTGCAATGCTGTTCCGACCCTTTTGCCAAAAGGTTTATCACTTTGCAGCCGGCTTGCGCAATCCACTCAACAGATTTTCCTCCATCCACAAATCCAAGCACTTCAATCTGTTTTTCTCTGCCACAGCTATGCGCCCATCTCATTATTGCGACAAGCGCGTTAAATTCTCCTTGAGATGTGAGCGCGGATGCCACCTCAATCCTGTCCACCTTTACTTTTTCCAAAAGGTGCCGGCTTATTTCCAGCTTTTCCTGCTGGGTATACTTCATGCCATGCGACTGCTGGCCATCGCGCAGAGACGTATCCATGACCTCAATGAATTTGGTCATAAGTGTTCCTCCCTTTCAATGTATTCATTATCCTACCAAAATTTTCCCTTGTAAAGAACGAAAGCAAAAATTGTTATAATTAATTTTTGCACAATTGACATCTGACAATTGACATTTGACTTATACTTTTTTGTCAATTGTTAAGTGTCAGAAGTCACATGTAAAAAGGCCTTCTTGTGGAAGGTCTTCGTATTTTCTTATTTTAGCTCTATTTCTCTATGAAACGAAAACCTTCCGCACGTTTTGTGCAATAATAATTGCGATAATGCTAATTATTTGCGCGGTGTTAGGCTTCATAGATAAAATTATTATATAGCTTGAAAAAAATGTTGTCAAATTTTTTTATTTGACGCTATACATACCACCATATACAATGTAGGTATAATTATAAATACTTTAATATGCATAAAGATACTCCATACGATGTTATCATTATCGGTTCGGGTCCGGGAGGCTATACGGCGGCTATTTACGCTTCTCGCGGCAACCTTAAAACCCTTGAATTTACAGGATCTGAACCCGGCGGACAACTAATGATAACAAGCGAAATAGAAAATTTTCCAGGCTTTAGGGATGGAATCCAAGGGCCCGAGCTTATGAAACAAATGGAAGAGCAGGCAAAAAAATTCGGGACACAGATTATTCACGCTCTTGCGGAAAAAGTTGATTTTACAAAAAAAATATTGGAAATTGTTTCTGAAGGAAAAACCTATTATGCGAAAACTTGCATCATATCAACAGGCGCCCGCGCGCAATGGCTTGGAATTGTTTCGGAGATAAGGCTGAAAGGCCGCGGCATTTCCGCTTGCGCCACATGCGACGGATTTTTCTTCAAAAATAAAGATATTATTGTTGTGGGAGGCGGCGATACCGCGATGGAAGAAGCTTTATACCTTACAAAATTCGTACAATCCATAAAAATACTTGTGCGAAAAGATGCCTCAAGAGCGTCAGCTATTATGCAAAAACGCGCGAATGAAAATCCAAAGATTGAATTCCTTTTCAATACCGAAGTAAAAGAATTTCTTGGTAAAGATAAGCTTGAGGGCGTAAAAATTATTAATAATAAAACAAATGAAATCAAGGATGTAAAAATTGAAGGCGCTTTTATTGCCATTGGCCATAAGCCGAATACGGAAATATTCCAAGGTCAAATAGAGCTTGATTTAAATGGATATATTGTGAGAAAAATACATTCACAAACCTCTGATGAAAGAGTGTTTGTGGCGGGAGATGTGCATGATCACCGCTACCGGCAAGCCGTGACGGCCGCAGGATATGGATGCGAGGCCGCGATTGACGCGCTAAAGTATTTAGATGAAAGAAAAGAATTATAATAACTTATTAAAAATTTTTATTAATCCGATTCAAGGCTTTCAAAAGCCGCTCTCTTTCCACTTTCGCGTATGGATTATATTTTTGCATATCGCGAAATAATTCCATAGAATCGTTTGTCACATTTTCTGAAACCTGCAACACCCTCTCATACCCCATTGTTGAAATGGGCATTTTTTTTATATTTAATTTTTCAAGCCCTCTGCCCAAAAAATGAACCATACATAGGCTTCGCGCGCTTTCTTTATCATGAATTTTTGACGTTGTTTCAATTATTTCCAAATGCAATTTTTTAAAATAATTTTTTATAAATGATAAATTCTCATCAGAAATTCGCACCGGGCACAAAACCATTTTCAGTCCAATAAGCCCGTTTTTTGCGCTGTCGGGCCCAAACATAGGATGCGTTCCTAAAAGTTCAATTTTTTTTGGAAAATATTTTTTCATTGCCACGCAAGGCATAATTTTCACCGAACACACATCCATAACTATGGTACCATGACGTAAAAAATTCCGTATTTCCTTTACGGTTTTTTCAAAATCAGAAATAGCGCACGCTATAATTACAATATCAGCCAAGCACACATTTTTAAGTGTCCCCTGCGCTATGCCCATTTCGGCGCAATCTTTTGAAACATCACGATGCGAATATACAATAACACTTCCAAATTGTTTCCAAATATCTGAATAAAATTTTCCAAACCGGCCGAAGCCGATTATTCCAATGGTCATATAGATTATGATGGCAAAGGGACACTCATATGTTTGTGTCCCTTTGGTATTTCTTACGTTCCCGGCAAACTGCCGAAAATTTTCATTGAGCTTGCCCGATGCTCGTACATAGTAAAATGCTCCAGAAAAAATTTTACAATGATGACAATGGCCAATGCGTTAGAAGGAATTTGAATTCCAATGTCAGATTTTCTGATCCAACGTAAAGTCTCTTCAAAGCAGGCAATCAATTTTTTCGTTTCATCGACATCGCATCCCGCAAAATTGCCGATTTTTGTCAAAACCGGATTCAAGTCCTCTGCCCAAAAATTACCGGCAATATATGCTTTCGCCCTTTCTATCGCGCTTTGGACAAATTGATCGCAACCACTCATCTTCCAATCAAATAAGGACAGTCTTGACAGTTGATTCAAAAACATTGCTGTTGCATCTAAAAAAAATCCTTTTGTATCAGGTATAATATAACCTTTTGCAATCGTTGATTCAAGATGCCGAACCGTCATCCCGATAATGAGCGTTTCATACTTTCCCTTTTGGATAAGCGTGGAAGCCATGTCACACTCCTTTCCTAAAATTTAAAGAGCGATGCCGTTATTTTAATGTATCAAAAATTTTAATTTTGTCAATAAAATGCAAATCTTAATTAACAATTAAACAAATTCAAAAAATTCACCTGTCTTTGGAATAACAATTTCTGAAGATATCTTTGCCTCCAAAAGCTTTGCCTTAAGCGCTTCCTTGCTTTTATCTTCGCCGTGAACCAAAAATATTTTTTTGCGAGCGCCTGTTCTTTTAATAAATCCCAATAAATCATTTTGGTCGGCGTGCGCGCTCAAAGAATTAAATACCACAATTTGCGCGCGGACTTTTACCCTCCTGTCCAAAATATTCACTTCTTTCATCCCGTCCAAAAGCTTTCTGCCAAGCGTATCTTTTGCCTGATACCCAACAATAGCAATTGTGTTGTTCGGATTTTCAATATTATTTTTTAAATGGTGGCGGATCCGTCCAAACTCGCACATCCCCGACGATGCTATAATAACACTTGGCTCAAACATAGTATTAATAGCTTTGGAGCCGTCAGAGCTTTCAACAAGATTGAGCTTGGAAAATATAAAAGGGTTTTCTCCCTTGCTTAAAAAATGTTCACGCGTCTCATCGTCATAAAGCTCAACAAATTCTGAAAAAATATTCACGATGCGCACCGCGAGCGGACTATCAAGATACACGGGTATGTCAGGGATTGCCTTTCTGTCTTTCAATTCGTGTATGATATACAAAAGTTCCTGCGCCCGTTCAACCGCGAATGACGGAATAATAATTTTTCCTCCTCTTTGCGATGTTTCATTTATTATTTTTGCAAGCTCATCGTATGAACTTTTTATATCATTATGCGTCCTATCGCCATACGTGCTTTCAATCATAAGATATTCTACATCGGTAATTTGTTCAGGGTCGCGTAGAATAGGAAGAAATTTCCTGCCAAGATCTCCGGAATATCCAAATCGGGCGGTTTTGCCGTTTTCTTCAAAATGCATCGTAACCAAGGCGGAACCTAAAATATGCCCTGCTTCCTGAAAAAATATTTTCAACCCGGGCACAACCTCAAACCATTCATGATATGCTTTGGGCACAAAACGCCCTAATACTTCTTGGGCATCTTTTTTTGTATAAATGGGCTCAAGTTCCTGTTCAGGTTTTAATTTTCTGTTTAAATATTCAATATCATGCTCTTGTATTCCGGCGCTATCCATAAGCATGGGTTCAAGCATGGCTGCCGTGGCATTGGTGCAAAAAATTTTTCCTGAAAAACCCTGTTTTACAAGATTGGGAAGATTTCCGGAATGATCAATATGAGCATGGCTCAATATGGCGGCGTCTAATGATTTTGGATCATAGGGAAATGTCCTATTTATACGCTCCATATCAGCTCTTCTGCCTTGATAAAAACCGCATTCAAGCAAAACTTTTTTTCCATTCACCTCCAAAACATATTGCGATCCGGTCACGCCGTCGCAAGCGCCGAAAAATTGTATTTTCATAAAAGATATAATGCTAATATACTAATTCATACTAATTATACGAATAGCTACGAATTCGCATTGATTAGTATTATTCGAATGCATTCGTATATTCGCATTATATTTATTGTATCAGATATTATTAATAAATGAAAAGTAAAAAAAGCCGATATGTTTTTTACATACCGGCTGACATTTTTTTAGAGCTTTCCCTCCCAAGGAACAACGCAGTCGTCCACCAGCTTGATCCGTACGGCACTTCCGCTCACTTCCGGCTCATAAGAAGTTACGGAACAATTTTCAAATCCCTTTCTCAAAATTTCAAACGAACCCTCTACGCTTAAAAGGTGCATAAATTTTTTGAACATTCCAAACCAATTCCCATGCGTGATTACCAGCACGCGCTTTCTGGCAAAATACGTCTGAAGTATAACCAAAAAATTTATAACTCGGGATTCCACATCCAGAAAGCTTTCCCCGCCAATTGGCCTATAATGATACCACCCTTCCAATTCCTTCCGGGCAATTTCCCGTGGATATGCTGCTTGCACCTCCTCCACGGACATAGTGTCCCAAATCCCCGTTTGCACTTCAGCAAGCATTGCCGTTTCGTACAATCGTGCGCCAGGATACATTAGTTGCAAAGTCGCTTTCGCGCGGAGATAGTAGGAAGAAAGATAAGCATCAAACGCACCAAAGCGCTTATCTAGGTATTGGCGTGTTATTCGTGCCTGCTGTTCTCCCTTTTTAGTAAGGGAAATACGATGCGTGGGGACTTTTCTTTTTTCCGAATCATTGCCTTCATCCAGGACATTTCTGGACGATTGTCCATGCCGCACAAAAACCATAAGCGATGGCCATCCCATTGAACCTCCTTATACATTTTTATTTATAATATTACAAAAATTTTTTTAAAGAGCAAATGTTTACTGATTGTAGCACTCTAAAAATAAATTTCAAGGCTATGGTTTTCTTATAAAAATATTTAAATAAAACTTGATTAAACTTGACAAATTATAAAAATAATACTACAATAAAATATATTTTTGTTCTTTACCATTTTGAGTAATTTTGGAGGTTTTCAGCTTATGGCCGGAACAACAGACAATGAAACACTCATGCTTGAAGCGATCGCGCATATGGTTATTGACGGAAAATCAGGGACAATAAATGTTTTTAAAAATGCGAGTGTTACCGATCCTGAAGATGAATGGGCTCAATGTTGCCTACAAGCCATAGTTATGGCTCTAGGAAATGAGGATACGGTATTCCATGCGATTGATACAAATTTGCGCTTGCTGTATATCAGTCTTGGCGGCGGCCGTGCTGCCGATATCATTCTCGCAGATAGGCTTAAAGAAATTTTCCCTGAAAATGTTGCATACCAATTTATGAAACGTTTTCAGCAAGAAATTGATAAGCAAGGCATTCGCGAGCATCTTGAAAGAGTAGCGAGAATGAGTTTGGCAATTAAAGTTTCAAAATTTTTCAGCAACGCGTTTATGGCACAAACTGGCCAAAACAATCCTGCTGCTTTAAACAACGTACCGAAAAAGAAAAATACCCCACCCAGCATAACTGTTCTTTGCCCAAGATGCAAAGCCAGAAAAGTTATCAGACCGAGTGAGACAAAGATGTTTCGTTGCAAAAAATCAGCCAAAGGATGCGGTTACGAAAGCGTTTACCCGATTCCGGGCGTGACGCTAGAAAGGGTATGATATAAGGAGACCGTATGAAAACACAACCGCTTATGAAAATACCTCCGGTAAAAATTTTTATCGGCAAGGAAGTTGGCATTGAAAGCCTTGAAAGGGATATTGATGATTGGCTTTTAGGTAACAATAATCCCAGAATCATTGATCGCAAGCTTTCATCCTACACCTCTTATGATATTGCGTTTGTAGTCATCGCTCTTTTCTTCCAATAGCCAAAATACCTCAAAAACAAACCGAAAACCCTTAAGTGAAATTCACTTGAGGGTTTTTCATTCATTTGGAAGGTAGAAAAACCTCAGATTAAAATTTTGTTCAACTATTGACAATTTTTATAAAATGCGCTATAACAGAAAATTAAAGTAGCAATGGGCTACTTTACATATTTATTGTCCTTTTCACGAAGAAAGGTAAAAAAATGGAAAAATGGATTGTATATCTAACATTTAAGGGTTTGTGTACTTTTGCAATGAACATGAGTACTGGTGAACAAAATTCATTCCCAAGTGGAACGGATGATCTTGTTTCCAGCAAAGAGATTGCGTTACCGATAGGCTCAGATGCCCCAATCGGAAATACGTATAAGTGAACCGAGCCACAAAATGCGTGTAGTTGAAAACCCCCAGCCTCCGGAAAGGAGCAATCAGATGTCTGAGTATCGTGACGAAGTCCGTCGAGTTTCAAAAGAAGTTCCGTTCACGCTTTGGATGCTTTTGAAGTGGGGAGTGCCCACCATTCTCATCATTGCCTCATTGATGTTTTTGGCCAATTCACTTGGTATTATTTCTTTGAACATCCAGAGGGAAGTCATCCAGAACAGCCAGCAATACGTGGAGAGCAAGGTCAGCCTGATCAACAAACTTCACGGAGATTGGCTTCAATTGGATGCCGAGATTGCCGAGATGCAGGCTGCCGAAGCAGGCGCAGATGGTAATGCGGAAATTATTTCCGCCAAGCACGCTCAACAGAAGAGCATCGTCAACCGTCTCCGCACCGAAGTCGGCATGATTCCATCTTCCCAAGTACCCGAAGCTGTTCAAGCTTTCCTGTCGTCCCACACCCGTTAACCAACACCCGACCAGAAAGGAGATTTTGAATGAAAAAGCAAGCTTCGCGTTTCGTCGTTTTGTTTGGGTGTTTCATCGCTCTTTTCCTTTTGCCCGGCTGTGATCAATCACAAGAATCCAAAGATCGCCAGATCGTAGACAAGCAGCAGGCGCATTACGCCAAGACACAGCCGATACCTTTCTACGACTACAGCATCCCACGGGACATTTTGATCCAGATCTACAACGTAATCACTCAAGAATCAAGGAATACTTACACCGTGATTGAAACAGTCATGGGACAGACCAAATTCCACGGCCCATCGCTCGGTTATGGTATTCCGGCAGACGTGAGTGTGACCAACCCGTTGCAACCAGCATTCCCTCGACGTTTAAGCAATGGCGAGGTCATTGAGCAGGCAGAGCCAAACGGTGTCTTCAGCTCAAAGAACACTGATGGCACATGGGTGTTGTTCATTGATGACAATGGCGACATTACGCCAGTGTACACCGAACACAAAGTCACCACTTTTCCATTCGCCGTCAAGAAAGACGAAACCGGCGGCTGGATCAGGGCGGATAAAAAGAAATCCTCCCTGACTATCAAAATCAAGAGCAATAAGGGAAACTGAAAAACCCCGGTCGTTAAGAAGCGCATATTGCGCAACGAAGAGCCTGACCAGCTCTTCTTTTTTTTATTATGATAAAATTTTCAACAAAACCGGCAGGCTTTCAAAATAATATTTAATCTATGGATATGATTTTACAAACCACATCTTTGTCTGTGCGCTTAAGAATAACGCTGTCTCCAACCTTGTGCCCCAACAGCACAGATCCCAGCGGTGAATTGTGTGAAATAATTCCCTTGGAAGGGTCTGCTTGTGTTGATCCAAGCATAAGATACACGCGTTGCTTTCCATCAACCTCTACTGTTATTGTGTTACCGATTTGCAGTGTTTCGGATGTCTTATCTGCCTTGATTATGACCGCGTGTTTTAAATTTTCTGTAATTTCAACAATACTGTCATTCATACTTCGCAAACGCCCCTTGGCCATTTGATACGCGGCGTTTTCGGAGAAATCCCCCATTTCTGCCAGCCTTCTTACTTCTCTTATGGCGTCAGGCAAATCTTTTTTTAATTTTTCCAGTTTATTTTTAAGTTCAAAAAATTTCTCCTCGGTAAGGTGAGGATCGGGTATTTCATTCGTATACTTTCCGGGTTTTCTTTTTGGAACTTGCATGATTTCAATAAATACCGCCACGGGGTCAGCCCGAGGCTTGAACCCAAGGATCATCGGCTTTGGGCCGAGATCCACCTTGGGCGGAAATCTCTTTTCTTTTTGTTTTTATCTCTTTACGACGAAATCAGAACCTTTTTTAAACGAAACGATTGACGGTCCCGCCGCCGCGCGGGCAAAACCGAAACCGTACGCTCGCCTGTCCTCCTTTGGCGGGACTTCGAAGCGATCTTTGATAATTTTATGTTTTTCTTTATTTCTCTATGACAGCAAAATCTGCACCATCCTTTCTGGCAAAATAAACTAATTTACCATTGAGATCGAGGCAAAGTGATGTTATCTCATCATAATTCTTTCCGAGCTCCTTTTCATCATAAACAATAAATTCTTCTGTTCGAGCCAAAGGCGGGCAGGCGAGCCGATACTTCCTGCCTGCCGGCAGGTTATCAGGTTCGACGCCTGTCCCGATGGTTATCGGGAGAAGTTTTTAGGATCGCGGAGAAAGTTTTTTATATCTGTTAATCCTTCAGGGAAATCCCATATTTTTTAACTTCGTAAGCAATTGGATTTTCATCTACAAAATCATCCGGATGAATGCCATACGGCTCTATTCCGCGATCAATGTCTATGTCACGCCTGCGAATCCAAAGATATTCTAAGGGATCGTACTGCTTGAATTTTTTAGAAATAATGCAAACATCTATATCGCTCCATTTTCGCTGTTTGCCTTTTGAGTATGAACCAAAAAGATATGCTTGTTCAACTGGGAGATGGTGTTTTTTTTCAGGTAATGGATATATTCCTTGGCAAAGCGTTTTACATGTTTTGGATTTATTTTTTCTCGAGCCATAGAAGCAAATCTTTAGTTATGTTAAAATATTTTTTAGTAAATCGTGGCGTTGCTTTTTTATAAAATGACAACTTGTAATCGTCGTATCTACCAGCGATATTAAATGTATTGATTATTGCTAAATGTTTTCTTTGAAGCTTGATAAAGTCAATCTTGCTTTTATTGATAAATTTTCTAAATCATGCGTTATGGGAAATGGCTTTTTTGTCTTTTTTACTACTCTTTCCTTGAACGCGAATTCAAGAGCTAAATGACAAAAAAATAAACAATCAGCGTGTCGCTTCTTTTGCATAAGCGCTATCGCTGTTTCAAATTTCTTTTGTTTCTGAATATTGCAATAGCTAATCAATGATTTGATATCCATATGCGAATAATTTTATTTGCATTTTCTAAAAAATACTGGATCTATCTTTAGAATAGCCCACTTTTTAGCATTAGTAAAGGTCAAAGTTTTTTTATGCCACCGCCCGCAGGCAACATCCAAAAATTTGACTTTTTCGGTAAAGTACCGCCACGGGGAATCGAACCCCGATTACCAGGTTGAGAACCTGATGTCCTAACCGTTAGACGATAGCGGCATAAACATTCTTCTCAAATTAAAATAACATAAAAATGAAAATTAGTAAATATTGACACAAATAGCATATTCATCTAATCTAAAATAATCTTACTCATAACTTTACATTTATGATTCAATCATCTTTCGCGAAAAAAACAAAAACGGAAATTCTTGAAGAGTATGATAAGCTCCTCGAGAAATATGAGGAGTTGAAATCTGATTCAAACATCTTAAGCGATAGCTCGAGCCAGACGCTTTTTGAAAAAGCCAAAAGCTGGACTTCTGATTCTTTTGCCAAGTCGCTTTCGGACTTGCGGATTGCTTTTCATGATACACTCAATCAGCTATCTGATAAAATGCAAACTGAAACGCAAAAGCTGAATGAAATCCAGCAGGCGATTGAACTTTCCAAAAAAAATCTTCAAATACATTACGGCGTCCAAGTGGTTGCCGATACTCTGCAAAACCTTATTGCTGAAAATGAAAACAAGAAAAAAGAATATGAAAAAGAACTTGTATCTAAAAAAATGGCGGCAGAAGAGGAAGTTTCTAAAGTAAAAAAGGAATGGGCGCGCGAGCAAGAAGAATATGAATATAATGCCAAAACCAAGCGCAACCGCGACGAAGAAACGTATCAAGCAATAAAAACCAAGCATGAAGAAGAGATGGCATCAAAATCCGAAGAAATCCAAAAAATGCGCGAGCAGGCGGAAAACTTTCCAAGAGAGCTAGAAAACGCGAAAAAGCAAAAAGAGCAAGAAGTCACAAAAATATTACGCTTGGAATTTGATACAAAAAATGGATCGATGAAAAAAGATTGGGAAGCTGAAAAAAATATTTTTGAACTCACTATAAAAAATTTAGAAGAAACCGCAAAAAAACAAATTTCCGAAGTTGCCAGTTGGCGAGTTGAAGCGGAAAAAGCCGCTAAAAAAGCGCAAGAGCTGGCAATCAAAATTGTGGAAAGCGGAGTCAAGGCATCGCCAAAAACTGACGCGGAAAAAATTGAAAGCAAGGTTTAACGATAAAAATTTCCAATCATGGGTTTCAACTCTCGTTCGTCATCCTGAATGAAGTGAAGGATCCCACGAATTATCGAGGGGATTCTTCGCGTTGCGCTCAGAATGACAAAGCGAAAAACATGAAAATAAAAAAGACCCTTCCAGAAAATCATTGTTGATTTCTTGAAAGGGTCTTGAATACTTACGAAACGCGGCGCACGAGCCGACAACGCATATCCCAATTACCTTTGTAGAGCGAATGCCAGTACTGGAACCATTCGTCACCGTCCCAGCCCGTCTATTGTATTATGAAATGCACCACCCGTAAAATTTGATGGTAAGTAATAACCATCAAAACTATGGGAAAACATTTCACGAAGGATGAAAGAAACGA
>LBUD01000009.1 GCA_000992395.1 Parcubacteria group bacterium GW2011_GWA2_38_13 | reverse complement strand
AAAATCCAAATTTCAAATAAAATCCAAACTATTAAAATCCTAAATACGAAATCCTAAATCCTAGACAAATCATAAATCACAATGTTCCAAACCGATGTTTTAAATTTTGAAAATTGGGATTTCGAATTTGTTTAGAATTTAGATATTAGAATTTCGGATTTTAAAAAATTTGAGCTTTGGATTTTGGATTTTATAAATCCAACTTTATATGCAATTCTTTCAGCTGTTTAGATTTCACCACCGAAGGCGCGCCCATCATCACGTCCTCGGCTCTGCCGTTTTTTGGAAATGCCGTGACTTCGCGGATATTGGATTCTTCGCGTAAAATCATAATCGTTCGCTCAATGCCAGGCGCGAATCCGCAGTGCGGAGGAGCTCCATAGCCGAAAGCCTCCACCATACCGCGGAATTTATCCATAACCTCTTCCTTGGTATAGCCGGCAATCCCGAAAGCTCTAAACATTATTTCCGGAACATTATTGCGGACAGCTCCAGATGACAATTCAATGCCATTGCATACGATGTCGTATTGGTATGCCAGAATTTCAAGCGGATCTTTTTCTGATAGCGCCTTCATCCCGCCTTGGGGCATAGAAAAAGGATTATGCATAAAATCAATCTTTTTCTGATCCTCATTCCATTCATACATAGGAAAATCCACAATCCAGCAAAACGCAAGCTTGGTCGTATCAATAAGATTCAGGCGCTTGGCGATGTTCACCCGCGTGGCCCCAAGAGACGCTTCAACAATTTCATGCTTATCGGCTCCAAAAAATACCACGTCACCCGCTTTCGCTTTCACCTCTTTCAATATTTTTTTCGTAAGTTCACCTCCTAAAAATTTCACAATTGGCGATTTAAATTTTTCTTCGCTTTCGATAATAATATACGCAAGCCCCTTCGCGCCCAATGTTTTCACCTCGTCTGTCATTTTTTCAATTTCTGTTCTGGACAATTTCGCGCCCCCGGGAACTTTGAGCGCCCGGACAACCCCTTTCTTTTCCACAACTTCTTTAAATACGGAAAACCCGCAATCCTTCACCATTTCAGTAATATCCTGAATCTCCATCGGAATCCTGAGATCCGGCTTGTCTGACCCGTATTTCAACATGGACTCGCGATAAGGAATTCTCGGCATTTTTTCAAAAAGCATTTTTTTATTCGTAAATTCTTTTGTCAGATCGCCAAAAAGCGGCTCCATGAGATCAAAAAATTCGTCTTGAGTGAGAAAACTTGTTTCAATATCAAGCTGATAAAATTCTCCGGGGCTTCTGTCTGCCCTTGCATCTTCATCGCGCATGCATGGCGCTATCTGAAAATATCGGTCAATACCGCCGACCATCAATAACTGCTTATACTGCTGAGGGGCTTGGGGCAATGCGTAAAATTTTCCGGGGTGAAGACGGGACGGCACCAAAAAATCCCGCGCGCCTTCAGGCGACGAAACGGTTAAAATCGGAGTTTCAATTTCCATAAATCCGCGTTTCTTCATCCACGTGCGCATAAAATAAATCACTTCGTGCCGAAACTGAAGATTCTCAAGCATCCTTCTTCTTCTCAAATCCACAAATCTATATTTTAAACGCAGGTCTTCATTTACCTTATTCATAGCGTCCACTTGTTTTCCTTCTTCTCCGGGAATAAATGAAACATCAAATGGCGGAGTCTTGGATGTATTGAGAATTTCAATCTCAGTTGCTTTTATTTCAATTTCACCGGTTTTCAATTTTGGATTTATCATATCTTTGTCGCGCAACGCTACGGTGCCGACCACTTTAATGACAAACTCGCTTCTCACGCCATTTGCCATTTCCCATGCGTCTTTGGAAACTTTGGGATTGAATGTCGCCTGCGTTAATCCGTATCTGTCGCGTACATCAATAAATATAACTCCTCCGTGGTCTCTCCTTGAATTCACCCACCCTGAAATTGTTACTTCCTTGCCCTCCTCCTTTGCCGTAAGCTCCACGCATGTATGAGTTCTGAACATAAAATTTCATTTATTATTTATTCATATTTGTATCTTTACTATAGCAAAAAAAAACCTTTTTTACAAGCAAAAAACCGTTGTTTTTCAACAACGGTTCCTTTTTCCCTTATGTCACTTTTCCGTGCAATCCACACACGAAACACTCATTTTTTTCATCCCAGCGAACATCTTGTTTACGATAGCAGACGGGGCACCTTGGGACGAATCCGGTCTTGTCGTGGTTAAGGCACCAATGCCCCTGGACGGAATCATATGTGACCCCTTGATCGTTGCCACATCGGACACAAATTGGTTTTTTTCGCTTAGTTAAGGCATCAATCGCATACGAAGCTACAGAAAAAACGATCAGCAGAATGCAAAGAACGAGCATTTGAGTTAACATATTTCCTCCCGAAAAGAACAAAGAAACCAATACCACCAATTATAATAGTATACTACATATTATTGATAATGTCAAGTATTCTTAATGAAGATGAAATTTTAAAAATTCCGCTACGATGGTATTGAATTTTTTAAATACCGATGCGCTTGCCCGCAACTTTAAGATATCTATCATTTCCAAGCGCAACACAAGACGCAAGAGCTTGATATCATTGGGGCAAACCCGTGTTCCGGAGTCAAGTGCATCCGCGCATTGCGCGCATACTACGCCCCCGCGTTTTATGGAAAAAATATTATTACCATCGATCAATGGTTTTGCGCATCCGATACAATTTTCCACCTGTGGCTGATATCCTAATATAGCAAGCAATTTTACCGTGAATATGGCATTAAATATTTTAATGCTTCCGTTTATTTCTTGCGTGTCCAATGTTTTCAGCCCCGAATGAAGCAATGTATAAATTTTATTATCCGAAACACCTTCCCGAACAATTTCATCTACCAGGCGCAAGCAATACCCTGCGCAAAAAATTTTTTCAATATTTTTAAATATATTTTCATAGCGATTTTTAGCCCGTGCCGATGCCAGTCTGTTTTTTCGGATTCCTTTTACCACGCCGATTTCAACAATTCCAAACGGCTCTAAATGTCCCGAGAGCCGGCTTTTTATTTTTTTCGCGCTCGTCACTTGCGCTAAAACTTTGCCATGACCCTCGGTGTAAAAACTGAAAACGCGGTCATTCTCCCGCGCATCCTGCCGGCTCAATGTGATAGCGTTGGTTTGGTAATAATGGGACATGGATACAAGTTAAAAGTTAAAAGTGAAAAATTAAAAATTGGTTTATGAGTATACAATCCAACTTGTCAATTATGTATGTTTATCCAAATAACTCTGCAGGACAAGCATGGCCGCTATGGCGTCGTCTTCTTCTCCCCTTTTCAAACCCACGCCTAATTTTTGCGCCATCTGCGAACTCATGCGCTCGTCTTCGGCAACGACATCAATGGAGAGTTCTTGCTTAAGGTCTTTTACAAATTGTTCTGATTTTTTTTGCTGATCGCTCGCATTTCCACTATGCGGATATGGAACTCCCACGACAATTTTTTCTATATTTTGCTGTTCGCAAATTTCTTTGATTTTTTGAAATAAAACTTTATCATTTTGAATAATGCAAAATGTTACCGCCAAAGAACCGGCGGATTTTGCAACCCCTATTTTTTTCTCGCCATAGTCAAGACCCAAAATCGTCATAAATTGAAAATTTAAAAATCAAAATGGAAAATGACAATTTAAAATGTTAAAATTAATATATTTTATATTTTTACATTGTCATTTTTATTTTTGATACCTGCCTACCGGCAGGCAGGTTTACATTTTACATTTTCGTTAATATTTCATATCCATTGTCCGTAACAACGACCGTGTGCTCAAAATGCGCTGACAAAGAGCCGTCAAGGGTAGATATAGTCCATCCGTCGTCCGAAGTCATAACGTCAGGCGAACCGATGTTCACCATAGGCTCAATCGCCAATACCATGCCTTTTTTCATAACAACATTTTTAGCGTGTGATCTTACGTAGTTGGGTATTTGAGGGTCTTCGTGCACTTTATAACCGACTCCGTGGCCGGTCAGGCTTCTTACAACCGAAAACCCTTGCGATTCAACATATTCCTGTATTGCGCGACCGATATCTAAAATCGTATTTTCCGGCTTTACCTGTCGTATGCCGATTTCAAGTGATGTCTTTGTCACGCGCAAAAGTTTTTTGGCAATCTTGGATATTTTTCCGACCCCAATCGTTCTCGCCATATCTGTAAAATAATCCCGGCCGTCAATAGTATATTTCAATCCTATGTCTACACCAATTATATCGCCATCAACAAGCACACGATTTGAGGCAGGCGCGTGAACCACTTCTTCGTTCACGGAGGTGCATAGGGTGGATGGAAATGGAGTGTCGTTGGGAAAATTCTGATAATTTTTAAATGCCGGCGTGGCGCCATGCTTTCGTATAAGATCTTCCGCAAGCGTATCTAAAGTAATGGTTTTCACTCCCGGCTTTATGCAATTTTGCACTTCAAGCAAAACCGCTGCCAGCATTTTGCCAGCAATTCTAAGATTTTTAATATCCTTATCTGTTTTTATGGTAACCATATAATATTTATGGCGTTTCCATATTCAATGCCTTTAAAATGGCTTTATACACTTCATTGATTTTCTGCTCGCCGTTTACGCGATGTAAAATTCCTTTTTTTTCATACATTAAAAACAATGGCTCGGTTTCCTTATGATATGTTTCCAGCCTGTGTTTGATAGCATCCGGCTTATCATCATCGCGGATAAAAAGCAATGCACCGCACTCATCGCATATGCCCGCAACATGGGAAGCATTGTAATCAGTATTATATGTTTTTCCGCATACGCATGTTAACCTTTTGCTTATCCTATTAACGGCTTCATCATCGGAAATATCAATCACGACTACATCTGTCAGGCTGATTATTTTTTCCAAGGCATCGGCTTGAACGATATTTCTCGGATATCCCTCAAGCACTACGCCGTGCTCTTGGATATCCTTCTGCTTCAGGCGGCTCGCCACAATCTCATTCACCACATCATCGGGCACTAATTTTCCTTCATCAGTAAATTTTTTTGCTTCAATTCCCAATGGAGTTTTTTTATAAACTTCCTGGCGGAAAATATTTCCAATGGAAATATTCATTGAACCGCATGTCTGCGCTAAAAGCTCAGCCTGCGTGCCCTTGCCAGATCCTTGGGCGCCAAAAATAAGTATATTTCTTATCATATATAAAATATTATTACCTTATTTCACTATTATAGTATAGTATATTTTCATGAATAAAACAAAAAAACAGGTTTCCCTGTTGTGCCAAAAAACTACAAAAAAAATTTTATAATGCTTCGTAATCCCTCATGCTCATTTGCGCTTCAATTTGTTTTACTGTCTCAATAACAACAGATACGACTATCAAAAGACTTGAACCGCCGATAGTCAGATTGCTGATGGGAGAAAATTGATTTATAACCAAGGGGATTACGGCCAATATTCCCAAAAAAAGCGCGCCGGCAAGCATTATTCTTTGTGATACATTTCCAAGATACTGCGCCGTATGGCTACCGGGTCTTATCCCCGGAATAAAACCGCCCTGCTTTTGGAGATTTTCAGCGATTTGCTGGGGATGGAAAATTACCGCTGTATAAAAATACGTAAATCCAAATACCAATAAAAAATACGAGACGCCGTAAAACGTTTGATTGTTAAAAATATTTATAATATATTGCGCAGCGCTTTGTATAAATGCCGTTTTGGATGTCAGAAAAAATTGCGCAATCATTGACGGAAAAAGAATGATGGAAATCGCAAAAATAATCGGAATCATTCCGGCCTGATTCACGCGCAAAGGAAGATGCGTATTGACTCCACCGTACATTTTCATCCCGCGCACTCTTTTCGCATAGGATACGGGAATGTTTCTCTGAGCCTCAGTAATAAATACCACGCCTGCGGTGGTAAGCACGGCAATCAACCCAAAAGTAATTACATTAAGAAGTTGCTGGGTATCATATGATTGAAACGTCTGCTGCATTACCTGCGGAATTCTTGCCACAATTCCGGAAAATATGATAAGGGAAATGCCGTTACCGACTTTCTTTTCTGTTATAAGTTCGCCGATCCACATAAGAAATATTGTTCCGCATGTGATAGTAAGCATGGTGGCAACTAGTGTAAGCGAGGTAAATTGCGCCAGAATTTGTGAATTTGATCTTTGCAAAATTACGATCATTCCGTATGAATTCAAAATAGCCAAAGGAATGGTCAATAAACGTGTCCATTGGTTTATTTTTCTCCTGCCAGCCTCCCCCTCCTTGGAAAGCTCTTCTAGCTTTGGAACAATCATCGTAAGAAGCTGGAAAATAATTGATGAGGTAATATATGGCCCGACACCAAGAGCGACAATGGAAAAATTTTCCATCGCGCCTCCGGAAAAAATACTGATAAGCCCAAAGAGTTGGTTTTGCTGAAAGAATTGCTTTAAGGCTTCAGCGTTTACGCCAGGGATCGGAATATGGGCGGCAAGCCGAAAAAGAATGAGCATTCCCAATACAAATAAAATATTATTGCGCAAGTCTTTCGTCTTCCAAATTTGTAAAAATTTCTTATACCACATAGAATATCTGCATTTGACAATTGACAGTTAACAATAAACATTTGACGAATTTAAAATTATGTTAAATGTCAATTGTTATTTGTTACCTGTTTTTTATAACTATCTTTCCTCCTGCTTTTATTATAGCAACTTTTGCGCTTTCTGAGAATGCGCGCGCGGTTACGGAAAATTTTTTAGTCAATTTTCCATTTCCTAAAATTTTTACTCCCGTATCGGTATGAGAGATAATCCTTTTTGATAAAAGCGCCGTTGCGTCAATCGTCGCGCCCGATTCAAATTCTTTTTCAAGATCTTCAATATTAACAACTGCCATTTTCGGATAGCGGATTTTCTGTCCTTTAAATTTTGGGGTAGACAAAAGAGCTTTTCTCATTCCCAAAAGCTTAAGGCCTCCGACTCCGGAACGCGCCTTTTGGCCTTTTTGCCCCTGCGTACTGTATGAACCGTGCCCGGATGCGTTTCCACGACCGATTATCTTCTTTTTCTTTGTGGATCCTTTGAATTTTTTTAAATTATGTAGTGTAAGTGTCATATAAATTGATGGGATAAGATAAAACTAAACAGCGCTTATTACTTCCTGGCTCTTCTGATCCTTTTTATCTTTCTGCTTCACTTCTATATATCGTAATTTCTTTATAGCGTTGATTGTGGCTTTAACATTATTAATCTTATTGCTTGCGCCCAATATCTTACCGACAATATTCGGCATTCCGGCCAATGAAAAAATTATTCTCATTGAGCCTCCGGCTTTAATACCGGTACCAACCGGGGCCGGTTTGATAAGGACTATTGCTGATCCGTATTTTTCCTGAATAGGATACGGTATGGTCGCGTTGATAATCGGAACCGACACAATGTGTTTTCTTGCTTTTGTGGCAGCTTTATTTATCGCAATAGTCACATCCGCGCCTTTTGCCACTCCAATACCTACGCGCCCGGCTCCATCACCAATGGCAATACAGGCTCGAAAGCGCATGCGCTTGCCGCCGGCCATAACGCGGGTGACTCTGGCAAGGTCAATGACTTCCTGCTTGAATTCCCTTTCAGAATCCGCTGACCTCATAAATTTATCGCCTGATTGTTTTCTTTTTTTCTCCATAAAAAATTGGTATCACAATTATTAAAATTGCAGCCCTTTCTTTCTTGCGGCTTCAGCCAGCGCTTTTACTCTTCCGTGAAATTTATAATACGATCGATCAAAAACTACTTTGGTTATCCCGAGCTTTATGGCTTTTTCCGCCAATAATTCTCCAACCTTTTGAGCCGCATCGGTTTTTTTCAGCTTCTTGCCAGCCTCAGCGCTTCGCGCGGATACAAGAGTTTTTCCATTTGCATCATCTATAATCTGCGCGTAAATAGCGGTAATGCTTCTAAATACCGAAAGTCTTGGACGTTTGGACGTACCAAAAATCTTAGCCCTTACGCGCGCCTTATTTCTTTCACGAATATTTTTTTTCAATTTTGTCGATGCCATATATTCAAAATTTATTTACTACTCGGATTTTACAACGGCTTTTCCGGCCTTGCGCTTAACAATTTCATCAACATATTTTATACCCTTTCCTTTGTATGGCTCGGGCTTCTTTATGGAACGGATTTCAGCGCTTGTTTGTCCGACCGAATGTTTATCTGCTCCGGAAACAATAATTATATTTTTTTCAACTTTTATTTCAATTCCTTTCGGTACCTTATAATGTACTTGGTGTGAATATCCAACGTTTAATATAAGTTCATCCTTTTTCACCTCGGCTTTAAATCCAATACCGACTATTTCTAATTTTTTTGAAAATTCCGTAACTACCCCGTCAACCATATTTTTCACAAGACTCCTCATAAGCCCCCAAAGCGCGCCTTGGCGTGAATTTTCCGGGTTGGCCACGCTAAAAGTAATGATCCGATCTTTCATCGAAACAAATACCTGCGGATGAAGATCAATCTCAAGCTTTCCTTTCGGCCCAGAAACAGAAATATGCTGTCCGTCAATTTTGACATCAACGTTTTCTGGCACAACTATGGGTTTTTTTCCTATTCGGCTCATATTGTCTTATTAATATATTTCACAAATAAGTTCCCCGCCAAGCTTTCTCTTTCTGGCTTCATCTGCGGTCATAAGCCCCTGTGATGTGGAAATTATTGCAATACCTAAATTATTTAATACTTTCGGTAAATTATCTTTATTCACATATACGCGTCTGCCCGGCGTGCTTATTCTGGTAAGTCCCATCATAGCCGGCATGTGAGGCTTTTTATATTTCAAAACCACGCGTATCTGTTTTATAGATGAACCTTCGCTAATCTGCGTAGTTTCAAAATCAGTAATATATCCGAAATTTTTGAGAATTTCAGCAATTTTCAATTTCATATTTGAAAACGGCATAACAACGTCAAGCTTGCGCACTGCCTGTGCATTACGAATACGTGTTAACATGTCTGCTATAGGATCGGTCATAAGTTTTAACATTTAACCAATATACATTTGACTTTTGACAATTTGTTAATTGTTAGGTGTCATGTGTCAAATGTTATTTAATTACCACGATGACTTTGTTACTCCAGGAAGATCGCCCCTATTCGCCAACTCCCGAAAACAAATTCTGCATAATTTAAAATCTCTCATATATGCCCTTTTCCTCCCGCACCTCCAGCATCGCCTGACAACCCTGGTGGAAAATTTCGGCTTTTTATTTGATTTTACTACTTGTGCTGTTGTTGCCATATATTATTTTGAAAATGGGATACCCAAGTATTTAAATAATAATAATCCTTTATCATGATTTTTAGCGTTGGTAACAATGGATACTTCAAGCCCGTGGATTCGTTCGATTTCATCAGTTTTTATTTCCGGAAATGAAACGTGCTCTTTGAAACCGATATGAAGGCTTCCGTTCGCATCAACGCATTTCATTGAAATACCACGAAAATCCCTGATACGCGGAATGGTAATATGTACAAGTTTATCTAAAAAATCAAACATTCTTTTTCCGCGTAATGTGACTTTCATCCCGACTACCTGGCCTTTGCGTATTTTAAAATTTGAAATTGCTTTTTTCGCTGTTGTCTCAAGGGGCTTTTGACCTGTTATTCTTCTTATAGTATCCCCTATGGCAGCTTGCAATTTTTCGTCCTTTATGGCTGATCCAAGACCCACATTAATCACAACCTTATCAATTTTTGGAACCTGAAAAATATTGGTAAGCCCGAATTCTTTTTTAAAAACCGGAACAACTTCTTTGATATATTTTTCTTTCAATAATGACATATGCGTTATATTACTTCATTACATTGTTTACACACCCGCGCCTGTTTTTTATTATCAAGTTTTTTAATTCCCACCCGTGTCGGTTTTGAGCATCTCGGACACACAAGCATAAGTTTATCCATCGGCAACGGCGCCGGAAATTGGATTTTCTGGCCCTTCTCTCCTTCTTTTTTCTGCCTCATATGTTTGGTCATCAAATTTATCCCTTCAACGGATGCGACATTTCGGTCAACAAAAATCTGTAAAACTTTACCGGTTTTTCCCTTGTCTTTTCCCCACAATACTTGTACTTTATCGCCGTTTTTTAATCTCATATATTTTTTATAGTACTTCAGGAGCTAATGAAATTATTTTCATAAAGCCTTTGCCGCGCAATTCTCTTGCAACCGGACCAAAAATTCTTGTGCCTTTCGGCTCCATAGTTTCTTTATCAATTATCACGGCCGCGTTATCATCAAATCTCACATAAATGCCATCCGGCCGGCGTATTTCTTTTCTCGTACGAATTATTACCGCGTGCACCACATCACCTTTCTTTTGAGACGTATGCGGGGCTGCTTCCCTCACTGATGCGGAAATAATATCTCCCACCCGCCCATAGCGTTTTTGATATCCGCCAAAAACCATTATCACCCGGATTTTCTTAGCGCCGGAGTTATCAGCGACATCCATCATGGAACGTAATTGTATCATAAATTTAGCTTGTTAGCTATTATAACACTATCCATCTTTTTTCCCTGCTTATCGGGCGACATTCAATGAATGAAACCACATCGCCTTCTTTATGCTTGTTTTCGGGATTATGCACCTTAAATCTTTTGAATGCTTTAAAATATTTTCCATACTTAGGATCCTTTTTCGATCGCTGTACCTCAACAACCAAAGTCTTATCCATTTTGCTGGACTTAACAATACCTTTAAAAATTCTCGCTGATAATTTTTTCTTTTGTTCGTTTGCCATAATAATAAATTATTTCTTTGCCTGCGGCGCCTGAGTGTTCTTTTTAGTATTCATTACCGTTTTCAATGTTAAAATTTGCGCTATTTCTTTTTTTATATTCCGAATTTCACGTATATTTTTTAATTGTTTGGATGCAATTTTAAAACGCATGTCTTTTAATTTCTCAAGATGAGCGACATATATATCCTTTAATTCTTCCGCTGATTTCTTCTTTAATTCAATAAAATCCATATTAATATTTTGTTACAAATTTTGTCTTCACTGGAAGCTTGAATGAAGCTAGCCTCAATGCTTCACGTGCCATATTTTCAGGAATACCATCCATTTCATATAATACCATGCCCGGTTTTACAACAGCGACATAATGGTCAACGCCTCCCTTTCCCGATCCCATGGTAGATTGCGTGCCTTTCATAGTAACAGGTTTATCAGGAAAAATTCTTATCCATACCTTGCCTCCGCGCTTGATATAATGCGCAACGGCCCGCCTTGCCGCCTCAATCTGCCTTGACGTCACCCATGCGTAGCCTTCGGATTTAATTCCAAATTTTCCAAAGCTCACGTTCAGTTTGGATGTCGCGACACCCAGACCCCGTCTTGTGCCCTTGTGCCATTTTCTATGTTTAATTTTCTTTGGAATAAGCATATTTATTTATTAAACTTTTCACCTTTATAAATCCATAATTTCACTCCTATTTTTCCGTATGTTGTCTGTGCTGCTCCCCGGGAATAATCCACGTCTGCTCGTATAGTATGCAACGGCAAGCTTCCCCATGACAATGTTTCCCTTCGGGCGATTTCAGCGCCGTTTAATCGTCCCGAACAAATAACCTTTACACCTTTCACACCGGTTTTTTGAACACGTCCGATAGCCTGCTTCATGGCCCTGCGAAACGGAATTCTTTTTTCCAGATCAACAATAACTGATTGAAGAACGAGCTCAGCCGATGTATTTGGATTTTTTATTTCAATAATATTGATGGTAAGATGTGTTTTTTCAGTAAGTAATTCATCCTGAATCTGTTTCTTCAAAACCTCAACACCTTCGCCTCCGCGTCCGATAACAAGACCCGGCTTTGCCGTGTGTATTACAACCACGATATTGCCGCTTGAGCGTTCAATGTCAATTCGTGCCACGCTTGCCTCTTTTAATTTCCCTCTCAAAAATTTTTTTATAGTAAGATCCTGGCGCAAAAAAGTCGCGTAGTCTTTATTGGAAAACCACTTTGACGACCATGTCTGCGATTGGCCCATTCTGAATATTATTGGATTTACTTTCTGTCCCATACTTAATAACAATTAACAATTGACAATTGACAATTGACATAAAGTCAAATATCAGGTGTCAAATGTCAGGTGTCTACCCTGTTTTTCTGCTGAATAATCTTTTGGTAAAACCTTTTGCATTTGACTTTTTTCCATCATCGTTGTCTTTTCCCTTCTCGGACTTTGATTCTTTTTTCATCTCTTCGGGTGTCAATATCTTTATCTCGTCTTTTTTAACATGGTCTTGCGATTTCTTTTCCAGTTTGCTGGCAGCAACATGCGACCCAAGGGTTAATTCAACATGACAAGTTCTCTTTCTTATCATCCCTGCCCGACCGTATGCTTTTGGCTTCCAACGTTTCAGAGTCGGTCCCTGATTCACAATAAATTTCTCAATAAATAAATCTTTTTTTTCTATTCCAAAATTATGTTTGGCGTTCGCCACCGCTGATTCAATAAGTTTTTTAATAGGATCTTTTGCATTCTTTTGTAAAAACTGCAATTGAGTTAATGCTTCCGTAACACTCATTCCATTGACAAAATTTGTGATAAGCCTCACCTTTCTCGGACCCATGCGTAAAAACTTTAAAATCGCTCTTATCTGAGTCTTTGTCTTTGGAGAAGCATTCTCTTTCTCTTTTGCTTTTCCCTTCACTGTATTTTGTAAATTCTTTTCTTCCATATTGCATTAAAAAAGATTATTTTGTTGTTTTTGCCGGGGCTGGCTGTGCCGCAGTTTCGGCGCTTTTCGCCTGTTCTTTTGCCATGCGTCCGCCATGCCTTACAAATTTTCGCGTATGCGCAAATTCGCCGAGTTTGTGTCCGACCATATTTTCAATAACATATACGGGAACATGTGTTTTTCCATTATGAACATTGATAGTAAATCCTACCATCTCAGGGGTAATCGTGCAAGACCTGTCCCATGTTTTTATGATTGTTTTGTCCCCAACTTTCATTTTCTCGAGCTTCTTCAGCAATCTCAGATTGACATAAGGACCTTTTTTCAGCGACCTTGACATAAATTTCTTATAAATTATTTATTCTTAAATCTTCTTGAAATAATATTTTTTTCTGAACGCCTGGATTTCTTTCTGGTTTTAACTCCTGACGCATGCTTTCCCCATAAAGTCTTCGGATATTTGAGACCGATAGGATTGTTTCCTTCGCCTCCGCCGTGAGGATGGTCAACCGGATTCATAACTTTTCCTCTGACTCTCGGCCGGACGCCTAAATGCCTCATTCTTCCCGCCTTGCCAAGCCGGACATGCATAGCGTCCGGATTTGAAACTTGCCCTATGGACGCCAGGCAATTTTTTGAAATTTTTCTCACCTCGGAAGATGGCATTTGTAAATGCGCGAAATCTCCGTCAATGGCCATAAGCTTTGCGCCCGAACCCGCGCTTCTCGCGATTTCTCCGCCCTTGCCCGGAACAAGCTCTACGTTATATAATAATGTGCCTTGCGGTATCACTTCCAACGGCATACGGTTTCCCAAACTGATATCAATTCTTTTCTTTGATGAAAGCACTGTATCTCCGGTTTTCAATCCGACAGGTGCGATAATATATCGTTTCTCTCCGTCTTGATAATACAAAAGCGCAATTCTCGCGGAAACATTCGGGTTATATTCTATGGTTGCGACGCGCGCGGGAATATCAAATTTATTCTGCTTGAAATCAATTATTCTGTAATATTTTTTCGCACCGCCGCTTTTATGACGAACGGTAATCTTGCCCTGAAAATTCCTTCCAGAACTTGGCTTTTGGATCCTCATAAGGCTTCTGAGCGGCTGAACTTTCGTTAAGTCCTCAAATGTATTCACTGAAGAAATTCTTCTGCCTGGAGATGTCGGTTTGTATTGTTTAATACCCATATATTGATGAAATTCTAAATTCGAATATCGAAATTCGAAACAATTTGAAATTTAGGATTTAGGATTTGTTTAGAAATTAGAAATTAAAAATTTACACTATACTCCTTCGTATACTTCAATCTTATCGCCTTTTTTCAAACTCACAATAGCTTTTTTCCAATCCTTTGTTTTTCCGCTTGATCTTCCATGACGCACATTTTTTCCCGATACAAAAACCATATTCACTCTCACCGGTAATACGCCATACATATCTTTTATAGCCTTGCGCACTTCAATCTTATTCATATAATTCTTCACAACGAATACGTACTTATCCACGGATGCCATGGTTGCTGATTTTTCAGTGACTAATGGCCTTATAACATTTTTATAAGCGCCAAGATTTTTCTTTTTTTTAATTTCAGTTTTTTTAGCAGTATCCAAAACCGGTTCAGGCTTTTTTTCAATCGCCTTTTTTTCTTTTTCAACCGCCGCCTTTTTCACGGATTTTTCAACCTTTTCATTTGGCTTTTCTTTTTTAAAAAATTTCAGTAATGACATAAAATATATAATCCGAAATCAATATTATTTATTTAAAATTTTCGCGATAGCATCGATGGATGCAACCGGCATCACAAGATGCTTGCTTTTTAATATATCAACCACATTCAGGCTCTCAACGCTTATCGGCGTTACTTTAAAAATATTTCTGAAATATCGCGCGTATTCTTTTTTATCTTTCGGCAATACGACCAAAATATTCTCTTCTTTGGCATGCGAGCTTTTCTTCGCTTTCTCTTCGGTCTGCTTTTCCTGAATTTTTAGTTTGCGCAATTTTATATTTTTTAATAACGCAAAAGCTGATTTCGTTTTTTTCTCCGGAATAAATGAATCTTCAATAAGGTATATTTTATTTTCCTGCGCCTTATCTGTCAAAGCCATGCGCAACGCTGATTTCCTTACTTTTTTATTAATCTTTTTTGAAAAATTCCTGTATTCATTTGGACCAAACGTTATGCCTCCGCCAATCCACAATGGGGATCGGTTGGATCCGTGCCTGGCTCGCCCCGTGCCTTTTTGCTTCCATGGCTTTCTTCCTCCGCCACGCACCTCGGATCGGTCTTTTGTATGGGCGATAACTTCTCTGGAATTTGCTTCTTGCGCAACAATGGCCTGCTGCACAATCTCGGATTTTATCGCAACTCCAAAAATACTTTCGTCAAGCTTAAGCTTGCCCTTTATTTCTCCCTGAAAATTGTAGATATTAGCTTCTGGCATATGATCTTGGGTCGTAACCATTTATTATTTACTTTCTTTCTTTTCTTCTGTTGGCTGCACTTCTGGTTTTACTTCAGCTGGCGCAACAGATGCGGTTTCCTGAGGCTTTATTGCTTCAGATTTTACCTCATCAGCTTTTGGGACAATGGAAATCTCTCCAATGCCTTTAAGCCATACCATACTATTGGTTGGTCCCGGTACTGCTCCCTTGATAAACATAGCATTGCTTTTTTCATCAACTTCAATAATTTCAAGATTTTGAACCGTGATCTGGCTTCCGCCCATTCGCCCGGGCATCCGCTTTCCGGGGAAAACATGCTGTTTGCCGCCAGCTCCGCTTGCACCAGGCATTCTTTCCTGATCTTTATGGCCGTGAGTGGATGGCTGTCCTTTGAATCCGTGGCGCTTCACAACTCCCTGGAAACCCATTCCCTTGGAAATTCCTGTTACCGCGATAATATCTCCTGCAATAAAATTTGTTATTGAAATAATGTCTCCGACTTTAAATTTATCCTTATCGGTTTCCTGAATTCTAAATTCTTTTAAAAATGAAAATTTCTTATCTTTTAAATGTCCCCTGCCCGGTTTATTTATATGCTTTGACGTGCCACATCCAAGCTGCAATGAAGCATAGCCGTCATTGTCTTTTGTTTTCACTTGAACGACACAGCACGGCTCAACGCGAATTTCTGTTACGGGAACAGAAGCGCCGCTTTGCTGGTACTTTTGGGTCATTCCGATTTTTTTTCCTATTATAAACTTCATATAAAACAAAAACCTGCCTCAACGAGCCAGATTATTCATCGCTGGCAAATTGTTGGCCTTATATTCTATTATTTATGTATCTCCTTCGCTTTTTGCCCTTGTAAATCAAGAGAGGTTTTCCCTAAATACTAGGCTAAAATCCAGGATCTTTCTCTCTGTATTTCCAGGCATGTTTATTTACTAGGATAATACTACATTTTAATCTCGACGTCAACGCCCGCGGGTAGATTCAGATTTGACAACGAATCTATGGTTTTTGGAGTGACATCAATAATATCAACGAGTCTTTTGTGAATCCTCATTTCGTACTGGCTTCTTGCGTTTTTATGTACGAACGTGGATTTCAAAACCGTATATTTTTTCTTCTCTGTCGGCAAAGGAACGGGTCCGATCACCTGTGCTCCGGAGCGCTTTGCTGTTTCTATGATAGTCCTTGTGGACTGATCAATAATCTTGTGGTCATAGGCTCGAATTTTTATCCGGATTTTCTGTTTTTCATCAATTTCTTTGGCGACTTTAATATCCGCGCGAACATCCTTGTCTTTCTCTGTGGTCTTTTTGCTTGTATCGTGTGTCATGGTTGTGTAGAAAATTGCGTTATAAAGGTTCTCCCTTGAACAAGGAGAACCTTTATATGCATTTATTTGGAAATCTTTGATACAACTCCTGCGCCGACAGTTCTGCCTCCTTCGCGGATAGCATACCTCTGCTTTTCTTCCAAGGCTATTGGCACAATAAGTTTGATTTTTAAGTTTACGGTGTCGCCGGGCATAACCATTTCTGTACCTTCAGGAAGCTCAATATCTCCGGTAACATCCGCGGTTCCAATATAAAATTGCGGTTTGTATCCTTTGAAAAATGGCTTGTGGCGTCCGCCTTCCTCTTTGGACAATATATATGTATTGCCGACAAATTCTGTGTGGGGTGTGATGCTGCCCGGCTTTGCGATAACTTGCCCGCGTTCAACATCTTCCTTCTTTACGCCGCGCAATAATATTCCGGCGTTGTCTCCTGCCTGACCTTCGTCCAAAGATTTGTTAAACATTTCAATCCCGGTAACAACGGATTTCACGGTGTCTTTTTTTCCAACGATTTCTATTTCATCATTGATCTTTATCTTTCCTCTTTCAATTCTTCCGGTCACAACTGTTCCGCGTCCTTCAATGTGAAATATATCTTCAATCTGCATCAAAAATGGTTTTTCAATATCTCTCACCGGCTCAGGAATATATGTATCCACAGCTTCCATTAATTCACCAATGCATTTCGTCGCCTCGGCGTCTTCCGGATGCTCAAGCGCTTTAAGAGCTGAACCGCGGATAATAGGAGTTTTATCTCCGGGATATTCATATTTCTTTAACAAATCTCTTACTTCTTCCTCAACCAAATCAATAAGTTCCGGGCTTGTTACCTGGTCAACTTTATTAATAAATACAACAATATATGGCACCTGCACCTGTCTTGCTAAAAGTATATGTTCGCGTGTCTGAGGCATTGGTCCGTCAGTTGCCGACACAACAAGAATCGCGCCGTCCATTTGAGCAGCACCGGTCACCATGTTTTTTACATAATCGGCATGCCCCGGGCAGTCAATGTGCGCGTAGTGCCTTTTTTCCGTTTCGTATTCTACGTGCGATGTATTAATGGTAATACCTCTCTCGCGCTCTTCAGGAGCATTGTCAATTTGGTCAACCGACTTTTGTTGAGCGGGCAAACCTTTTTTTGACAAATACTGCAAAATAGCGGCCGTGAGCGTGGTTTTTCCATGGTCAACGTGACCGATGGTTCCCACATTTACATGAGGCTTTTTTCTCTCATATTTTCCTGCCATTATATTCTCCTCTTTGCGACATCTTTGCCCGAATTATATGATCCGACAAAGAATTTATAGACCAATCGCTAAAAATTATTATTTAAATATATTCTATATCAATATATTTCGAATCAATAACGAATTCGCAAATCAATAATTTGTGCATTCGTATTCATCCGCTATCATATGATATAGCAAAATAATTGTAGACAAAATTACAAAATTTGTCAAATTTGATACATCCCCACTTATCCACATTATTAATCTATAGGTTCAAAATAGAATACGTCTTCGCTGGCGGTTTTTTTCTTTTCCTGGGCAGTATTATCTTTTTTAATAAGCGGAAATTCACTGTCTGAAAAATTTTCTTCTTCCTGCGCTGATTTCCATATCGCAATTTCGCGGTTTATCCTATCTAAAAACTCCACTTCTGTAAGCGTTGATATTTCCTGATGCTTATCAATTAATGCTTCGTATTCGCTTAATGACATAACCACAAATGCTTCATTTGTCTGATTATCAAACACAACGCATTTATCTCCGGTCTTTTTCATGAGTTGTATTATTTTTTTTAGATTATCATTCATAAAAAATAATAAATAAATA
>LBUD01000008.1:1621-36365 GCA_000992395.1 Parcubacteria group bacterium GW2011_GWA2_38_13 | reverse complement strand
AACCGGTTTTGTATATTCACCAAATACCTGCGCGTAATAGCTTACCCACTGATTAGGCTCTGCGTTCGCAGTGGTGGGCGATACGATAAACGAGGATGCCGTATGGTTAGAATCCACCGTCACATCAACTTTTCTTGCAATACAGAGCTTTTCTACAATTTCAAAAGTCCAGTCATTACATTTTCCATTACAATCAAGCGGATTTCTATCTACCATAGATAATATATTTGCCGGATTATTTATAGTTATTGTATAATTGCCAGGCCCCCAAACATCGCCTCCATTGGGACTTATCTCGAGCTGGTTGCCATTATATTCAATTTGCGCATTTTTATCTGCGATTATATAATCTCCTCCCGGACCATCTATAACAACGTTAGATCCATCGTTAGCAACTGTTTCAAATGTAATTGTTGTTGGATCCGGCGCCTTACTAAATACAAGAATAACTTTTATATTCTGACAAATATCACCGCCGTTGGGATAATGTCTAACAATATGAAATTCCCCAAGACCGCCTCCGCCCGGAATTCCCGTGCCGATTATGGCTGGAGTGTTTCCGGTAACCCATGGTCCGAATGTAATTTCATAATTCTGCGCCCGTGTTTCAATGTTTGCCTTGCCGTTTTCTACGCCCGTTACTAATTGGAATTGTCCTTGAGCTCTTTGAGTATAAAGATCAACGGCACGACCCTCATTCAAGCATGTAGCACCGCACCCGCCATTTGCTACTTTATTGTTATCATCGCAATCCTCGCCAATCTCTACAACTCCATTTCCACATACAGGATATGGAGATCTTCGCGCAACGCCGGCAAAAGCAGGATCTGTTGCACAATTTGTTGCGCATCCTGCTTGGTTAACCCGTCCGTCATGCCCTGTTGCAAAATCACTATTTGGACACGAACCGCTTATAGTTTTTGCTGACGCGCCTCCTGTCCAGCATACTTCACAGGCTTCACCCGGACCCACAATACCATCGCCGCACACTGCCAATCCTGCTATTGTTCCTTCCAAAACACATGTGGAACTGCAACCATCATTATTTGTATTATTTCCGTCATCGCATTCCTCCATACCGGTTTTATCTCCATTTCCACACACATCAGCGACCGAATTATTATTTCCAGTATGTAAGCATGTTGCATTAGCACAATATAATAAAGCTCCGGGTGGATCGCATTCTTCACCTAATCCAACCCTGTTATCTCCGCAACTTTCTCCCGCTAAGGTTCCTGTTTTTAAACAATTTACACTACAACCGTTCGCGACATTGGGAGGATCGCAATCCTCTCCCTTTTCCCGAACACCATTTCCGCAGGTATCTACTTGGGTGACAGACGCCGTATTACCCACTGGCGTTCCCACCGGAATATTATCGGGCGGATTTTTCCATTGCCAATCGTAATTATAAGCATTTAATAATTGGCCGGTAGAAGGTTCGCATCTATCCGGTTTTGAATACGGATTTCCCGTATACACCCGGCTTGATCCAACGGGCACTTGTCCGTTTTGCGGTGTTATGACAACACTATTGAGGGCGCAAAGCGTCGGATCAGTTGTAACTTTAAATTGATAAGAAAAGGAATCGGGTTCAGCAATTCCACCCGGTTCGTTAAAATTTAAATTTCCAAGATTTTTATTCTCAAGGGATTGTATGGATTTCAAAAGCACAACCCGATAATAGTTTCCCGGAATAAAATTATAAATAGAGCCTCCTACGGAATATGTTTCGTTATTGGAAAATGTGCATTCGGTCTTGCCACCCACGTCGTTACAGACTGGTACAGTAATAGCCTGCCTTTGCATGGTTGTACAAGTATAATCGCCTCCGCATGTATAAAGAAGTACCGTATTGACGTTAAGATGATCAAACGCAGCAACATCCGTGTGTTTCATTTCCTTATTAAATTTCACATACATTGCGGCGTTTGCGCATGCCGAACCGCAGTTGGGTTTATACGCCTCCACCACAGGGGTCGTCAAATCAACTTTTATTGTGCATTGTGTTGCGTGTCCGGTTTCTATTGTTGTTTTTACAAAATGTCCTTGTGTTTCCGCTTTCGCAACAGCCTGCTTTATGTCATCCGTTACTGACCCGCCTGCCAACTCTGCCGCATCAACAAAAGCGGCATCCTCTACTGTCCACGCCCATGTATGAGCGCTACCATCAAGCTGAACTTTGGGCTGGCAATCAATACATCCGACATTTCCTGCAGTGTTATTCGCCCTTGTATAAAACCGCCATATATAATTGGATGTTGGTCCGTTATTGCCATTGAGCTCAATCGCCTTTGCTGATCGCATAGCATTAGGATCATCGGTTGCTTTCAATTCAACCTGATACCACGTATCGGGTTTAAAATCTCTGACGGCCGGGGTCGCGGGATTCAAATTCGCAGGCGGCACAAGCTCAAAATAATCAACGTTAGCTCCATTATAAATTTTTTGACCATTAGTTAAAGTAAAATTATTCAATGTGGCAGCATTGCATGGAACCGTTATTCCAGGATCGTTGCCGGGTCCATTTAAACATTCGTGGACAACAATGCTATCATTTATATTTCCCGTATATGTTATGGACGCATCATTCATATCCTCGCTGAACGTGGCAGTAATAACAGAATTCACGGGAACGCCATCGAAAACTCCATCCCTGTCCGCATCTGTTTTTCCATCCCGACGTGCATCAGGCGCAGGACTTGATATAGGAGATCCACACTCTTCTACTGCCGCGTTATCGATTCCGCAGTCAGTATCTTGCGCGCACGCCTTTCCTGAATTTGGGGTTCCGGCAATACAAATCTGTTTACAGGAATTTGTCCTTTGGCAATCATACACAACATGCGGTCCCATATTTCCCGCAACAAACGACCAGCGATACGCACCGCGGTTTCTTATACCCGAGCATTCGCCCTTGGGAACGCAGGATTTTGCAAATTCACCAGACAAACAACATTCTTGAGTAGCAGGATCAGCGCAAGAATTATTATTAATACACGCACCTACAGTAAATGGAAATCCGTTGCTCCTATTGGCAGCGCCATCAAAAACAAAAACATCGCCGGTTTGCGCTTCAGTTGGAACAGTAGCATCTTCAATATGAGCACCGACAATATTAAAATCAGCAGGGATTAAATCAGCAGCATTATAAAATTTGATTCTTTGTGCCGTAGCAAGCCGTTCGCCGTATATTTTAACATCGGTTATACCAGCAGGCCCGCTTTCGGGCATTAAGGCACAAATACCAGGCTTTGGATTACCGCCAATATCAAAATCTAATAATCCTGATATTCGCGTATCAGTTGAATTCAAATCGTTTCTTACTACTCGTATATACCCATCAGTTGCTCCTGCCGGAACCTTCACTATTATTCTTGTATTTGTCCAATAATTTTTTGGACATTCATTTGGAAAAATAATATCAGCGGGATCAGTTCCATTTGAAAAAAATACTCTCCCCGCATCCGTACCAAAATTCGCTCCAATAATGGTCACGTAATCGCCAACCGCTCCCTGATTATTGGGCGCAGGATCTGTTGGGTATGGGGTATAGCGATATATAATCGGCTGATTATCCCCGGAAGTAACCTTAAAAGGCAAAGCGTTGCTTCTGCTAGTCCCAATACCTGCAGTAACCCATGCAATAGTATTTGCAGCTAAATTCGGCACTTCAATATTATTAATCGTATTGTCGCTTGCAATTATAAATCCCTGCGCAACCGGTAATGGGCCGAAACGTATATTATCAATATCCGGCGCGTCAAAATTTATTCCGCCCAAGCTAACCCGCTGTTTAAAAAATCCTTCATCGGGAGTAATTTGGCATATTCCCGGCAAAGTAATATTTGTTACGTTAAAATCTAAAATTTTTCTCTCTCCCACCGACACATCATTGGTTGAATCAATAAGCGCTATACCTCCATCGTCTTTTGTTACTCGAATAGGCCCTCGTATCCCAAGACCACCCAAATTCGGAACTTCAACAATTATCCTGTCGTCACTCCACGCATCAGGGCAAGCAACTAAAAAATCCGCGATTCGAGCATTAACCCACGTCTCTGCCCCCGAAGCATCAGCGCCCGGCAACGGATCACTATCAAATTCAACTCTGCTCAAGGGCCCCCTTGCTCCAAAATTTCTTCCAAAAATTGTCACAAGATTCCGCAATCCGTGCCTTCCTCGTTTCCATCAAGGATTCCGTTACAACAATGATTTTTATAAATAGTATAATTTCTTTGCGCAGATGCTGTATGACTGTCTCCATCCAACGCAACTGCAGTAACCAAAAGCGTTGGGTTTGTGGGTAAAGTTCCTACAGGCGGAAACCAATTTATCTGCGATAATACTTCAACTCCCGGATTTGGAATTGGAGCATCAAAACCAATTACGCCGAGTGTGCTTGAATAATCAACCTGTGTTACTCCGCTATCATCTTTCACTTTTGCAGAAAGAATGTTGTTCGGCGGAATTCCTCCGGCACCTTCGCAGATATTTGCAGGTTCAAGCATTATTGTAGGTGAAGTAATGTCAATGGCATCGCCGGTTGTAAATGTCGTAACACAGTCTCCGCATGTAAGCGTAGATCCACTGGTGCACTGGATGCCTCCAACCCCATTAATTAATTTCACATCATAGGTCGCAAACGCGCTAAAACATTTTTCCGCTCCGCAAGGAACCACTGGCGCAAACCTGATAAATTTACCATTTGGACTATAGGTAATATTTCCCTGGACAAAATTCCCATCACAAGCCACTCCCGTACATTTATCCGATAGACATTCCTGATTGGTGGCGCACACATCTCCTAAAGCGCCAATGAGCCCATCTCCTCTTACAACCCGCCTTGTTACCTGAAAATTATTTACACCTGGGGCAAAAACCGATCCCCTATCTACTTCCGCATTTAATTCAGCAACTATCACCTTGTTCCTGATTTGCGGATCAGCCGGAGGCGGCGGAGTCAAATTTATCGCCGTACAGCTTGCGATACATCCCGGGTCTGCAAAATCCATTTCGCAAGCGCCATAAAAATCAGGATTTGTGTCTTTACAAAAACGATTCCAAGAACATCCGGCTGGACTTTCAGGACAAGGTATCGGAGCGTCAAGGCCGGCCGTACAGGCAATAGCGCCTCCTCCCGGAACCACGCCCGTCGCCCGCATCAAAACATTGAAAACAAAAAACGCTATGGAATAGGAAAGAAAAACAACCACCAGTCCGATTACGGCATTGATAAGAATTTTTTTTGCTTTTTCAACCTGCTGTTCATTGCCATGCGAGGTCATCCAAACCAATCCGCCGTATGCGATAATCAATACGGCGACAATTGCTAAAAATCCCAAAATAACATTAACAATAGTAAATATGATGGTGCGCAAATCCCGCGTACCAAAACCCATTCCTGCGGCATAGCCGAATCCATTGGTCACGGCGGTTCTTACCTGCGCGAATACTTCGGTAACAGTAAAAAAAGAAATTATGCCAATACAAAACCCTGCAAGCAGTAGCGCGATAAATTGTATTTTTCTTTTTTTCATTTTTTTAAATTCCGGCTTTAGGGACTTATGGGTCTTATTAGACTTATCAGACCTATATGTCTTATAAGTCCTATAGGACATATGCGATTTATAAGGCTTATCCAACTTATTCTGACTTACCAGACCTATTCGTCTTATTCAGACTTATCTGTCCTATCAGACCTATCCAGCTTATTCTGACTTATTTTGTCCAACGGTTTTCAACCACTTATCGAACTCTTCATTTTTCTTTTTCCTGTCTTCTAAAATCCTGCGCAATTTTTCTTGATGGGAAAAGCTTGAAATTCCCTTTTCTTCCATTTGTTTTCTCACGGCTTTCATTTGCTGATCTAATAAATAATTTGTTTGATTAATGAGAACTATCATCGCGTTTCCTGCGCTTTCAGGATTTTTCAAATAATATTGATAGGACTCATAGGACTTATAAGACGTATAGGTCGTGCAAGCCTTATCCGCCCTATCAGTCTTATCCGCCCTATTCGACATATCAGTCCTATCCGGCTCACCGGCCCTATAAGGCTTATCAGACATATCCGACTTATCAGCCCTATCAGTCATATCCGGCCTATACGCTAAATTTCTCACTTCAACCGCCCTCGGGTCGTCTTTTCTCCAAATTTCCAACCCTTTCTGCCGCAAAAAATCCTTGTAATCTTCCAAAAGTTCTTCCAGCGATCCCCTTGCCACCCCGATCAATTTTAATTCTGTTTGCGGGGATGTTTTTGAAACGGAACAGCCCTCAACGATATTCTGTTTTCCGCTGCGCGCCGCCTGAATCATCTGGTCGGTGGTTCTTGAAAATTTACTGACATATATTTTGCAGAATTCAACCGTGTAATCCTGAATCGCCATCGCCTGCCGGTAGGACTTCAATTCTTGATAGGACATATAGGTTGCATAAGACTAATAGGACACATGGGGCTGATTGCTTTACGACTTCGTAGCAGGGAGGCAAGGCGAATCGCCATTTGCAAGCGGGGCTGTTGGCACGCCATAACAACAAAACGGCAAATCGGAAGTTGGATTACATCCTGGTCCCTTACCCGGCATAAAACAATTCTGATGGTAATCTCTCAACCCGGATCCGATATCTATATGATAAGGCGCATTTTCAATAAAGCCCGTCTGATTCATGCGCATAATTGATTTATCAGCAAAACTGTCACCATTTGTATCAATATCTTCTCCCACTATCCAATACCCGGTTCTTTTTAACGAATCAATTAGCGTGACATACTCCTGATTCCTGCATTTTAATGCCGGCCTTTTGCATTGCGAATCGTATCTGCAAAACGACTCGGCATTATCTTTTCTTCTGCAAACCTTAAAAGTATTGTCACAATATTCATCTCTTGAGTCCGTTGCGCTGACACAATCGGCATCAACAGCACAATTGCATAATCCGTCGGGATAACTATTGTCGGGTTTAAATGTTGACATCATCATGCGCTTATTAAATTGCGCGCTTGGCACATAGATTGGCGAAACCACCTGGTCCTGGTCTGGCCCGCGGGCTTCAATTTCCGGAGGAGTCATGTCAATGGTTTTATTAATATTAAATTCCCATTGATAGCTATCACCCTGCGCAGGATTTATCAGAGTTGGCACATCAATATAAAAAGTGTTTGGAGCGGGTAACGGTCCTTGAGTGTTATCATTCCTGTTGCCGTCCATAGAATTCGCCGCCGCATCAACTACTCCGTCTATTGGCTCCCTTGCTTTTGGATAATTTATTCCGCCCGCGTCTTCGCAAACATTATCAGCACCGCAAATATTAAATCTTTCGTCTTTGCAATTATCATTGGAGCCTGCGCATGTATTAATAAGATTGGCGGTATTTACCCGAACAATATAATGCGTGACATCGCCTTTTACCGGAAGACATTTCTTAATATCACCGCAAGAATTTTTTACAACACTGCAAGCACCGCCGCCGCATTCCGTATCGTTATTGCATGGAGTAAGACCATCCGGACATATTCCACAGCTTAAATTTGATATGAATTCCGCTGTTTTATAATTATTTGAAATTCTCCACGTACCCGCTACATGTTCAATGGGTTCCGGGTTAGCGCCGGAAACAAAATTATTATTAAGATCTGCAAATACTTCTATGGCACTAAAATCTCCTGCGAGCAATTGACCCATTCCTCTTGAATCAGGATTGTTACCTTGCGTTGCAACCACGCCGCCGATTTTTGGCGGAAACATAGGTTCTGAAAAATTAATTTTTATTATAACATCGCGCGATTCATCGGGAATTTCAACAATACTTCTTCCCATTAATGCATCTACCCCGCCGCTTAGATTAATTGGGGATGGGAGATTTATCCAATCGCCACTGACCGCGCTTGAAGAAATTTGGATAGAGTCACCGGACACTCCTTTAATAGCTGCCACAAACTTTATCCGATTCGCAAATCCTACAACCGCCTCGGCATTCACGTTAGGCGATTCGGCAACCGAAGATATTTTATTAATAATATTTGTAACAGTTCCATTTATACCACCTCCGGCTAAAATTTGGTTTCCTGCCGGCGCGGCTAATACAAATGTATATGTGGTATTTGCTACCTGTAATGTGTCTGCTGGAATTGCGGCTGTTACGGAAAAAATAAATTGATTGCCAATTGCCGGACTTTCATTAAAATTCACGGACAATCCGCATCCTATTATTGAGGTTTCAACTAATGGCGTTGTTGCGTTTAAACAATCCAGTGGTACTGCCGGCGCGACGCCTGCGCAATTCGCCGATCCTGCGGCAACCTGAGTAATAGAAAATTGATTGGCTGCACCCGTTAAGCAAATCTTCACGTTCGATTTTCCTGCAAATTTTGGCGTCTCTGTTACTGTACCAATTATGGTAGCCGATCCGGATAGTATATCAACAGTACCCTGAAGAACTGGAGCTACATACGTCTGCGGAACTTTCGTCACGGTAATTGTCGCAAATGAAGCAACCGGTGCCACTGGCGAATAATTATCTTTTCCCGCAATCCCCGTAACTTCCGGATCCGGTGCAACATTACTAATTTTTGGAGGGATAAGATCAAGCCTTGTCCCAACCTCAAACCACCATTTATAATAATTTATTGGTCCTTGAAATGCAGGATCATTAAATCCTAACGGTGCCACAATATCCACGCCTTCTTTCAAAATATCTTTTCCAAGCCGTACGCTATATATTATATTATTTTTTCCATCGCCCAAATATTTGTCCGGACGAAATGAAAATGTCTTATTATCACCGGATGAAGCCACAACATCAGCGCTCCCAAGCTCAACCGGCAGCTTGGTCACCGGATCAGTATAAGATATTTGAACATTATTCTCGCCAGCCATAAGATCACCACTCACGCCACCGCCCCGAATTATTGTATCGGTCTGGATGACTTCTTTGAAAGTAACAAAAATCATAGTATCGCGCGGAACGTCGCGGGCAGCATTTGCAGGAAATACTGTTTCAATAATTCCACCCCCTAAGGCGCTACAATTCACGCATCCGCCCGGCGGAGGAGGTGCGTTTCCAGCTCCTGGAGGAGTCACGGCTCCTAATAAAAACCTGAAGACAAACTGCACAATTGAAAACGCCAGAAAAATTATCACTAGCCCAATAACCGCATTTTTCAAAATATTTTTTGCATCATCAACCCGTTTCGGGTCTCCTTTAGATGTCATCCAAACAAAACCGCCGTACATAATGATAAGTACGGCGACAATTGATAAAAATCCCAACAAAACATTTATTATCGCGAATATGATAGTACGCAAATCGCGGGCTCCAAGGCCCATGCTTGACGCATATCCAAATCCGTTTGTGACAGATTCTCGTATCTGCGCCGATGCTTCGTAAGAGATAATAAAAAAAGCCGCCATAAGTATTGTAAATATAAGCACTACGAAAATGGGGCTATTATAAAATTTAAATTGTTTTGAAAGGGTGGGTTTTTTGTTTTTCATGGCTTGACAAGCGATATTTTATACCAATAGTTAAAAGTTCAAAGTGCAAAGTTCAAAATTACAGTTCAAAATTCAAAGTTTATTTTTTCCTTTAAGGGTGGCTATCGCCGAACCGAGAATTTTGACTATTTCATCGGTTTCTTTTAAATATTTTTCTATTTCAGAAATTAATTTTTCATCTAAATCTTTTGATAAAGCCAGCCAAAATTTTGTTTCATTTCCACTTTTCAGGGCATGGTTGAGAAAATTGATGAAGTCTTTTCTTGAGCTGGCGGCTTGAGCTTCTATAATATTAGCTCCAATGGAAGTAATCGCGCGAAGCAATTGATCAATAATTATCCAGGCAGATCGTTTCTGGGGAAATGTATCGGCAAGTTTAATAACATTTCGAGCTAAATTAAATGAACGAATAATTAACTTCTTTTTAAACTCTTGGTTGTCCATAACTTTTAAACTTTAAACTGCGACTTTGAACTTTTCACTTTGAACTTTGAACTATTTTCTTCAGTAATTCAGCCACCCTATTCCCATCCGCCTTGCCGGCAACCTCCTTCATCACGGCTCCCATAACTTTTCCGAAATTCTGGGTATCGTCTCCTAATTTTTTTAAAACATTTTGAATAATTTTTTTTAATTCATCATCGCCCAAATCTTGCGGAAGATATTTTTTTACGATTTTTAATTCTTCTTCCTCCTTTTTTACTAAATCCGGCCGGTTTCCTTTTTGAAATAAATCAATGGAATCCTGGTGTTTTTTCACTTCGCTTTTTAAAACTTTCATTTCATCATCTTCAGTAAGTTTTTCAGGCCTCTTTGCAATCTCCGCGTTTTTAATGGCGGTTTTCATCATTCTCAATGTGGAAAGTTCAACTTCCTTTTTGCCTTTCATCGCGACGATCATCTCCTCTTCAATTTTTTTTAAAATACTTTCTGGCATAATCTATATAGAATAACAAATATAATTTTATCTTCAGACTTTCCAATAATTGTCATTCTGAGGCCAATGGCCGAAGAATCCCCCGGATCTTTGCGCTATAGTATGGGATCCTTCGCTTCACTCAGGATGACACAAGGGTAATGGATTTCCCCGAAGTGTCGGGGGAATGACAATCTAAAAAACAATTTTCTATTTTGTCCCCCGAAAAAAATCCGGGGGACAAATTTTCAGCGCTCTCTCAGCGTACTCATCAGCGACATATCAGCTTCTAGCGTCTCGTGAACTTAAATTCTTCTTCAGGCAATCTGCCGATTTTTTTGAGATATTCTCTCTCGGCCGTGATTCGGATTCTTCGAAGAGCATCGGTTTTTCTCTTGTTGTGGTTTTCTGCGCGCGCAAAATAACGAATTTTTCGCGACTGCAACAAAATTCCGCTTTGCTGGATTTTCTTCTTGAATCGCCTCATCAAGCTTTCAAAGCTTTCGCCTTTCTTCCGTTTGATTTCTGCCATTATGATACACCTCCTTTGGGTGTGTTAAATTATTTATAATGTAAAGAATCGGTATTTATCAACACCTCTTCTATATACATATATTATAAATAATTCTTAATAATTATACAAGCAAACCATAACATCTTTCTGTGGACAAGTCAAGGATGTTTAGGGATTTAGTAATCGGTAAATAGTAACTTAGGAATCAGTAACCAGTAATCAGTAACTAGGGCTAATAAATATTTAATTCCTAATCCTGATTACTGATTACTAGTTACTGATTCCTGATAGCAAGCATTTGACTTTTTCGCTAAAATATTATAATGTATTAAATTGTTGACTGCCTATTGTCATCCTCGCGAATGCGGGGATCCATATTGTCTTTCCGGCTATTCTCCTTGTCATCCCGAACTTGATTCGGGATCCCATAGTTATCCGGGGGACCCTGAATTAAATTCAGGGCGACAATGTCGGTTCAGCATGACAATGCGTATCAACAATCAATAATAAAAAGCACTTTGACAATTGAATAATTACAGAAATGGATGAAATTATGAAATTCAGAAATTGAAAAAAGATTCCATAATTCCTGATTCCTGATTCCTAATTCAAACAGCTGTTTACTCGTTACCCGTTACTGGTTACCAGTTACTTCAACCAAAGGAGTTTCCTCTTAATTCTCCCTCGCCCCGTGCGGGAGAGGGTTGGGGTGAGGGGGAAAAGTCACGTGTCAAATGTCAATGGTCAAATGTGCGCAAAGCGCAAAGGAGTCTCACATGAAGACGCTTTTCTCGTTCGCCTTGATACGCCGACTTGGCCTTCGTAGCCACTTCGGCGAAGGAGGCAGCCTTGCGAAGGCGATTTGTTCGTCGCTCGTCCTGTTCGTCGTCTCGTCGATTGTCGGTTTCATAATCTGCAGCCGAAGCATCAACGCACAAGATTGTAATTTAATAGGAACTCAAGAGATTAAAATTGGCTACTCCGCACCGTCTAATGGACATAGCTCAGCGATTAACAAAAACAACCAACTCATTTGTGTGTATGTAGACGGTAGTAATAATATACTATTAGAGAGAATAAACCCAGACGGTACACTTGATATACAAAAAAAAATATATACTGCAGTGGCTGGAAACGATATAGGTTCAGCGCATATCTCGATAGATGATATGGGAAATTACATTATTTCTTGGTTTTCTTTTTTAAACGGACAGCCGACTGGTCTTATCGCGCGATTATTTGATGCATCAAATAATCAAGTTGGTGAAGATGTTATTATAGAATCGACATTTACTCAATTTGGTGGCAACAACCAAATATCGATGAATAATAGCGGCCACTTTGCCTCTTCATGGGAAACCTTTGATGGTATCTGTTTGAGTTTATACGACTCCACTGGCACCAGAATAAAAGATAAAATTTCGGCTGTATTGAATATCGGATGGGAAGGTAGTGACGGTTTACACACTATAATATACGTGCGCGCGGAATCCTCCGGAACATGTTTTTTCGCGTAAGCCAGATATTTCAGTCTTAAATGATGGCACATTCAGAATTGTTTATGCACGTTTTAACAAGGCACCAGGAGACAACAATCGATTAATCGTCATGCAAAGACTGGATTATAACGGCAATAAATTACAAGCTGACATTGAAATAGATATTAGCGATGAAGGCCAATATTTTGATAGCCCACCAAAAATTTCTTCAAGAAAGAATATCGGCTACGGCATCGTTTGGATAGAAAATGGCGAACGCGGTGAGTATTCAGAAATATATACTCAACTATTTAGCATAGATGACAAGCCGATAGGCAATGTTTCCCGTGTTAATGAGTATACTAAAGGAACTCAATTCCTTCCGAACATTGTAATGTCAATTGATGGATTAATTGCCATATCTTGGAACAGTTGGGAGGGTACTTGGCCTGGACCATTTGGAGAACATACTGGAATATTCGGACGAATCATAAGGCCTGTGTGTGTATCCCCCACCCAACTTCAAATCTACCACCCAGCCAAAGTGCAATTTGTGGAGATGCAACCTGACGTTCAGGCGCAACTCTTCAATAAGGATTTTGGCACGATCGTGATGACGCACGGGTGGAACGGCGGCGAGCCTTCGTCCGGATGGATGGTTGAAACCGCACGCGTACTCTACGCGCGCATGGGCGAAACCGTCAACATCCTTGCATGGGATTGGTTCGAAAAAGCAGGCACTATTCATTTGGCACAAGCCACAATGAATATCCTGCCCCAATCAAGGCTGTGCGCCAAAGAACTGCAAAAGGTTTTGTCTTTGGATTACAACAAGCCCGTGCATTTCATGGGCCACAGCTTGGGCGCGTTTTTGATGGCCAATGTCTGTGAAATGACACTTCCTCTTCGCCCAAAGGTTGGCGACAAAGTCGTACCAACGCATCTCACACTTTGGGATCCGCCGGATGTGGTAAAAAACGATTTGGGAAATCAAACTCTCAGGTTACGGAAAACCGGCGTTTACGCAGACCTTATCAGCGGTTCAGCCGACAACAAGGCATATTTTGTGAATGCATGGATTGACGTTCCTTCCTCTGAAAGAAATCTGCTGAATTTCTACCACGACGTGTACCTTTGGTACCAAAACCACGCAACCTTGGCAGAAAATCCCCTGCTCTTCGGCAATGGATGCAATCTGGATCAGGTGGATAAAAACATTGGTTTCAATGCATCGGTTTTGTTTGAAACCGGCGCAAATCCTATGGATTTCACATGCCTGCCTCCAAACGGACCCGTCAGCACATCATACATATGCCACATTGATTCATGCGATCGCCTAAACTACCGAATTTTCGGACTTGCCTGTGTGGATGATAAAACCCCGGAGAAAAAAATTACCGGGATAATACTTTCAACAGGTGAATGTTTCGGATCGTGTGAACTTCCCAGCGACACAAAAGCGCTTCTGAAAAAGGCTGTGGCCGAAGGTGGCGGAGGCGATGTTGCGCCGGATACGACGTTCACGCTCACACAGACCATTGATTTGCAATGGGATTACATAAGCTTCACGTATGAATTTTCGGAAATCGGAAATTCACAGCTTATGCTTTCCATAAAATCAGACGAAATTGAAACGCCAATATGGCTGGACAACGCAGTCACAGACAAGGGCCCAAGCGACAGCGGGCTTATCAATGTTCAGGAGTATCGCGGAAAAACCGTTGATCTTATTTTTGGCTTTATTGCCAATACTGACGCATCTACGGTTGCCATTTCCGACATAAGCTTTTGGCAAGACCCGTTTCATGATAACGTAGCGCCAATTGTTTTAATTGAAGACGAAGATTTGCTCGCCATTCTGGCACAAGGAGAGTCCACTGCAATAGCTTTGGACGCGACAAATTCCACTGACCCAAACGATGACTCGTTGTCATTTATTTGGGAAAATAAAGACGGCGTGATTGACGTTCAGCCGCGAGTTGAATTAAATCTCGCGCTTGGCGCCTATCAATACACCGTAACCGTGCGCGATCCTTTTGACGGGATTACGCAAAAAATTATCTTGCGCGAAATTGAATACGAATTCAGGCGCGGAGATGCAAATCAGGATGGAGATGTGAATATCACCGATCCGATTGCCATTCTTGGCTGGCTATTCCTTGGAGATACACAAGGAATCTGTAAAGACGCGGCCGATTCGGATGATGATGGAAATATAAATATTTCCGACCCAATTGCTATATTGAATTTCCTTTTCCTTGGCGGAGAGGCTCCCAAGGAGCCCTTCAACCAACCAGGGCTTGATCCAACACCTGATTTTCTTGGGTGTACAATCAAAGCCGAATAGTTCTTTTGTAAAAAAGTAACGGGCGAATACTATTCGCCCCTACAAAAACAATATAGGCAGTCCCGCAAACGCGAGGACTGCCTTTTTTTATTTTTTTGTAATAATGTACGGGCGATTATTAATCGCCCGTACAAAATATAACATAAGGCAGACGAAACATCGTCTGCCTTTTTTTGCATACGAATAGCGCACTGCGAATGCGCACATACAAATTTATTTTTTTATATTCCTCCCAGACTGTACGAGAATTTATAAAATGTAGGGGCGGGTCTTGTGCCCGCCCAGAATTTCTCTAAATCATCGGGCGACCACAAAAGTCGCCCCTACAGAAATTCGTTCTCGGACAGTCTGGGTCGGGAGTGAGGCTACGGAGCCTTACAAACAGCATAGCCACCTGAAGAGGGGGTAAAATATTCCGCCTGGTTTGCCTCACCCGGCCTTGAGGCCACCCTCTCCCAACCCAAGGCTGGCAGGCGTTTTCGGAAAGGGAAAAATTTTATCTGTTCACCCTCACCCTCAATCCCTCTCCCGTCCAGGGAGAGGGAGGAATAAAAAAAGGGAGCCTCTTTAAAGACTCCCGATTTAAAAACACTAGAACCTAGCACCTACAACCTAGAACCTCGTCATTACTGTTGCAATTTCTTTTTCATCTCTATGGTAACTTTTTCATAATTTATAATTTCCTGAACCCCGGCATCCATATCGCGCAAAAGCACAGTTCCGTCCAAAACTTCTTTCTGCCCGACAATAAGAGTATATTTTGCTTTCAGCTTATTGGATATTTCCAATTGCGCCTTCAAACTGTCTTTGGAAAAATTTTCATATACTAAAATTCCTTCCTTTCTCAGCCGTTCATACAGTTTCAACGCCTGCACTTTTGCCTGCTGTCCTATCTGCGCCAAAAATATATCCGGCGTTCTTTTTTCTTTCAGCTTCACTTCCTGCTCTTTCATATGCATAATCATACGCTCAAACCCGAACGCGAATCCTGTCGCCGGAGTAGGATTTCCTCCAAGCGTTTCAATAAGATTATCGTATCTGCCGCCGGCGCCGATTGCTGATTGCGCCATTTCTTCTTTTCCCTGCGCGACGATTTCAAATACCGTCCGCGTATAATAATCAAGCCCTCGCACAAGCTGGGGATTTAAAACATACGACACTTCAAGCGCGTCCAAATATTCCACCACTCCCATAAAATGCGTCTTGCAAGAATCATCAAGCCAATCCAAAATCTGCGGAGCATCGGGCTTCAGCGACTGGCATCCGGGAACCTTGCAGTCCAATAGGCGCAATGGATTTTTCACAAGCCTTTTTTTGCATGAATCGCAAAGATATTTTCTCTTCGCTTTGTAATACAGCACAAGCTCTTTTTTATATTCAGCCCTGCACTGCGGACAGCCAATACTATTTATTTGTATACTGTAGCTTCCGGGTTTCAGCCCGATTTCCTGGCAAATATTAGATGCAATAAGAATAAGCTGGGCGTCAACAACCGGTGCAGCGCTGCCAAGCACTTCAAACCCAAATTGGTGCAATCCGCGATATCTGCCTGCCTGTGGATTTTCATGGCGAAACATCGGCCCTTCATAATACATTTTCACGGGCTGAGGAAGATTCAGCATCCCATGCTCTATGAAAGCGCGGGCAACCGACGCGGTTCCCTCGGGCCGCAAGCTGAGATTATCGCCTCCCTGATCCACAAAACTATACATTTCTTTTGATACAATATCTGTTTCCTTTCCGACGGAGCGCGTAAATAAAGAAGTGTCTTCAATAATCGGCGTTTCAATTTTCTGAAATCCGTATTGACCGGCGGTTTTTTCAACCACCCGGCTTAATGTCTGCCAATATTTTTGGTCATTCGGCATAATGTCCTTAAATCCTTTTAGAATATGAGGGACATTTTTATTCTGCCGTGCCTGGGCGCCTGATTGTATTTCCATTTTTGGCGCGTTTGAAAAAATTTTTTTTCTTCGGGGCATAATATACAAGTTAAAAGTTAAAAGTTAAAAGTTCAAAGTTCAAAGTTATAAAATTTCATAAAACTTTTAACTTTGCACTTTGAATTTTGAACTTAATTCTAAAATCCATACTGCGGAGGGTCGAGATACAAAGAAAATTTATCCAGCGGCCATCCGCGTAAAAAAACTTTTCCAACCATTGCCTTTCTTTTCACCGGTCCAAACGACCTTGAATCCATACTTTCTTCCCTATTGTCGCCCATGAGAAAATATTCGTCCTGATCAAGCGCTTCAGTAATTGATCCGACGCTTTTCAAATCAGCAGACAAATATGATTCTTTTAATTCTTCTCCCTGAGGATTCGCGCTATTAAAAATAAAAATCTTTCCATCATGAATTTTTATAGTTTCGCCCGGCAAGCCGATCAGGCGTTTTATAAAAAAATCATACGGTTGCGGAGGCGCCCGAAAAACAACCACATCCCCGCGCGTTGGCTCGCCAAACCGGTAGCTGATCTGATCCACGATAAGATACTCATGGTCATGAAAATTGGGCTCCATGGATGCACCCTTTACATAAAACGGCTGAATAAGAAAATATCGTATGGGAAGAATGACGGCAAGCGATATGACAACCACCTTGATTATTTCCCAGAGAAAAATAAACGCTTCTTTCACAAGTGAATTTTCCTGCTTTGGCTCCGGAATATCATTCATATCTATTTCATTGATTTTTTTTTGCGTATTATTTCCCAGCATAATTTCTTAAATTTAAATAATATATTTTCTATGAAATACTTTTTATCCTGTCCGGAAAATCCGTAATAATCCCATGGACTCCTGTTTCCTTAAGCCATTGAATATCTTCTTGGCTATTGGCGGTCCAGACATTTATTTTCATATCTCTTCTCTTTGCTTCGTCAATCATCTGCCGCAAGTACCGTTGTGTAATTCTTTTCATCGGCAAATTCAAGGCCTCCGCCTGTATTTCTTTTCCGATCTTCATGGCAACCGAAACAGACGGCAGTTGTGAAAAAAGCAACGCAACTCGCAATCGGCTGTCTAGCGCTTTTAATTTTGCAAGTTCAAGGTGATAAAAAGATGAAAACAAAACATCCCGAGTTAATTCCATTTCGCGCACAAGCCGGGCGAGATCCTTTGTCAGCCCGCGCTCCTTTACTTCTATATTCACCTGACAGCTTCCTTTAATTTCTTTTAAAATTTCCGGCAACGTAGGAATGACTTCTCCGCAAATGGTAAAACGTTTTAATTCTTGATACGTATAATTTCTCAGGCGCCCATGTCCGTTCGTTAAGCGATGCATAAGATAATCATGAAAACACACCATATGCCGGTCACGCGTTCTTCGCACATCAATCTCTATCATATCCGCGCCAAGCTTCACTGCTTTTTGAATTGCCTTAAGAGTATTTTCCGGAGCATATCCGCTTGCACCGCGATGCGCAATACTTAAAATTTTCGCCATAAAGTATTTTAAATCCGAAATTCGAATATCGAAATCCGAAACAATATCGAAATTCAAAATTCTAATTTTCAAAAATATATTTAAATTTTACAATTTTGTAATTTGGAATTTGTTTCGAATTTCGAATTTCTTGCTTCGAGTTTATTCTGAATATGGATGCGCCTGGATTCGAACCGGGGACCTCGCCGATGTGAACGGCGCGCTCTAACCAACTGAGCTACGCATCCAAAATAAGGAAACGCATAAATAAATCCTCCAAACACAAAAACAGAATCCATTACCACAGATTACTTTATATTATTATATCAAAGAATTCAAATGAAATCAAGATAGCTATTTTATACAATACGTGCTATGCTTGTTATTCCATTGTTTTATTAGTATAATATATTGAAAGACCCTCAAACTGTGGAATGAAGGGATGAATTTGATATAAAAATTCAGTATGATTGAAAAAAATATCAGAAAAAAACCAGCTCTTGGCAAAATAATACTTGCCATTTTTATTTTTTTTATTATATTCACATCGTACATATTGTATAAAATTTTTACAGCACCCGAAGGCGCTAAAGAAGCGAATATCTTTACCCAGATAAAGCATTTTATCACAAGCCCGAATAAAAAATTAAATGGAGAAAACGAGGACCGAATCAATATACTGCTTATGGGAGTCGGCGGAGGAACGCATGAGGGTCCCTATCTCACGGACACCATGATGGTTGTCAGTATCCGGCCTTCAACAAATAGCGTTGGCATTCTTTCTATACCACGTGATCTCTATGTGACCATACCGGAAGTGGGCAACGGAAAAATAAATACCGCATACGCTATCCTGCGCGCGGAAAACTCTGAAACAGCGGGAATAAAAACAAAAACACTTGTTGAAAATATATTTAATATTCCCATACATTATTACGGCCGTGTAGATTTTGATGGATTTATCAAGCTCATTGATGACCTCGGAGGCATTACCATTAATGTTGAAAATACGCTTGACGACGCGTATTATCCCATTGAAAATACATCCGGCGCCGGCAATGGCGCGTATGAACACTTGGTAATATCAAAAGGAATCAGATATATGAATGGGGAAACCGCATTAAAATTCGTTCGGTCGCGCAAAGCAAAGGGCGTAGAAGGAAATGATTTCGCAAGATCAAAAAGGCAGCAAAAAGTAATGCTTGCGATAAAAGAAAAATTTCTTTCTCCTTCGACACTGCTGAATTTCAGCACATTGAATCGGTTATTCCAATCGCTCAATGAACACATTGATACAAATCTTGAAATCTGGGAGATCTTGCGCCTGTATGACGTTGTGAAGTTTATTCCGCAGGAAAATATCAACCATGTGGTATTGGACGACGGTCCCCTAAGCCCCTTATATGCTTCAACTTCAACATCAGCCTACCTATTGAAGACAAGAGCCGGTGACTGGTCCGACCTGCAAAAAATTGCCGAAAATATTTTTGATCAAAATATTATTTCAAGCTACACCTATAAACCCATTGAAGCGGAAAAACCGAAAATTGAAGATTCGGGGATTGCAGAAAAAGCGATTCAAGCTCTTGATAAGCAAAAAAAAGAAAATATTATTGAAATAGATAATGGCACAAAAGTCGTCGGCTTGGCAAAAAAAACTTCGGACTACCTTGCTATCCAGAATTATTCCATTGGAACAATCGGCAACGCGCCTTTGCGCACCTACAAAAAAACTATCATTTACAATCTCAAGCCTCAAACCGCGCAAAACAAAAAAGAAATACTTAAAGATTTGGAAATAATTTTTGACGCAGTAGTCTTTGATTCCGGCGCCCCGCAGGATATCGTTGTCGCGGGAGGAAAAAAAATCCGCTATCCAACAGATACAAAATCCGATATACTTATCATACTGGGAGATAACTGGCAGGAAAAACTTATTGAATTCGGATCCAGCGTTAATTAAAAAAAATATTATTTATGGCGCTTCCAACAGTCACAATTATAGGACGGATAAACGCGGGGAAATCAACGCTTTTCAACCGGCTCACGGAAACTGAAAAAGCCATAACCTCGCCCGTTCCCGGAACCACCCGCGACCGAATTTACAGCCGCGTTCAATGGCAAAAAATTCAATTTAATCTTATTGACACGGGCGGAGTTGATATAGAACAGCTAAAAAACAGCATTGAATTATTGCGCACAAAAAAATGGATAAAAGAACCCGGTTTGATTGAAAAAGAAGTAATCAAGCAAACACAAAAAGCATTGAAAGAAGCTACGCTTTTATTATTTGTGGCGGACGGACAGGCAGGACTTATGAAACACGACCGCGACCTCGCGAAAATCCTCAAACGTTTTCAAAAACCGATTGTTTTAGCATGCAATAAAATTGATTCGCCGAAATGGAATGACAGGGTATCGGATTTTTTTTCGCTCGGGCTTGGCGAACCAATCCCCGTATCGGCAAAAAATGGAAGCGGAACAGGAGATCTTCTTGATAGGATTGTGGAAGAATTGAACAAGGTTCAAAAAAATAATTGGGATCTTGTGGAAAAAGGAACTGAGCTTGAAACCATACGCGTATCATTCATAGGAAAGCCAAGCGTGGGAAAATCATCTCTTCTCAATGCAATACTTGGCGAAGAGCGCGTCATAACCTCCCCAATCCCTCAGACAACGAGAGAACCGCAAGACATTGATATTATATATAAAGATAAAAAAATCACGCTCGTTGATACGGCCGGCCTGAAAAAAAGAAGAAATACCGCCCCCGGGCTTGATTCCGTCTCCTACAAAAGATCGCTTGATTGCATAAAAAAATCCGACATCGTTCTTTTCGTGCTTGATTTAAGCACTCACTCATCCGGCCAGGACCTGCGCCTGTCGGGAACTATTGAAAATAGCACGGCAAGCGCGATAATAATCGCCAATAAATGGGATCTTATCCAAAACAAAGAAACCATATCCGCACAAATCGCCACTGATTATATTAAAAAAATGCTCCCCCCGCTTTCATGGGCTCCGATAATCTACACATCCGCCGTGTATGGAAAAAATGTTCAAAAAATTCTAGACTTAATATTGGAAGTATATGAAAGGCGCAAAATTGCCTCAACCGATGAAGCGCTGGCGAAAATTTTAAAAAATATTTTGCGGATGAAAAAGCCCTACGGCGGAACCGGCATTGAAAAACCATACATTACAAAAATAAAACAAACCCGCACCAACCCGCCGGAGTTCACTTTGTATTTGGGAAAAAATCAATCGCTTGACGAAACGTATCTTAATTATGTTAAAAAAACTTTTCGCACGCAATTTGATCTGGAAGGAGTAAACTTTAAGACAAAAATAGGTAACTAGCAATGTGTAATAAGTAACAAGTAATCAGGAATCAGGAATAACAATTTCTTAATTACCGATTACTGATTACCGGTTACTGTCCCCCTAATTATCGCTTATGAAACTCATCATCGGCCTTGGAAATCCCGGCGAACAATATGAAAAAACACGCCACAACGCGGGATTTTTGGTCATTGATGAAATTACAAAAAATGAAAAATTTGCTCAATGGAAATTAATAAAAAAATTTAACGCAAAAATTTCAAAAGGCGAGATTCTTACTGAAAAAATTATTCTAGCAAAACCAATGACATTTATGAATAATTCCGGAGTATCTGTCAAAGCAATTGCCGATTACTATAAAATTCCTTCCAACGATATTATGGTGATTCACGATGACTTAGATCTTCCACTTGCGAAGATTCGCATCAGCCAAAACGCATCATCGGGAGGCCATAATGGCGTACAATCAATCATAGACCATCTCCAAACGCAAAATTTTGCAAGGTTCCGGCTCGGAATTGCTGGAGAGCATGCTCAAAATATTTTAGCTGAAGAATATGTTTTGAAAAAATTTTCAAGCGAAGAATTTATAAAAATCCTATCATCCATATCGCTTATGATTGAGGCAATAGAATCATCTTTAAGTGTTGGAGTGGTGGAGGCGATGAATGAATTCAATTAAAAAATACCGAGCATAATACTACCTGTTAGCGTAAATTACGCAATAAATTGCTTAATTTACTTACATAACTGCAATAGGGATTAGGAGGGGTTCCTATTTCGTTACGCCTAACAGGTAGAGTAATGCGCGGTAGAATAGTTCATATTATCAAAATCACTCTATTAATGTCAATGGTTAGCTTATGATTGACGAAAATTTACCCTATTGGATTGCGTTTACAAAAATTACAAATATTGGTCCGATACGGCTCACGAAAATAATGAAAGGGTTTAAAAGTGGCAAGGTCGCGTGGACTGCGAAAGCAGCTGATTTCATATCCATGGGCATTGAAAATAGCGCGGTTACGGCCATAATGGATGAAAAAAAATTCATCAGCCCGGACAAAGAATGTGAAATCCTTATACAAGAGAAAGTATCCGTGCTTTCTCTTTTTGATTCAAACTATCCAAGACTTTTGAAAGAAATACCAAATCCCCCGCCGCTTCTGTACTATCGGGGCACAATAAAAAGCTATGAGCTCGCGCTTGGCGTTGTCGGAACAAGAAAGGTTTCTTCTTACGGAAAAATGATTGCTCACGATCTTTCCTACACCCTTGCGCAACGCGGGCTTGCTATTGTATCGGGGCTCGCGCTGGGCATTGATGCGATTGCGCACCACGCAGCGCTTGAAGCTAAAGGTGTTACGCTTGCGGTGCTTGGTGGCGGGCTTGATGAATATAATATTTATCCGGTTGCGAACCGCGCGCTTGCTCATACAATAATAGAATCCGGCGGCGCATTAATATCCGAGTATCCCTGCGGGACGCAATCTTTAAAAACACACTTTCCCCAAAGAAATCGGATAATCTCGGGATTAAGCCTTGGCACCCTTGTCATAGAAGCCCCGGAAAAATCAGGAGCGCTTATCACGACAAAATTCGCGCTTGAACAAAATCGCGATATATTTGCCGTTCCCCAAAATATTTATAATGAAAACGCAAAAGGCGTGAACAACCTCATAAAAATGGGCGCAAAACTGGTAACGTGCGCCGAAGATATTATTGAAGAATTAAATATAGAAACGGCGGTAAATTTTAAAAAAACATCAGGAGATATTGTTTTTGCGCCTGATGAAGAATTGCTTATGTCATTATTGGCAAAAGAACCAATGCATATTGACAGCATAATTCGGGAAAGCAAAATAAGCGCGGCAAAAGCCAATTCCCTGCTTTCAATGCTTGAAATAAAAGGAGCAATAAAAAATGCCGGCGGAGGAATGTATTGTAAGATATGAATTTGACAAATATTTAATTTTCAGTTATCTTAAAAAGCAACAATATAATGCGAACATCTAAATGTTTGCGAACGAGATGAATCAAAACGAATTCGTATCTATTCGTATCATTCGTACTGTTCGTATATTAGTATAATATTATTCGTATATGAAAAATTTAGTCATCGTAGAAAGCCCTACAAAAGCAAAAACTATTACAAAATTTCTTGGAAAAGATTACAAAGTAGAATCCTCTTTTGGTCATGTCCGGGATTTGCCGAAAACTAAGCTTGGCGTTGATATTGAAAATAATTTTGAACCAACCTACACGGTGCCTCTCAAAGCGAAAAAAGTTGTTGAAACCCTGAAAAAAGACGCTGAAAAAGCAAAAATCATTTACTTCGCTACAGACGAAGACCGTGAAGGAGAAGCAATCTCCTGGCATCTGATACAGCTCATCAAGCCGAAAAAAAATCAGATAAAAAGAATAGCTTTCCATGAGATCACAGAAGAAGCCATAAAAGAAGCTATCCAAAATCCGCGCGATTTGGATATGAACCTTGTAAACGCTCAGCAGGCGCGGCGCGTTTTAGACCGCTTGGTAGGATATAAGCTCTCTCCGCTTTTATGGCACAAAGTGGCGCGGGGCCTGTCGGCAGGGCGCGTGCAATCGGTTGCTGTTCGCCTCATCGTAGAGCGCGAACGCCAAATTCAGGCATTCAAGCCCGAAGAGTATTGGACCATTGACGCAATATTTGCAAAAACCGGATCGGAATTTCACGCGCATATTATTTCGTATGAAAATAAACCGATTGAAAAATTTACAATAAACACTAAAGACTTTGCGGAAAAAATAAAAAACCGTCTGGAAAATGAGAAATTTTTTATTTCAAGCGTTGAAAAAAAACAGGCAAAACGAAATCCTTCTGCTCCATATACAACATCAACGCTCCAACAGGCAGCCAACAACCGCCTCGGCTTTTCAGCAAAACAAACCATGATGCTTGCGCAACAACTCTATGAAGGAGTTGAATTGGGCGAAATCGGCCAAGTCGGTCTTATCACCTATATGAGAACGGATTCAACAAACCTTTCTGAAAAATTTATTATATCGGCCGGAAGCTATATTGCAAAAAATTTCGGGCAAAATTATTATCAAGGGCCGAAAACCTACAAAACCAAAGCAAGAAATTCGCAAGAGGCGCACGAAGCCATCAGGCCAACGCATGCGCATTTATCGCCCGAGGAAATCAAACAATATCTGAATCCAAACCAACTCAAACTGTATGATCTTGTCTGGAAACGCGCCATGGCAAGCCAAATGACCGAAGCGGTAGTGGATACAACTTCGGTGGATATTACCGATACATCAAAAGTATCTATTTTTCGCGCAACCGGATCCATTATCGCCTTTGATGGATTTTTAAAATTGTATCCTTCAGCAATGGAAGAAAACATTCTTCCCGAGATTCAAGAAAAAGATAACGTAGATGTAAAAACAATTACTTCAAATCAGCATTTCACCGAACCCCCGGCGCGATATACAGAAGCCACGCTTGTCAAAGCGCTGGAAAAAAGAAGTATCGGCCGGCCATCCACCTACGCGCCGACCATTTCCACGGTGCAGGAAAGGGGCTACGTATTAAAAGAAGACAGAAGATTAAAGCCCACCGATATGGGAATTTTAGTAAACGATGTTTTGGTTGAGCACTTTCCGCATATCGTTGATTATGATTTTACCGCCAATCTTGAAAGCGAGCTTGATGATATTGCGGAAGGAAAATTGGAATGGCAAAAGGCCATTGAAAAATTTTATACGCCTTTTAATAAAAATCTTGCGATAAAAGAAAAAGAGCTTGTAAAAAAAGAAATCACAGAAGAAAAAACCGACGAGGTGTGTGAAAAGTGCGGAAAGCCCATGGTGATAAAAATGGGGAGATACGGTAAATTTATGGCATGCTCCGGATATCCGGAATGTAAAAACACAAAAGAAGTCGGAGCGGATGGCGTTGCGATACCTGCGGAAAAAATTGAAGAAAAATGTCCTGAATGCGGAAAAGATCTTACGAGAAAACGCGGCAGATTCGGATTTTTTATCGGATGCTCCGGATATCCGGAATGCAAATATATTAAAAAAACTCCACCCAAGGAATACGCAGTTTGCCCGAAATGCAACAAAGGAAAAATTGTTGCCAAGCGCTCGCGCCGAGGGGTGTTTTACGCGTGCTCAAATTATCCTGAATGTAAAAACGCGTACTGGGCGGCGCCGACGGGAGAAAAATGCACTGAGTGCCAAAGCTTAATGCTTTTTGGTAAAAACGAATCTGTTGTTTGCAGTAATAAGGAATGTAAAAATCACAAAAAACCGTAAGCTATCGTTAAGCGTAGGGGTTTGCCGCTGGCAAACCCAATTCGCAGAATCCTCCAGACCGTCCAAAAATTCGTAAAAATGTAGGGGCGGGTCTTGTGCCCGCCCAAAATTTGTGTAATGTATCTGGGCGACCACAAGAGTCGCCCCTACAGAAATTCGTTCTCGGACAGTCTGGAGAGGGGGGGGTCAATAAAAAAAGGCCTTTTCAAAAAATGAAAAGGCTCTTGTGATCCCCTCCAAAAAATAAAGTACGATTTACGCCGCCATTGCCTTGGCTAAAGCCCTTTGAAGCACAGTATGAAAATATTTCGAGCGCAAGCGCCCAAATCGTATACGAGCCTCCCTGGAAACCCGTAAATGCAAATGCCTGCGCAACACGTATATTTCAACGGAGGTGAGATCTAAAAATGAAAAATTAAATTCAGCTTTTTTTCTAATTTTTTCTCCCATAAAACCTCCGTTTTAAAAGAACCATCTATAAAATGTGCCCGACCATCGGACACCGTTTATATAAGTATACCATCTTTGTATTTTTATTTATTCCATACTATAATACAATCGTGAGTGGATAACTCAATCCACCTATTTAATCATTTAATTAACAAAAATTTATGCCAGAAAGCAATCCATTTGTGCCTGAAGAGAAAATTGTCCCTCCAAGCGAAAATATTGGCGAACAAGAAAACCCCGGCAAAGATGACGAAAAAAAGATTGTTCCGCTTAATATCGAAGACTGCCAAACCGAGAAAGAGGTATTAAGATGTTCCGAAGCCATACAGCATGAAGCAAGTGAAAAAAAACTTGAAAGACTTGATAAATTAAGGATGTGGTGGGATAAATTAAAAACCATTTTTCCAGATGCTGACGAAAATTTTGAAATGCATGTTCACGGTGAAAGTGATGATAGTGAGGTAACCAAGTTAATAAAAGCGTATAAAATGAAAGAAATGCAAATAGAAAATGATTTCCAAGCAATAATTTCAGAAAATCATTACAAAGTAGCTGATTGGGAAAAGGCGCGGCAAGAGAAAGAAAGCAAAAAACTCCACGAAGAAATTGAGGGTATTTAATAAATTAATAATTACCATATGCCGAAAACGAAAAAATCAAAAAAACCCGCGAAAAAAATCACAAAGAAAAAGAAAGGCGCAAAAAAACCCGTAAAAAAGCCCGCGAAAAAAGCAGTAAAAAAAATACAAACGCCAAAACAGCTGACACCGGAACAACAAAAACTTATTACCGAACTCCTTAAAGAACTTGAATCAATATAGCGTTACAGCCATAAAGCAGTAAGCCATAAGCCATAGACAACAAAAGGTTCAAACCTCATAAAGGCATTGAACCTTTTTAGATTTGCAATATACGTAAAAAACGGCGAAAGACCGCAGTGACCCCAAAATATATTGATACAAGGGTCGCGATCATAACGCCGTAATATTATTATAGCATTTTTTTATAAAAACAAAAACACCTCGATAAGCCACGAGGTATTTTTGCTATTTTTGGGTTTCCTTGTATCAATATAATTACCATATCACATCTAAAAAATTTGTCAAGCCCCCCCCATTCACATAAGTATATTTTGCCCGGTTATAAGCTCAAATAAAAATTCTATTATCGGAATTAATAAATTAAAAAAGAAAAGCGCGAAAAAAAGCAGAAGTACCCACCCGTACGCTTCAAAATAAATTTTTAAATCGTTAAATTGCGATGGCAATATGGCAAAAAGAATTTTTGATCCGTCAAGCGGCGGAATAGGAACAAGATTAAATACCGCAAGGAGAAGATTCGCATATACGATTATTGCGAGAAATTCAGAAAATTGTCCAGCGTCCAAAAACCGAATCATCATTCCAAAAATAAGAGCCATAAGTATATTGGAAGCGGGCCCGGCGAATGCGACTCCCCCCGTCCCAAACCTGATATTTTTTAAATTAAATGGATTCACGGGAACCGGCTTTGCCCAAGCAAATAAAAATCTTCCACCGGAAAAAAGAAAAAGCGCGGCAGGTACCATAAACGTACCCACCGGATCAATATGCACCAAAGGATTTATGGTAAGTCGCCCCGACAAACGGGCCGTTGGATCGCCTAAACGGTCTGCCATCCATCCGTGCGCATATTCATGTATCACGGATGAAAATATAATAATAACAAAGAAAAAAGCTTGAATTACGAAAATTTGGTCCATATGCTTGCCAAAATCTATTATATTTGATAATGTATATAATAAGGAATTTCAAAAGACCATTCCTTATTTTTATTCAATTTTATACGCTTTATTATGCCAAAATTATGCCAAAAATGCGGAAGAAGGCCGCTTAAGGGAAATTCAAGAAGCCATTCAAATATTGCAACAAAACGCTGGCAAAATGTTAATCTTCAGAAAAAAACTGTTGATGGTAAAAAATTTGTTATGTGCACAAGATGCATCCGTACTCTTTCAAAAGTAACTGCAAAATAATTTTAGCACATTTTTCTGACTAAATCAAAGCCCCATTGCAGGGGTTTTTGATTTTTTCAAATTTTTATTTTATTTATGTTAAATTTTATTGACTGAAATTTTTTAAGCTCAATCTTAAACCAAGGAGTATATTTTCTTGGATTTTTTTTTACATCAGTAATTAAATCATTAATTTTAATAAATTTCCACTCGGCGATTTCATCAGAATTTGGGCGCACGCTACCATAGAATTTTCCCGCAAAAACCGAACAGAACTCATTTTCGCTTCCAATATTTTTATATTTCGCCTTATATCGGAACTTGAAAACATAGTAAAGGCGTGACTTCAAACCCATTTCTTCATAAAGCCGGCGGTGTATCGCATCGGTGATATCTTCATTCTTACGCGGATGGCTGCAACAGGTGTTAGACCAATATAAAGGCCAAAGCATTTTTTTCTCGCTTCGTTTCTGTATCAAAATTTCGCCTTTTTTATTAAATATAAAAATTGAGAAAGCCCTGTGCCTCAAGCCTTCCCCCATATGGCATTTGACTTTCTCGCAAAATCCGACGGATTCATCTTTTTCATTCACTAAAATAAGCGTGTCGCTCATAAAAAATAGTATTTAGTATATGGTATAGAGAATTAATATTTTAAACATACTTGATACTTAATTCTAAATACTTTATACTAAATAAACAATGTATTAAAATTATCACACATTGACCAAAAAGAAAAGATGGCGGGGTGTAGTATAACGGCATTACACAAGGCTGGGGGTCTTGTTACCGGGGTTCAACTCCCCGCACCCCGATTTTTTAAAATTATTAACGAGAAGAGCAGCTGGAGACCGACGACAAATTATTAAGAAAATTTTAACACTATGCAAATAATCACCATTATCATTAACGAGCTTCCCTACAAAAACGATAAAGCGTGGAACGCGCTGCGGCTTGCCGGCGAATTATTAAACCAAGATGTAAAAGTTAAAATTTTTCTCCTGGAAGACGGCGTGGATGTCGGTAAAAAGCGATAAAATTTTAATATTTTAACCAAAAAATTATGGAATTTGATTACACTCTGACCACAACGAAAACTTTTGACAAGGCGGTTTTAAGCGTGCAAGACGAAATCGCCAAAGCCGGAATGCGGGTTTTATATGTTCATGATGTGCAAAAAACCTTAGCCGAGAAAGGTTTTAAAAGAGAGCCGTTTAAAATTGTTGAATTTTGCAACGCAAAGTTCGCCAACGAATTTTTAAATAAAGATATTAAAATCGGACTTTGCTTGCCTTGCAAAATAAATATTTATACTAAGAATCGGCAAACTTTCATTTCCGGCATGCGCCCGATTGTTCTGCCGCAGTTTTTCCCTAAAGCCGATTTGGGCGAGCGGCCAAAAGAAATTGATCAGATTATTCAAAATATTATCAATAACGCGAAATAGCTTATGAACCCCGTTAGAAATCGCGGACGCAATAAAAGTTAGAAAACTATGCAAAAAGACAATCTAGGCATTACTCATATAGATGGCAGTAAACGGATAAACAATCCGCGTCCTATTTCTAACGGGGTGAAAAAATTTTTTTTTATCACAACTTTTATTTTCAGTTTTACTTTACTTCCCAACATTTCTTTTGCTCAAGATTCAAGGCATGTTGCCATAAACGAAAAGATAAAATCAATGATGGGAGGGTGGTCGTCTCCCACAGGACTTAATCAAGGAAATAATTCTATGATGAACTTTGGATTTACGCCTTTTGGCGAGTTTGGTTGGATATTTATGTTTGTCTTTTGGAGCCTCATAATCTGGGCGATTGTCGCCTTAGTGAGAGGCAGTTTTGGAAAGGATCATATGTGCGGACACGATCATAGCGATGATGCGCACGGAAAAGATAAGTCCCCGCTTGAAATCTTAAAAGAACGTTATGCTAAAGGGGAGATTGATAAAAAAGAATTTGAAGTCAAAAAAAAAGATTTAAGCTAATCTTTTTTAAAACGCGTTTGCGTAAAAAAATTCAATGAAGCGACCGCTCTAGCATTGTGGCAGTATACATCTCCGTTGGAACAAAATTATCAGTAAATACCAGAGCCTGATTTATTGGAATATCTTCCTTTCGTATCAATTGCTTTTCTAAATTTTTAATTGTTTCGTTTATATTTTCTTTAATCAAAACATCTTGAAAATCAATTTTTTGATTTGAATTAATCCCAAGCAAAATAATATTTTGCACTTCGATTTTTTTTGGATCATCTGTCGCAAAAAAATAAGTATTTTCAAAAACGGAATCAAACGTTGCCATGCCCGAAACAACCAATGATTTTTCTCCCGGGTAAATATCACCTATGAGATTCATAATTATAATTCCGCCATCATTTAATTTGCTTTTCGCCAATAAAAAGAATTCTTTTGTAATGACATGCGATGGCACCGAATACAATGATAAATAAACATCATTGAATATTACATCGTACGTGTTATCCGTTGTGAGCAAAAATTTTCTGGCGTCCTCAATATAATTTTTTAATCTCAAAGAATCTTCAAGCTTGAAATATTTCTTGGCAATACTATAAAGCGTTGGTTCAAATTCTATAACATCAACCATTGCATCAGAAATTTCCGAAAGATATTTTTTTGGAATAGAATATGCGCCTCCGCCCAGTACAAGTATATGTTTTGGATTTTTATTAAATAGTGAATACAAAGAATAATATTTTGAATATTCAAAGAGCATATCGTCCGAATCAAGGTACATAGCGCTTGAACTATTAAGCTCGGATCGCAAAAATCGCGCCGGACGTCCTTCATAATCCTTGTCATAAACCAAAATTTTTTCATAAATCCCCTCTCCCTCATAAAGAAATCCGTACTGCTTGAATATTTTGGTCTGAACCATTGAAAACGCAGCAAACAATGAAAAAATAAAAAGCAAAACATATAAATATTTTGTTTGTATTGAATATGCAAATAAGCCAATAAAACCAATAGCCGCAAGCAAACACGATACTCCTATGATTATTGCGTCTACACCAAAATTCGGTATAAGATAAAATCCGGTGACAAGGCCTCCGACGATACTTCCAAACGTTGACCAAAAGAATACTTCTCCGGAAATTTTTCCAATGCCGGATTCCGGAAACTTAATATTTTGCAATGTTATTGCGAACGGCGTTAGCATTCCTAGAAAAAAGCTTGGCAAAAAAAATAGCCCGAGAGAAAAAACAAGCGGACCGTATACGAATGAAATATTTTTGCTCATCGGTTCTAAAAACCAGACAATTATATACTCAATAAAAAAAGAAAAAAAACCCGAAAGAAAAATAATTCCATAAAAATATTTTTCATATGGACACGCATCCGACACGCGACCCCCGAGGTAATATCCAAAACTAAGCGCGGTCAATATGACACTAATAATACTTGAGTAAGTATATATGGTATTTCCAAAATAGGGTGAAAGGATTCTTGTTGCCACAACCTCTATAACAAGAACAGATAGTCCGGTTATGCAAACAACAAAGAGTATGATTTTCCCATGTAAAATTTTCAGCAACATATTTCCTATAATAAAGCTCCGTCAAAGAAACAATGTTCTGGCTGGACCCAACCGGCACATAAACAATGAACGCATACGCAATACGAATATGGCATACCGTCCACTATTATGTTTTATGCCTTGAGGGCTTGATTTAATGGCCCACGAGCCATTAACGCTCTAAAGCTCTTAAAAAAATGATTGACCCAGAAATTGCCTCTAAGAACGAAGCACACCCATTATATCATTTCTGAATAAAAAAAGAAAAGCCCAAGTTGTTGTCTTGGGCTTGCCTTGAAAAAAAACGGCGTGTTTATTTGTTGTCCGAATCGCCTGGCCAGGATTTAGATTCATGGCTATCGGCTTGAGGATCATTGATGCGACCCTCAGCATTTTCGCCATTCAATGTTTCTGGTTTTCCTTCTCCGGCGCTTTCTTCTTTCGGAGTTTCTGTTTGCAGCGCGCTTGTTTCTACTTCTGCCGTTATCTCCTCTGTATTATCCGAAAGATTTCCTCTTCGGATTTTTTCCAAACCCTCCATAATACGAATTGCCTCTACGATCTGCGATTTTGTGAGTTCATACTCCTGCGGACGTGAATCCAAAACCGGAAAAATAATGCGTACTGAAGAATCCGGATCTGTTTGATTGCAATAAGCCATAACAACACCGTTGGACGATGAATAAAATGGCTCATGGTTTTGGATAAGAATTTCAAAAATCGCCTTAAGACCGGAAAGAAACAAAAAATCCGATTTAGGGCGGTCTCTTCCTCTGAGCGAATGCTCGCCAAGCCAGAGGTGAATTTCTTCAGAAATTCCCGGGCATATAAATTTTTTCCAAAGAATTTTCTCCAAAAGGAAAATAAATAGCCTGCCGCCATCCTCGTGTAAAAGTTTTTCCGCCCATGCCATTACTCATAGCGCACCTCCCATAAATGCAAACCCATATGATTTGCCACCAAACAATAAAGAACAAAGCCTATCGGCATCTTTGCATCTTCAAAAAAAGTTGTCAACCAAATGACAACTTTTTAAGTAAATTTATATAAAATTTAATCAATTTACCCGAACATTACTTCTTCGTCAGTGCGCTTGTAATCATAAATTTCATGTTCATGAAACCAAAGCTCTTCTTCATATTTTGCCTCTTCCAAATTTCCAGAAGCATGAACCAAATTATGAACCGCTCTTTTTTTCTGGTTTGCCAGCGCCGGAGAATCAACCGAGTAATCTCCCCTAATAGTACCGCCCGGCGCGAAAAGAGGAAGCGTTGGTCCTGCGATCATACGCGCCGATTCAATAGCATGGGCTCCCTGCAAAAGCATGGCTAAAACGGGACCCGAGCTTAAAAAATCAATATTCCATTTATTTACCATCCTGCCTATTTCCACAGGATCTTTTGTCCCCAGATCTTCCTTGGGGTCTTTGCCGAATTTTTCATATGTTGCCAAAGTTTTTTCGCCCATACCCTTCAAAAGCTCTGTCCTGGAATCCGGATAATGCTTTTTCACCATTTCTTTGTCTACCCAAACCAGCTTCATGGCGACAATCTTTAACCCTGATTTTTCAAAACGGGATACAATTTCTCCCACAAGCCCGCGCTTTATTCCATCAGGTTTAATGAGCACAATCGTTTTTTCCTTCATTATATCTGACATAAATTTTTTGTGCGTATATGAATTATTTATTATTTAATATATGTTCTCACTTTTTCCACAAGCTGCATGGGCGTTAAATCAGATTTCACGCAATAATCAACAGCGCCAAGCTTTTTCCCTTTTTCCTTGTCAGAATCCTGCCCGAGATTAGACAAAAGCAACACAGGGATATTTTTTGTTTTCGGATCTTTTTTTAGCTCCTCAAGCACAGAAAATCCATCAAGCTTTGGAAGGATAATATCCAGTAATACCATTTTCGGAATTTCTTTTTTAGCAGCCTCCAAGGCCGTCATCCCGTCTTCCGCTGCTGTAATGTCATACCCTTCTTCGGTAAATTTCATCTTATACATCTCTAAGATTGCCTGGTCGTCTTCAACAAGTAATATTTTTATTTTCGTTGGCATATTCCTTTTTCATTAATCTGTTAATTGTAAGAAAGTATAGCAATAATAACCGCAAAAATCAAGTTTTTTTTCTGAACCATTGCGCTGTTTTTTCAATACCCTCTTTAAGTGAAGTTTTCGGCTCCCAGCCGAGATTTTTTTTAATTTTAGAAAAATCCAAACAACTTCTTCTCTGCTCACCCGATTTTGCTTCTTCATAAATATATTCACCCCTATATCCGAACGCCGATGCGATATATTCTGACAACTTGTTCACGTCGGTCTCAACCGAAGTTCCTACATTATAGTATCCGGTCGTATCTGACTCTAGAGCCGCAACATTTGCTTGTGCGACATCTTCCACAAAAACAAAATCACGCGTATTTTTTCCGTCGCCAAAAATTACCGGGGTTTGCCCTGATAATATTTTATCGCAAAAAATTGCCACGACCCCCGCCTCACCCTTTGAATTCTGTCTTGGACCATACACATTTGCAAATCTCAAAATAACATACTTCATCCCGAAGACTTTGGAATAATAATACAAATAATGTTCAATAGCAAGCTTTGCCACACCATACGGCGAAATAGGATTTCGCGGCTCGTCTTCTTGCGTGGGTATATTTTGAGTATCTCCGTAAATTGCTCCTCCCGTGGATGCGAATATAATTTTTTTAACTTGGGCAATACGCGCGTTTTCTATTATATTTATAGAACCCAATATATTTATATTTGCGTCCGCAACCGGATCGGCAACTGATTTTCTCACATCAATTTGAGCCGCGAGATGGATTATGGCGTCAGGTTTTTCTTTTTGTATAATATCGCCTGCCTCAACATTTGTGATGTCGCACGAATAAACTCGCGCCGATGCATTAATATTTTCTTTTTTTCCA
>LBUD01000008.1:0-1529 GCA_000992395.1 Parcubacteria group bacterium GW2011_GWA2_38_13 | reverse complement strand
AAAAATTTTTGCTAAATTGTTTTATTTTTTGAGTATTTATAATATATCACTTTGGCGCTTTCCGTAACAATAAAATACGAAATAACAATAAGCGCTATAAGAAAAAGATGATAGGCGCTTGGACGGTTAAATTTAAAAATTTCCTGTCCAACGCGCGTGAACGGAATGCTTATGGTTATAAGTACGGCGACAATAGATAAAAACATTATTATGCGCGATGGCGCTTTCGCTCTATAGAACACAAAATGTGTTCGTATGGAAAATATTAAAACAAGCTCGGTGAGTATGCTTCCGATAAACCAATTTGTTTGTAGCACTTGGGGGGATATACTATAAAACATTCCAAAAAAAACAAAATCAAAAAAAGTGCTGATAATTCCAAAAACGCTTGCCATTATGGCAATGCTTTTTATATTATAACTTTTCGGTTTTTTTAATTCTTCGGCATCAACATTATCGGTAGCAATAGCAATCATGGGAAAATCAGACAAAAGATTTAATAATAAGATTTGAAGAGGCAGCATAGGCAGATAGGATATAAAAAGGCTGGAAATGGCAACGGCGTAAAAATTGCCGAAATTAGAAGTAAGGGTGGCTTTTATATATTTCATGGTGTTGGCAAACACTCTTCTGCCTTCTTCAATGCCATCAATGATAACCTCCAAACTTTTTTTAAGAAGTATGATATCAGACGCATCTTTGGCTATATCAGCCGCATCGTGCACAACAATTGAAACATTCGCCACTTTCAGCGCGGGGGCGTCATTAATCCCTTCGCCCAAAAAACCAACGGAATAATTTTTTTCAAGAATTTGTATGATTTTATATTTCTGTTGGGGCGTAACTCTGGCGAAAACGTTGCAATTTTCAACAGTGGCAATTTGTTTATCAATATTCATGGCATCCAGCTCATCCCCCGAGATAACATCGGCCACGGTTACCGAAATGCCGATTTTATGTGCACCCGCTCCCGCCACATGCGCGTTATCACCGGTTAAAATTTTTACTTTTACACCAAGATTTTTTGCTTTTTTTATTGCTTGAATGGCTGAGTGCTTTAATGGATCAATAAATGATATAAGTCCAATCAATGATATTTCTTTTTCATAATCACTGATGTCCATCGCATCATTGTATTGAATTTCTTTTTTCCCAATAGCGATGACTCTCTTTCCTTCCAAACCGCTTTGTTTAAGCCATTCCTGCAAATCTTCCAAATGCTTGCTGTTTATATTTGAACAAATTTTAAATATTTCTTCGGGTGCACCGCGGACAATAAGCTCGTGGCAAGCTTTTGCTTTTACAACAACGCAGTTTCTTCTGCGCTCGGGATCAAATGGAATCTGCCGGATGCGCGCATATTCATGCATGCGAGCTTTAAGATTCTCCGGCATCCTGTCCTGCAATGCCAGATCAAAAGCATTGTTCGGCTGGTGCTTGCGAATCTTTTCCATTGATAACGCGAGATTCCCATACAACAAAGTCTCCATAGCCCGATTTTCGCCAAGAGTATTTGGAAATGGATAAAT
>LBUD01000007.1 GCA_000992395.1 Parcubacteria group bacterium GW2011_GWA2_38_13 | reverse complement strand
GAGGAAAAGAAATACCGCATAATCTCTATTATTGCCCAAGGCAGTAAAAAGAGAAAACAATAAACAACAAACCCGACAGAAAAAATGCTGTCGGGTTTTAAAATTATTATATTAATTTTTTTAATTGTTTTATATGATTAATAAAATTAAAAATAAACTTATAAATGAAATTATTAAACTGTAAAGATAAAGAAGGTATATATTATTTTTTGAGAATAAATATTTAAGGAAAAATAAAACAAAACAATCTATAAAAAATGCAGACCAAGTTAACAAAAAAATGGCTAATGAATTTAAATTTAGTGTGAAAATTCCTGAATTTTCATATTTACATAAAAATCCAAAATTGCCAAGCTGGTAACAATAGTATAAATAAATAGATATTATTAGAGCAAAAATACAATTCAACCCACAAATTGAAATAAACGTTACCCATCCATTTTTGTTAGATTTTTTTTCATTTATCATAATTAAATTATTATTATTTCCTCATATCCCCATTATACACCAGGCCGGATAATAATAAAATATACCCAATCCCCAAAGGATGGTTGAGGTAGGGTGAAAAGATATTTGTGGCCATAAGAGCGAGAAGGCCGAAGAAAAGAGATTTTTGAATAATATTATTATTTAAAAGCAATTGTTTTGATATGAAAAATAGTATTGCTAGATATATCCCCAATCCAACAAGCCCGATTTTTAGCCAGATATCCAAATATCCCCACTCAAACGCGTAGGTCGTGTACATTCCGTCCGGATAAGCCGTAAGTACGCGCGGGTCATTGCTTTTATACGTTAGTTCGGTTCCAAATCCTGAACCGAAAATTGGATGCTTTTTTATTCCATCAAAAAGCGGCTGTAATTGATTCATCCTGCTTGAGCCGGCAGCTTCTTCTTCTGAATTTTCAAGCCGGGCGGCAAAAAGATTTCCATAATTTCCAGTTATAATTTTTATTACTGATAGTTGGGAATAAATTATTATAAAAAATAATACGGCGAATATTAATATTTTTTTAATATTGGAAACAGACCCCCCCACATTCCCCCCCTTCGTAAGGGGGGGAAGAGATGAACGGATGAAAAATATTGAATATACAAATAGGCATACGAACGTCGCTACTCCCCCAACCCAAAAACTTCTTGATTGGCTGATGATAATACTTAGTGCACTGAAATAAAAAGCAAGTACTGCAACCCCCCCTCCCATCCAGATCGTCTGATTACTACTTTTGTCATCCTGACCCTGCGTCTGCGGGGGAAGGATCCCACGGATTAGCAGGGGGATTCTTCGCGCGGCGCTCAGAATGACAGTGGTCGGACGGCTTCGTGTATGGAGGGTTTTATCAAATTTTTGTCCGAGAAAAAGTAAGGAGAGAATAATTATTGCCGCAATAAGCGAATAGACATGCGACTGGAAAAAAACTCTGTACATTCCCTCACCCATTGAAGTTATCTCCCCCACTCCGGTATTTCGGATCCATTTATAAATTGGATCTCCGATAAATGAAAAATCTCTTGAAAATAAAAATAATATATACGCGGTTTTTATACCAATCCAAACAACGGAAGCAAATAGTAATGCAAGAATATTTTGTATATTTTCTTTTTTTATTGAATCTAAAAAAATAAATATGAGCAGGAAAAAAATCCAGGCGTTTGCATCTAAAAATACATTGCCTAAACTATTGCGGAAATAGCCATTGATTATTCCGTAGGAAATAAGTACAAACAGGATATAAAAATATTTCCAAATAATAGACTGTCCGAAAACTATTTTTCTCCCCCTTTCGAAGGGGGAGGTAGAGGGGGTATGGGTGATAAAAGGCCGTAATTTTTTATATAACCAAACGCCAAAGATAATCACAAACAATGCTATCCGGATTGAAATTGTAATATTTCCAATATCCAAGGAGAATAAGTATCCTTTTCCGCCAATAAAAAGCTCGGCTAAAATTATGTACAAGCCATATTCAAGTTGATAAAGCGATAGTATGGCAATAAGAATAATTATTATAAAAAAAACAACAGGAACATTTGGAAAATATAAAAATGTAAGCAGAGATAAAATTTCTGTTATGATGAATACATAAAGAGATTTAAGAAAAAGATTGTTCATGTTTGAGAGGTGGGAGTTTTAAATTTATCCGTTACCCAGGCTAAAAATAAGCTTATGGGATTGAGTATTTTTAAAATGAATACATCAAATCGCCTGCCGTGTTTTTGAAAATAATATATCAATGATGCATTGAATATTTTTTGTTTTTCTAAAGAAAATTTTTGTTTAAAGCTCATACCGCCATAATGAGTTATTACGGCAGTTGCAACATAATATACTTTCATATTTGCGTCTGAAATGCGTTTACAAAAATCCACTTCTTCAAACCAAATATAGAATTTTTCATCCAATAAACCTATTTTTTCAACGACTTTTCTTGGAATCATGAAAAACGCCCCTTCTACCTGCTCGGCAATTTGAGTTTTTGTATAATCAAAATCTTTGGCAAAGTATTTGCTTAAAAACGAAATATTCGGAAAAAAATGATGAAGTTTTAGTAATATAAATATTTGTGATATGAGTGCGGGGAAACGCCTCACTGACGGCTGAATGGTTGTATCGGGATTTACTATTTTACATCCTGCCACGCCGCAATCATTATGTTTTTCAAAAAAATCTATCATATTTTCCAAAACACCTTTATGAAGAATGGTATCGGGATTAAGGAGAAGAATATAATCGCCTTGTGCTATTACAATGCCCTGGTTGTTGGCATGGGCAAAGCCGGTGTTTTGTTTGTTTAATATGATTTTAACCCCTCCTACCCTCCCCTTCGCAAGGGGAGGAAAATTAGAATTGAGCCAATCCGATGTACTGTCGGATGATGCGTTATCAATTATAATAATTTCAATATTATCGTTTTTATATAATTCAAAAATGGAATGTATGCATTTTTTTAAATAATCCAATACATTCCAGCTGACAATAATTATTGAAATTTTTTTTGTTAACATATTTATTGCAAAAGGTGCTTTGATTTGATTATTTCCATCGCATTGTTGTAATCTTCAACTTTTTTATTTTTTTTAAAATATCTATACATAAATTCCGGTATCCATTTGCTCATGGTGCCGTTGGATCTGACCTTGAATAAACATTCCGGAATCCAGATTCCTTTATTTCCATTTTCAAGCATGGTGAGCCATAGATCCCAATCCTGGAAACGCTTCATATTTTCATCAAACCAAGGGAAATCAACTCTTCTCATAAGCGATGTCGTATGTATGTAGGGCATTTGTCTTAGCTTGTTTTCATCAAATTCCCATAATTTAAATTTTTTCCATCCATATTTAAATGATGTGTAGCAATAAGAATAATGGGGATTTTTTTTAAGCGTATTAAATGATTTTTCAAGAAATGTTTTATTAAGTATTAAATCAGCGTCGCAAAATAATATATATTCACAAGAAGTCTCTTTCGCTCCCCTATTTCGGGCAGCTGACGCTCCGATATGATTTTGATGTATAATTTTTGTTTTCGTAGAAATTTCGTTTATTGCGTTTTTGGCTCTGATATTTTCGCTGCGAAGCCATGCTTCCAGTGTCAATTCCACGCCGTCAGTCGATCCATCATTTACTATGGTAATCAAAAAATCCTGAAAAGTTTGTTTTTGAAGGCTTTTCAGGCAGTCAATAAGTTTTTCGCATTGGTTATAGACCGGTATGACAATATCAATAATTGACATATAGAAATGTGAATATTTTATGTTATGCTAAAATATTTTTTATTTTTTGCGCTTGTTCCCACCATTGGAAATTTCTTTTTACCAAATCCATTCCTTGCATTCCCAAAACATGAGCGTAATGTGGATTGTCAAGAAGGTGTAATATCGCAAAGGAAATTTCATCCTGATTTTCGGGGTCAACCAATAAACCATTTATTTTATCTTGAACGGCTTCTGTCACCCCGCCTGATTTTCCCGCAATAACGGGCTTAAAAAATGAATTTGCTTCAAGATATACAATTCCAAAACCTTCATAATCATTATTGGCAAGCCTTCTTGATGCCATTATAAATATATCACATAATTCATATAAAATTGAAATGTCATTATTGTTTGCATTTGTAATGAATTCAACATTTTTTTCAAGACCAAGGTTGCGTACAATACTTTTCAAATTTTCCAAGGAAGGCCCGTTTCCGGCAATTACGTAAACAAGGTTTTCATATTTTTTTATAATATTTGGTAATGATTGCAAAACCATGTCGTGCCCTTTTCTTTCAACCAGACGTCCTACTGTTAAAAGAATTTTTTTATCATGAAAATTGTGTGCGTTGCGCATTTTGATAATATCAAGCTCGTTGGGACCCGCCATTGGATTTGGGCACGGATACGCCGTTATTATTTTATCCGTAGATATCCCAAAGCTTTCAACTACGTGCCTGGTGAAATTGCTATTGGTGATTATTTTATCGGCTGAAGCAAGTATTTTTTTTGCTAAGATTTTTTTCTTCCCCCCAAGTGTGGACAAATCCATACCATGTATAAAAACATAATACGGAATCTTCGTTTTTTTATGTATAATATATGCCGCGCTTCCGCAGGGTAAAATATTTCCTACGAGAATTTTTTCAATTTTTTCAGATGAAATAATTTTTTCGGCCTGTTTGAGCATCGGTAGCCACTTTGGCCATAAAAAAAGCGATTGAGAAATCATCCGTTCCCTATATATTTTATACAAGGCGTGTTGGTCAAAAGATTCATGATAATCAATATTTGGGGCAAGCACCCTAATGGAGTCTTTTGGAAAATTTTCACAGATATTTTTATAATAGACAGAAACTCCGCCAACATTGGGCGGGAAATCTAATGTGATAAGAAGACTTTTTTTCATAAGTGTAAATATTTTTTGATCTCGGAAAATTTAAACGCCTTAAGTATCATAAGCACAATAAAGTACAATAAAACCGATATAATAATAACAAATATAAAATGTAAATAGAAAGACAGTGCGTATGCCGTCCCCATCATTATTATACACGCAAATAGGGATTTTGTTAAAACATCTTTAATATCCGAAAATTTTAAATTAAGCACTTTTTTAACATAAATAAAATCAAGAATAAATACTAATATATTTACAATAAGAAACGCTATTCCCGATCCAAGATAGCTATACAGCGGAATTAAGATAAAATTCAGCAATAATGATAATCCTGCCTGTATTCCCCTGTTTATGGTGTTATTTTTTTGTTTGTCGCAGGCAATTAAAAAATAGCCCGTGGCAAAGGCGAGAAAAATAAAGGGAATGGCAAACGACATCACGACAAAAGTGCTTGTTGCTTCAATATAGGGCTTCCATATTGTTTTAAGAATAATTGGCGCCATTATAATAAGTCCCCCCGCTATGGGAAAGCTGATCATAACAAGATATGAAAATGCTGATAAAAATGTTTTTTTGAGATTTTCAAATGAATTTTTATAGTGTTCGCTGAAAACAGGAAAAATCGCAGCAGCGAATGCCGATGGAACTATCTGGGCCAGAGATGTGATTGTTTTTGTCGGTATCGCATACATCCCAACGGCTTTGTCCGAGGCGAGAAATCCTAAAAGCACTGAGTCTGATGCGTTATAAATTTTAATAAAAATTCCACCAAGCGCAAAAACCGGCAGCATTATTAAAAATTTTTTTACAATTTTTATGTCCCACGCCGGCTTTATTGAAAACTTTAATTTTATTTTTAATAGTATCATTGAATAAATAAAATTAAATGCGCTTGCCGTGACCAGCGCCATCATTATATAAATAATATTTTTTGTAAAGATAAGGGCTGAAAAACCCATGACAAATATAATGATTTGCACAAAAATTGTTGCCGTGCTCTCGTACGACATATTTTGGCGGGATCGAAATACGCCCCAAAAGCTTATAGTAAAAGAATCAAAAAGCATTATAATGGATGCGAGATACACAAGCATCCTGACCTCGGCGGGCTTGCCGCTTATGTTTATAATTATATACAGGGCAACTAAAGTTACTATGGAAAGAAAAAATTTTAGACTGATGATATTTTTTAAATAGTCATTGGTTTTTTCTGGAAATCGCGAAGATTCGCGGATTAATATAGCGGTCATTCCCAAATCAATAAAAGTGGAAAATAAGGATGCGTATGATAATGCGAATACATATCTTCCGAACGATTCTTGCAAGATTCCGTTTGATAAAAAATAAAAATATATAAATGACAAAATTTTTTGCAAAATAAGCGCAAAGGTAAAATACGTTGTATTTTTGATTATTCCAAGTTTAGCCATACATGTATAAATCCCCTCAATACGGGGGATGATATATATAATTATAATTTATTTTATGGCAATATACAAAAAACGGTGGCAAATGCCACCGTTTTATAATATTTTTACCGTTTTTGCCATTGAGGCGCTCTGCGTGCCCTCTTAAGACCCGGTTTCTTTCTTTCCTTTTGCCGTGAATCAACTGTCAAAAAGCCCAATGGTTTAAAAGTTTTTCTAAAATTTTCATCAATTTTTAAAAGTGTCCTTGATATGCCCGAGCGTATAGCAACAACTTGTCCTTTAAATCCCCCGCCCCGCACCCGAACCGTAAAATTAAAATCCTTAAGCATTCCCGTTGCAACCAAAGGCGCTACGATCATATCTTTCCATTCAAAGTATGGAAAATATTCATCATAGGATTTATTATTAACCGTAATTTTTCCTTCGCCATTTTTATATAATCTCACCCTGGCTATTGAAGATTTTCTCCTGCCAACAGCATAAATATAATCTCGTTTTGGCTCAGATTTTACTGATTTGACGGCTTGTATGGGTTTTTCATCCTTTTCAATTTTCTTTTTTATCATATCTTATGCTTTAATTGTAAGTCGTTTCATGATATGCTTTTTTAATCTATTTTTTGGTATCATGTGAAAAATTGCACGTTTTATAATAAGTTCCGGTCTTTTTACAATCAACTCACTGGCTCTTTCTTCTTTTATTCCGCCCTGATATCCTGAAAAATGATAATATACTTTGCTTTCAACTTTTTTTCCGCTCATTTTAACCTTGGAAGCGTTTGTGATGGTCACAAAATCCCCCATATCGCGATTAAATTCATAGGTAACTTTATTTTTACCCCTCAATAAAGCTGATACTCGAGTTGCAAGTCTTCCGATTGGAAATTCACTTGCGTCAAAAGTATGGTGCTTTCTATCCGGTGGATTTTTTTTCAATACTTCTTTTTTCATAAAATTATTTGATAAATTCAATTTGTGACATTTCGGCTCCATCGCCCTTTCTTCTTCCTAAATCGGCAATGGTTACATATCCGCCCTTTCTTTCCTTAAATTTTGGGCCATAGACTTCAAAAACTTTTTTAACAGCTTTTTTTGAATATAATTTCTGATAAACAAGTTTTTGATTATGAAGGCTTTTTACCTTTCCCAATGTGATAATTTTTTCAACTTGAGGCTTCAGCCATTTTGCCTTAGCCTTTGTTGTCTTGATTTTTTCATACACTACCAAATTCGTGCAAAGATTTCTCAAAAGCGCTTTTCTCGGGGCAGCTTTTCTGCCTAATATTGTCTTTCGTACATGATGTCTCATATTTTCAAAATATTATTCAGATTTTTCTTTTTTAGGCTTTCTTGCTTTTTTCGCAGGTTTTTCTTTTTCCTTTTCTTTTGCTTCCGGTGCTTCTTTCCTTGTTTTAGATTTGAGTGAAACTTCAGGAATATTATCCAAAACAAAATTAAAATGCGCGACCAGATCCTTTAACGCGATATGCATGGCAGTGCTCGGTGATATTGTGCCGTCGGTTTCTATGTCCAAAATAAGCCTGTCCCAGTTTGTCATCTGCCCAACGCGCATATTTTCAATATTAAAGCCTACTCTTGTAATGGGAGTATAATTCGCGTCTATTGCTATCATGCCGATTTCTCCCTCTTCTTGTTCGCGTGATTCCGTTGTTACATATCCCCTGCCCGTCCCTACCATTAATTCAGCTTCTGCGTGGATATTTTTATCAGTGATGGTAAAAAGTACAAGATCTTTATTAATTATTTCAACATCGCTATTTGGTGTAATATCGCCTGCTGTAACTTTTTTTTCTCCTTTTGCTTTTAATTCAAGTTTAATGGGTCCTTCTGAGAATATTTTTAAACGTAATTGTTTTAAATTTAATGATATGTCCACAAGATCTTCTTTTACTCCCGGAACTGATGAAAACTCATGTTGCGCGCCTTTAATTTTAAATGAAATTACAGATGCGCCCGGCAAAGAGCCAAGTATATTTCTTCGTAAAGCATTGCCAAGCGTAATTCCATATCCAGGATAGCATGGTTCAATTATAAAAATGGAATTATTTTCATTTTTTCCTTCTTTCACTGTAATTCTAGAAGGAAGTGGAATATTTTCCATAAAAATTAAAATTAAAGATTTAAATTATATTTTTTTATTTTTATCTTGAATAAAATTCTACAATGGATTGTACATTGAAAATATTTTTCATGTCGGCAACATTTGGCTCTTCCGTAACCTTTGCAATTTTTTTATCCATATCAAAATGAATCCATGAAGGAGATTTGCTTTTTTTCAGCTGTTTATCGAGTTCTAGAAAAACCTTTTTATTTATCTTGCTTTTACTAATACCAACAATATCCTTAATTTTTACTTCATAGGATGGGATGTTAACTTTTTTTTCATTTATTGTAATAAAGCCGTGTGATACGAGTTGTCGCGCCTGTGCTCTTGTTTTGGCAATTCCAAGCCTATAAATAACATTATCAAGCCTTTTTTCAAGCATTCCAATAATAAAATTACCGGTATCGCCTTTTAGCTTAATTGCTTTTTTAAAATAATTTCTAAATTGTTTTTCTTGAATGCTGTATAATCTCCGTGCTTTTTGCTTTTCGCGCAATTGTTCGCCGAACGGAGTCAGCCGTGGCGCTCCCTTTGGTCCATGGACGCCTGGCGGATAATTTCTTTTTATTACAGGGCATTTTGGAGAATCACAAAGCTTGACGCCTTCCCGTCTGCATAATTTATGTTTTGGTCCTAAATATCGTGACATGTTTATAACAATTAACAATTAACATTTGACCCTTACCATAATTATGTCAAGCGTCAATTGTCACCTGTCAAATGTATTCTACACCCTTCTTGGTCTTTTCGGCCGGCAACCGTTATGCGGTATTGGTGTAATGTCTTTTATGGAAACAATATTAATGCCATTGGAATTTATCGCGCGTATAGCTGCTTCTCTTCCCGATCCCACGCCCTTAACAAACACCCGGACTTCTTTCAAGCCGTATTTTTTTGCTTTTTCAATAGCATCCTTTACAATAGACTGGGCTGCAAAAGGAGTAGATTTTTTTGGTCCGCTAAATCCTTTAACTCCGGCTGACGACCATGAAATAACATCGCCTTCCTGGTCTGTAAAAGAAATAATCGTATTATTATAGGTTGCCTGCACATAGGCCTTGCCCGAAGGCACCTGTTTCACAATTTTTTTCTTTTTAGGTTTCGCAACAATCGCCGGTGCTGGGGTTGTAGTTGATTTTTCCGCCATATTTATCTCCTAATTAACTACGAATTATATCCAATATTCAACGAATATTATTTAATTTGTAGTATATTTGTAGTGTTAAATATTCGTAGCTTATTTGTAGATTAAGTTTTTTGATTCGCGAGCTTTCTTCCCGATCCCATGGTTTTTCTTGTGTTTCCGCGAACCGTTCTGCAGTTGGTTTTTGTCCTTTGCCCTCTGGCAGGAAGGCCTTTTTGGTGCCGGCTGCCCCTGAAAGATCCGATTTCTTTCAATCGTTTTATATTCATCAATTTATCTCTTTTTAATTCGCCTTCAACCTTGAAACTTTTTTCAATAATTTCACGAATAATATTTACTTGTTGTTCCGGTAAATCTTTCACTCGGATATTTCCGTCTATTCCCGCCTGCTTTAATATATCATGTGAAGTTTTTAAACCAATGCCATAAATATAAGTAAGGCCGATTTCCAACCTCTTATTCGCTGGCAATGTAATTCCTGCTATACGAGCCATAAAAAATTAATTTAAAATTCAAAATGCAAAGTTCAAAATTATGGTGTCCCGAAAATTTCGGGACGATTGTTTTAAAAATTGTAAGTAATTAAATTCCAACACTTTTAACTTTAAACTTTGCACTTTTAACTTGTATTAGCCTTGGCGTTGTTTGTGTTTTGCGGTTTTGCAAATAACATACAATCGCTTTTTTCTTCTTATAATTTTACAATCTTTGCAAATTTTTTTTATTGATGATCTGACTTTCATAATCTACAAATTTTCTACTTATTATTTATAATACTACGAATCACTACTAATATTTTATATCTTACGGATTATTATTTGTAGCCGCTAGAAGCGGTAAGTTATTCTTCCGCGCGTAAGATCGTATGGGCTCATCTGGATTTTTACACTGTCTCCGGGAATGAGTCTGATTTTATTCATCCGCATTTTACCGGAAAGATACGCCAAAATTTCTTGGCCGTTTTCCAATTTTACTTTAAATGTCGTTGAAGGAAGTAGCTCCACAACAATGCCTTTCATTTCTAGAAAATCCTTGCTGCTTACAACCTTATTTTCATCTGTCATGTTTGTTTTTAAAATAAAAATTCAGTAACTCAATGTTACTAAAATTCGTTTATATTATAAACGAATTCAAGCTATATAATAGTTTATTATAAATATACTTTTTCGTCAATAGATTAAATATATCTTATTTTATCTAAAAAGTCAAATATCATTTTCCCACAACAGCCTTTATTCTTCGGACACCCGCCGAGGATGCTGTTTCTTGTATAATTTTAAATGATTTTAGCTCTCCTGTGGATAATATATGAGGGCCTCCGCATATTTCTTTTGAAAAATCACCGATAGTATATACTTTGACCTTATTCTGGTATTTTTGTTCAAAAACACCCATAGCGCCGATGTTTTTTGCTTCTTCAAGAGACACTTCTTCCATGGTAATGGGCATATTTTTTTGTATGGCGGTGTTTACAAGGTTTTCCACAGAGGAGATCTGCTCAGACGAGAGTTTTTCGTTGTGTGAAAAATCCAATCGGATTCTCTGAGGAGTTATATTGGATCCCTTTTGAAAAACATGCTCGCCCAGAACTTTTCTTAAAGCTGCTAAAAGCAAATGGGTAGCCGTATGGCCTTTTGTGGTATTAACGGATGCGTCAGCCAGACCGCCCTTGAATTTCCCGGCCGAAGCTGTACGCGAGAGTTCCTGGTGCTTTTTAAATTCATTTTCAAATTCATTTTTTTCTTTTTCACCGAATAATAAATTTCTTTTCTTTGCTTCCTCTTCAATCATTTCTAAAGGAAATCCGTAACTTTGGAATAAATTAAATGCATCCACGCCTTTAATTTCTTTCATTTTCTCAAATTCCCTTAGTCCCCTCCCAAGGGTTTTTGAGAATTTTTCTTCTTCTGAAATGAGTTGGTTTATGATAAATTCTTTATTTTTTTGCAATTCAGGATATACATTTTTATATTTTTCAATTATAACTTCCGCTATTTTGAAAGTAAAAACTTCTTTAATGCCGAGCTGTTTTCCATAACGAATTGCCCTTCGGATAAGCCTTCGTAAAATATAACCCTGGTCAACATTTGATGGCGCAATGCCTTTTTCATCTCCGAGAATAAACGTAGCTGAACGAATGTGATCCGCAATTATTCTCATTGCACGCGTAACCTCGGGCGTATCGTCATATTTTTTTATAAATATTTCTTCTATTTTTTTAATAATGGGCTGGAATAAATCTGTAAGATAATTGTCATTCAAATTATTTAAAACAGCCAAGGTTCTTTCTAGCCCCATTCCAGTATCAACATTTTTTTGTTCCAATGGTGAATACTTTTCGTCTTTATTTTTATTATATTGCATGAAAACATCATTCCAAATTTCCACCCAGCGCTTGTCTTTTGAATCAAATTTTTTTGGAGCCAATACCGTATCGTCGGTCCAATAAAACATTTCCGAATCCGGACCGCAAGGACCAGTCGTGCCGGCCGGACCCCACCAATTATCATCTTTTGGTAAATACGCAATTCTATCTTTTGAAACTCCAAGCTTTTCCCAAATATCAGCAGACTCGTTATCGCGAGGCGCGTCGTTGTCGCCTTCAAAAACGCTACATGCCAGCCGATCCAAGGGAAGATGTAATTCTTTAGTCAAAAAATTAAAACTCATTTCTATTGCTTCATTTTTAAAGTAATCGCCCAAAGACCAATTGCCAAGCATTTCAAAAAACGTATGATGGGTTGTGTTCCCCACTTCGTCTATATCTCCTGTTCTTACGCATTTTTGTACATTACATAATTTTTTTCCTTCAGGGTGTTTTCCGCCTAATAGGTACGGAATTAATGGGTGCATGCCCGCAGTGGTAAATAACACGCTCGGATCATTATCCGGAATTAAAGAAGCAGAGGGTATTATTGCATGCCCTTTGCTTTTGAAATATTGCAAATATTTTTCACGCAATTCTTGCGATGTCATATAAATATACTATAGATAAAAATAATATATTAGTCAATTTACTATTATAAATTTCTCAAGCTGTCTAAGAACTGTCATTGCGAGGAGCCTTAAGGCGACGTGGCAATCTAATATTTATACAAGTAGATTGCTTCTCCGCCTGCTGGCGGATCGCAATGACAGAAATATTTAATTAATCGGATTTTTTACACACACATTCCGTAAATTGAATTTTTGGCAATGCAAGAATAATTAATTTTTTTACATTTTCGGAATTTTGTTTCATTTTTTCCATCACCATTTCAAATGTTACCGGCGTTTCATTTTCCTTCCAGCAATCATAGTCCGTTGACATGGCAATGGGCTGATAGCACATTCCAAGTTCGCGTGCCAATGCCATTTCAGGACAGGTTGACATATTAATAACATCCGCGCTCCAAAGCCGGTACATATTGGACTCCGCTCGTGTTGAAAATCGCGGGCCTTCAATAGTTATAACTGTTCCTTTATTGTGACAAGGAAGCGATATGGCTTTGGCTGTATCAGATAAAATATTTCTTAATTGCTGACAAAACGGATCAGCTAAGGGTGTATGAACAACCTTGTCTTCAAAAAAAGTCAAAGCCCTTTGTTTTGTCGCATCAATACATTGATCGGGAAAAACAAAATCTCCGGGTTTTATATATTCCCGCAATGATCCGCATGCGGTTGTGGCGATTATATGCGTGCATCCGATTTCCTTGAGCGCCCATATGTTTGCCTGATACAAAACCCTTGTCGGCATTATGGAGTGATCCTTGCCGTGCCTTGATAAAAATACTACCTCAACTCCGTTGAGTTTTCCCGTGATTAATAATGACGACGGCTTTCCGTAGGGAGTATCAACGTCAATCTGGGAATAATTTTGTAAAAACTCCGGGTCATCAAGCCCTGACCCGCCGATAATTCCTATTTTTATATTACTTGAAATTTTTTCATTATCATAATCAATTAAATAGCTCACTTTATATCCGAGCTCACGGAGCTTTTGCAGACCAGGTAAAAAAGTAAGCGCTATGATACAGCCGATCCCAATAATTTCACCGCCCATTTGTTTTACTAAATCTATGGATCCAAGAATAGTTCCGCCGGTTGCTAAAAGATCATCAATAATAATTACTTTTTCCTCCGGTTTTATAGCATCTTCATGCATCTCTAAAGTATCGGATCCGTATTCTTTTTCGTATTGTGATGATTTTGTTTTGTATGGTAATTTTCCTTTTTTCCGCACAATAGAAACTCCGGCTCCAAGCTTATACGCCAAAGTAGATGCTAAAAGAAATCCACGCGCGTCAATTCCAACAACTTTATCTATATTATCAAATTTAAAATAATCATAGAGATCGTCAATGCAGGATTGAAACGCGCGCGGGTCTTCAAGTAGCGTTGTTATGTCATAAAATAAAATCCCCTCTTTTGGAAAATTTGGTATTTTTCTGATTTTTTCATCATAGTATTTTTTGTCCATACAATTAATATAAAATAAGATATATTATTAATATACCCGCATCTTAGTGCATTTAAATCAAAATGTAAACCTGCCTGCCGGCAGGCAGGTATCAAAAATTAAAATGACAATGTAAGGTTAAAAAAATCATCTCAATATATTGAATAATTTTTATATGTCATTTTTCATTTTGATTTTTAAATTTTACATTATGAATTATCCCTCCGCCAAGCATTACGTCTTTTTTATAAAAAACAACCGATTGGCCACTTGCCACAGCAAATTGCGGCTTAATAAAATTTACTACAAATCCCCTACCCAAAACATCAAGCAAACAGCGTTGGTCTGATTGCTGATAGCGGATTTTTGCCGTGCATCGTAAGGGGAGTTTTGGCGCCTTGCCTATCCAATGAATTTTTTTTATTGACAAATTTTTTTGATAAATATCCTTGGTTTTTCCTTGTGTTACAACTAGCTGATTTTTTTTTATATTTTTTTTTAATACATAATACGGTATTCCGCCGCCAAGCCCTATTCCATGGCGCTGGCCGATTGTATAATACCAAACACCTTTATGCTCGCCAAGTATGCGTCCATTCGTATCTACAATTTTTCCTTTTTTTTCCTTGATCCTTTGTTTGAGAAAATCATGGATATTTACATGACCGACAAAACAAATACCTTGCGAATCTTTTTTCTCAGCATTAGCGAGATTAAATTTTTTCGCGTGTTTTCTGACTTCTTTTTTGGTGTAATCGCCTACAGGAAATAAGCAGTGTTTCAGTTGTTTTTGAGTAAGCGTATAAAGAAAATACGACTGGTCTTTTTTAGGATCTCTTCCTTTCAATAATTCGTAATTCGTAATTCGTAATTTTTTAATTTTTTTCAATTGTACATAGTGACCCGTGGCAATATAATCAAACCCTAATTTTTTCGCTTTATCTAAAAAAATTTTAAATTTAATTTCTTTATTGCACATAATATCGGGATTCGGCGTTCTGCCGGCTTTGTATTCGGAAAAAAAATAATCAATTACTTTTTTCTCATATTCTTTTTCAAAATTAAAACTCATAAATGGAATCCCAAGCATGGCGCATACTCTTTTTGCGTCTTTAACATCCTGTTCCCATGGGCATTCTTTATGTATAATTCCTTTCCACGATTCCTGGGAAAAATTTTTCATATAGGCCCCGGCAACGGCAAAACCTTGCTTTGTGAGCAAGGCTGCCGCAACCGATGAATCAACGCCTCCGGACATGGCGACCAAAATTTTGGATTTTGACGCATTCATTGTTTTATAATACTTTCACAACTGATCGAGATTCATTCTTTTTTATAATAACATTTTTCTTGTCATAATCAATAAGTATTGAATCATCAGCCTTTATTTTTCCCGTAACAATTTTCATCGCGAGCTGGTCTAAAACATGCGTCTGTATAGCGCGTTTTATCGGGCGGGCGCCGAATGTCGGATCGTAGCCCTTGTTGGCGATAAATTCTTTAATATTTTCAGTGAATTGGATTTTTATTGATTTTTCCTTTATTCTTCTGGCAACATCTTCAAGCTGGATTTCTATAATTTTATATATTACATCTTTATTCAAAGAATGGAAAATTATCATTTCATCTATTCGGTTAAGAAATTCCGGTTTAAATTGTTTATACAGCATATCGCGGATTCTTTCTTCCATCACGCCCTGATCCACTTCTTCGGTTCTTGGCTTGTCGGAAAACCCTAAGGCGTAATCTTTGATAATATCCGAACCAAGATTCGATGTCATAATAATTATCGTATTCTTAAAATTGACTGTCCTGCCCTTTGAATCCGTAAGCCTGCCATCATCAAGGATTTGCAAGAGAATATTAAAAATATCCGAGCTGGCCTTTTCTATTTCATCAAAAAGTATCACTGAATACGGGCGTCTTCGTATGATTTCCGTCAGCTGTCCGCCTTCATCATATCCAACATACCCGGGCGGAGATCCTATTATTTTTGATACCGAATGTTTTTCCATATATTCCGACATATCAAGCCGTATAAGAGATTTTTCCGTATCAAACATTATTTGCGATAAAGCCTTGGCGAGTTGCGTCTTCCCTACTCCGGTCGGGCCCAAAAATATAAAAGAACCAATCGGTTTATTTTCTTCTGAAATTCCGGCTCGAGATCTGCGTACGGCATTCGCGACTATTTTTACGGCATCGTCTTGTCCGATAACTATTTTTTTCAAGCTGTCTTCAAGATGGGATAATTTTTCCGATTCGCCTTCTAAAATTTTTATGACAGGAATATTCGTCCAGCGCGAAACTACTTCAGCGATATCTTCATCGGTTACTTCTTCTTTTAATATTTTTTGGGTTTTCTGCACTTTTGATAATTTTTCTGACGCTGTTTTTATTTCTTTTTCCATTGTTGGAATTTTTCCATATTTAATCTCGGCTACTTTATCCAATTCACCTTCTCTTTGGTATTTTTCAGACAGTACTTTAAGCCTGTCTATTTCTTCCCTGTTCTTTTTTATTTTATCAATATGATCTTTTTCCGATCTCCATTGCACCTCAATTCTATTGGATTGTTCCTTTATATCAGCAAGTTTTTTTTCAATTTCAAGAATTTTTTCTTTCGGTGCCTTTTCTTTTTTTAATGCTTCTTTTTCAATCATCAGCTGGGTAATTTTTCTTTTTAACGCATCAAGCTCATCCGGCATAGAATCAATTTCCATGCGAAGCGCTGATGTGGCTTCGTCAATAAGATCAATGGCTTTATCGGGTAAAAATCTGTCGGTTATGTATCGCTCGGATAATTTTACAGCAGCGACTATTGCAGAATCGGTTATTTTTACCCCGTGGTGCAATTCATATTTTTCTTTAATACCGCGCAAAATCGCGATGGAATCTTCACTTGAGGGTTCAGCTGTCATAACCGGCTGGAACCGCCTTTCAAGCGCGGCGTCTTTTTCAATGTGTTTATGATATTCTTTGATGGTTGTTGCGCCAATAGTATGTAAAGTCCCCCGTGCAAGCGCGGGCTTTAACATATTGGATGCGTCAATAGCGCCCTCTGAAGCGCCGGCGCCGACAATAATATGAAGCTCATCAATAAAAAGTATTATTTTCCCGGCAGCTGATTCGATTTCTTTTAAAACAGCCTTGAGGCGTTCTTCAAATTCGCCTCTGAATTTTGTTCCTGCAAGCAATGACCCCATATCAAGCGATATGACTTCTTTGTTTTTTATGCTTTCCGGAACATCGCCGGCGACAATTCTTTGCGCTAAGCCTTCCACAATTGCTGTTTTTCCGGTTCCAGGTTCTCCGATTAAAACGGGATTATTTTTTTTCTTTCTTGATAACACCTGCATTACTCTTCTGATTTCTTTATCACGCCCTATAACCGGATCAAGTTTGCCAAGGCGCGCCATTTCAGTAAGATTTTGAGCATATTTATTTAATGCTTGATATTTGCTTTCGGGATCCTGATCGGTAACGCGTTGATTTCCGCGCACTTCTTTTATTACATTCAGTACGGCCGGTGAAGTAATTTTATGTTTTTCAAAAAGTTTTTTTAGATCAGATTCAATTTCCAAAAAAGACAATAATAAATGCTCAATACTTACAAATTCATCATGAAATCCGTGGGCTATCTTTTCCGCCTGAACTAATACCTTGTTCAAGTCGTTGCTTAAAAATGGCAAAAGAGTGCTTCCTGAAATTTTTGGATATTTTTCAAAAATTATTTCAATGTCATTATTAAGCTTCAGTTTATTAATTTCCAATTTATTCAATATGGCTGTTGCCACATTATCATCTTGGGACAGAATTATATACGCAACATGAAACGGGGTCACATGCTGATGGCCCATTTCAACAGCTAATTGTACTGATTTTTGAAGGGTTTCCTGGACTTTAAATGTAAAATTATTGGGATTCATAATAAATTATTATATTTTATTTATATTTGTTATGAATTAGCACTCTATAGATAAGAGTGCTAATATAGTACCATATATATAATTTCTGTCAACATCATTAACCCCCAATACCAAAATATACGAAACCATTATCACTCGCTATTTTTTTATCTATAATGTTTCTCCCGTCAAAAATAATCGGAGTAATTAATAATTTTTTTAATTCATTAAAATCTATTTTTTTATATTCATCCCATTCAGTGCACAATACAAGCGCGTCGCATCCTCGGACACATTCATAAAAATTATCGGCGTAATCAATGTCGTTAAAAATTTCCTTAGCTTTTTCCATGGCCTTTGGGTCATGCGCACAAATTTTTGCACCTTCTTTTTTCAATGCGTCTATGATTTTTATTGCGGGTGAATTTCTGATATCATCGGTATTTGGCTTAAATGCAAGACCCAACACGGCAATGCGTTTCCCGTCCAGCACCCAAAGTTCTTTTTCAATTTTTTTAATAAACCTGTCTACGGCACGGTTATTTATGTCTTCTATGGAATCTATTAATGAGTGGTTTATGCCAAAAATTTCCAAAGTTTTTTTAAACGCCTTTATGTCTTTTGGAAAACAACTTCCCCCAAAACCTATCCCCGGATTTAAAAAATATTTACCAATACGCTCATCGAGCCCAATAGCCTCCAAAACTTCTTTCGCGTTTGCGCCGGCGCTTTCACACACCTCGGCGATAAGATTGGCAAATGATATTTTTGTGGCAAGAAATGTATTGGCGCCATGCTTGATAAGTTCCGCGCTTTTTATAGATGTAATTTTAATCGGCGTATTTTGAAAAGATGTATACAATTCCAGCATCATGTCCCGGGAACGGGCATTTTCTACTCCGATAACAATTCTGTTTGGATGAAGGATATCGTAAACAGCATGGCCTTCACGCAAGAATTCAGGATTTGAAACAATATCAAATTTAAAGTCCCCTTTTGAATATTTGTTGATGGTTTCTTTTACTTTTTCAGCAGTTCTAATCGGTACCGTGCTTTTATCAATAATAACTTTATAGCCATTCATATGCTTGGCTATGTCGCGCGCCACCTGTTCAACATATTTCAAATCAGCATGCCCGTCTGGTTTGGGCGGAGTGTTAACACAAATAAATATTATATCGCTTTGCTGTACCGCCTTGGCCATGTCATGAGTGAATTCAAGATTTCCTGATTTTAATCCATTGTGAATAAACGCATCAAGATCTGGTTCATATATAACATTTTCATTGTTTTTTAATTTCTGGATTTTTTTCTCATCAATGTCTTGGCATATGACATGATGCCCAAGGTGCGCAAAACATACCCCCGTTGTCAAACCCACATACCCCGTGCCTATCATTGATATTTTCATAGTATCAAAACTTCGCCATTTCTCCTTGTCTTAATATTTTTGGTCCGCTTTTTTGGGCTGGAATTTTTTCCTCAGATGAATTTTGTAAATTAGTTTTTTGTATGGTTTTGTCTTCCGCAGGTTTTTTATTATGGAATAGCACAGGTTCAAGGCTTAATGCATCCGATAAGGATATCTCAGGCACGTGCGCCTTTTTTTCTTTTACTTCTTCGTCTTCTGCCTCATCACCCGATTCCGAACGTATTGCGTTTTGCCGTATTTTTTTAAAACATTCTTTGCAATATACCGGCCGAATGCCATCTGGCTTGAAATGGACTTCTGTGGGATTTCCACAATCGTAGCACTCTACAACATAATTTTTGTTTTTAGCGTCAATCGCAATCTTTGACTTCGCATCCATTGCATTATCTTTTAAGGTTTCAGCCAGCGCTACAGGAGAAACATTTTTTGCATACGCTTTTTTTTCAAATTTTTTTTCTTCCAAATCATCGTTGGTTTCATCATTTAAGCTTGACCACCGGGCGATTTTGTCTTCAACTTCATCTTTTGGCTTACTGTATCTCTCGCGAGAAACAGCTATTATTTTTTGCGCATTATGTTGTTTTTCTTTTTCCGATAATGGCATAAGAGTAGATGCTGAAAATGGCGATGATGAAACGCCATCTATCATGAGTTTCATATAAATATCATACTTTGTCAAATTCACCAAATCATCTTCTTCAAAAAACGGAGTAAATTCTTTTACTAAAAATTCCGCGTCGGCTGCTCCAACGCGAAAGCACATAATTGTCCCTACATTGCCGAATACCGCCGCGCTTACTTTTTCATCTAACTGTTCAATATACTGATGCGCAATAATAAGATTTAAACGATATTTTCTAGCTTCGGAAAGAATATTGGCAAAACTTTCAGTAGCAAAGTTTTGGAATTCATCTACATAGAGATAAAAATCCTGCCTTTCTGTTTCAGGAATATCAACCCGGCTCATAGCTGCCAATTGTATCTTCGTGATCATCATCGCGCCTAATAATGCCGATGAATCTTCTCCAACCCTGCCTTTGGAAAGATTCATAATAAGAATCTTTTTTTTATCCATTATCTCGCGAATATTTATGGTTGATTTTACTTGCCCGACAACATTGCGGATAAGCGCCGTAGATAAAAATTGTCCCACTTTATTTTGAATTGGAGCAATAGCTTCTGCCTGAAATCGGTCAGGGTACTTTGAGTATTCTTCAACCCAAAACGATCTTACAACTGGATCTTTAATTTTTGCAATTACCTTCTTTCGGTAATTTTTATCTACAAGAATTCTCATAACGCCCAAAAGAGTGCTTCCGGGATAATCCAAAAGAGCCAAAATGGCATTACGCAACACGTATTCCAAGCGAGGCCCCCAAGAATCAGCCCAAAGTTTTTTAAAAACTCCCACCATTCCTGATGCAATAAGGTGCTTATGCTCTTGCGCAACCGTTTCCATCACATTGAAAGCAATGGGAAATTCAAAATCAGAAGGATTAAAATATACAACATCATTGATTCTGTTCGCAGGAATAAAATCAAGAATTTTTTCAGCTATATCGCCATGCGGGTCAACAAGAGCCACGCCTCTTCCTTCCTGAATATCTTGAATGATCATATTTTCAATAACCGTGGTTTTACCCATACCGGTTTTTCCCATAAGATACATGTGCCTCCGGCGATCATCGGTTTTAATTCCAAATTTTACAAATTTATTGCGAAAATTTGTTTTTGCAAAAAACACAATTTTTTGTTCTTTGGTATTTTCCATAAATATTTTTTTATATTATTCCATACTCGGCAGTCACCTTTCTTTAATTTCAATTGGCAGAGATACCGGCGGTTCTGATTTTTTCGATTCCGTGCGCTTGACAAACGGCGTTTTCACGGTCATCACCGGGAAGTGATATACCGTTGCCAATTCTTCAGTGTTAAGAATTTTTCCATAGTATCCGGGCTCAAGCAAAAACGCACGGCTTCTGTATAAACGCAACATTCTATTCTTTCTTATGCTATTTCTTAAATTTGAAAAAATAACCAAATCCCCCCTTGGACCGTATGAATTATCAAAAATAAAAAATTTACGTTTATGCCCTTGAAATTCGTTCCAGCCAACCGCGCCAAATTGCTTTAAAGCTCCAGCGATAGGAAATGTTCCTCTGCATCTAGTATAAGCGCTTTTACGCGCAATGTATATGAGCCTAAGCTTAGTATGAAAACCTTGTTTGCCGGATTTCGCTCCTATTGCTTCAACTGTCATTCTCTCGCTTGGGCTCAAATATAACCGCTTGTCCTGTTTATCTTTTTCTTTTGTAGTTTGGGGGCTTAATAGTACATTAATGTCTCCTAATGTACGCAAGAGGTGAAGAGGAATATCTGTTAAATTATCCAATATGGTTTTTTTTGATTTAACCTTTTCTCCCAATATTTTTTTCATTTCATTGTCACTCCCATCCGTCCATTTTGAATTTGCGGGAGTTATGACATATTGCATCCATATCTGTTCATCGGGCCCAATTGCGCTCATGGCTTCCATAAGCGAAGCCATGGGGTCTTTGAATTCCTGCGAGAGCTGATGCTCAAATTCCACATAGGTTCGCAGAGGAAAGCATTGCTTGTTTTTTAGCTGGTATTCCGTGCCCCACAAATCATATTCTTCGTTTGGAAATTTTAAGCCTCGTGTTTTCATGGCATAGTCTTCCACTTCTACGATTTCAGCTTCAGGATATTGCGCATATATTGATGCTTCCACCAAGTCGCGAAAAGCGGTTGGCGTATGCATCAAAAATTGGATATAACCTCCCATACTGACTATCTCCAAACTAAAACTCTCGGGCACAACTCCATCTCTCCATTTGTCTACGAAACTTGGAGTTGATGGAACGCCCGAGAGCTGATAAAAGATGCTTTCACACGCTTTTGGAGACTGCTCATTATCTTTTGGAATATCAATGGCCAAAAGCGAATATGTTTTTTTTTTAATATTTTTTCCGCGCACATAGAGCAACCAGACATTTGGGACAAGATAGAGGATGCCCCAAATTACAAGCATATACCAAAATTTTCCAGCGAAAAAGAGTAAAAATGTCAATGGATCGCTTGAAATTCTGCTTATTGTATCAAAATCAAAAAATGTAAACATACAAGGAAATTTTTATTTTTTTGGATTTTTATACCCAAATATTATCCGCCTTATTATATTCTAAAACGAATTTACTTATCTGCCAAGGCGTATAAATCTCCAACTTTTTTAAATTTATTTTTATTTGTCAATGCGAGATAAATTGTGCTTTTTTTCACGATTCGTTTCTTTAAAACCTCGTTTACTATCTGTTCTTTGGATAATGCCTGTTTTTTTTCAGTTAAAATTTCCGTTATAACATCCGTTACCGTACCCCTTTCATACCCCCATTCTTTTAACGCATAAATACCCCTTCCTACAAGCACGAAACGATCATCTAAAATAAGTTCATTGTGTATGGTGGCGGGATAAGCTATTTTTTTATCAAAATTAACCAAGTTTATAGCATTGGTTATTTCCGTAAAATGCATTGGCTTTCCGCTTTTTTTCAAAACAAGAAATACTTTATCACCCATTCTTTTCGGTGTTACGGTTGGCCAGTCTTTTACGCCCCATTCATTTAAAATATTTTTATCAATATTTTTACTGATATTCAAATGAGACAAAACGAGTTTTTCAAGCCTTTCTTTATCTTCGCTATCACCGTTTAACTGATTATAAAATGGTGACAATATTTTTTCTTGATTTTCATTAAAATAACCATGATTTCTAAATTTTTCAATAAGCTCTTCTATTTGATGAAGCTTATTTTCATTTTCAATAATTTCACGAAGTGTTTTTATGACTTCATGCGTAATTTCCAAATTCAGCATTTTTAATTTCCATCCGCCAAGAAGATTTTCTGTTTTTTTCACCTTTTCAATTTCATCATCCAAAAGCTCAGAAATTATAAATGTTGTAGCTTGCCGAAACTCCGGAGTGTTTTCCGAATATCTCAAAAGCTCATCCAAAAGATGATTTTCTTCCATAATGCCTCCGTATTCGCTTAATATTCTTTTTACAATGTTGTTAAAGCTTGAAAGCTGTTCTTGCAAGTCTTGAAGGGTTTTAATTTTTTTAATCACCGAAGATTGTATTTGCCGTATTCTCTCCCGGGTAATATTATGTTTTTGTCCGATCTCTTCCAGTGTTTGGCGTTCCCCGCCTTCCAGGCCAAATCTTCGCACAATAATTTCTTTTTCCTTTTCGGATAAATTATTGAATATTAGCGATAAGATATCGTTCGCATTATAATTATATGCGTCTTTTGATATCTTGCTTTGTATGATTTTGTTTAAAATGGATTTTTCTTCTTCCATATAATTGCTAATTTAAGCTTAAAAATATATATTATAGACTAATATGATAATTTATATATTTATAATATCATAAAATATATTATTAGTCAAGAATTTGTAATAATTAAAAAAACCATAAAAATATGGTTTAAAAATCTTATAGTCATCCACTATCACTTTTTTTTCTTAGATTCTTCCAATACCTTCTCCACTCTTTTCAAAACTACCTGCGGAGAATGGCCGGCTTTGATAATATAATCTTCAGCACCAAGATCCATGCCTCTTTTCATATCCTCGCCTGTGTCTAAATTCGTCAAAATAACCACCGGGATATCTTTTGTCTTAGGATCTTTTTTCAATTGCTCTAAAAATTTAAAGCCCTCCTTGTCAATCTCTTTATTTTTAGAAGGCAACAAAATATCTAAAAGCACGATATTTGGCTTTTCTGTTTTACCTTTACAAAACATTAAACCAGTTTCTATATCCGAAGTCGATAAAAAATAATAACCATTATCATCAAAAACCATATGATACATGTCAACCAAATCATTATCATCTTCTATAAATAAAATAATTTTGCCTTTTGGAGGTTCAAAAGGAATAACAATATAATGTTATTATCAATTTTTTAAAAATTTCCGCACTCGTTTCACCAGGTTGCTTGGCTCCACTTGTGATTTGATAATATAATCCAACGCGCCAAATTTTTTGCCTTCGTCTATTTTTTCTTTAACCACAAGGTTGGTCAATAAAATAACTTTTAGATCGCTGGTCTCTTCATCCGCTCTTATTCTTTTTAAAACCTCTATGCCATCCATCTCATCCATAACAATATCCAAAAGTATAATATCAGGCTTTTCTTTTTTGGCAAGTTCCAATCCTTTTGTCCCATTATTGGCCGAAATAAATTCATATCCATCCTTTTCAAATTTTGTTTGGTACATTAAGATCTGATCGGCGTCATCCTCAATAAGTAAAATTTTATATTTTTT
>LBUD01000006.1:30932-59350 GCA_000992395.1 Parcubacteria group bacterium GW2011_GWA2_38_13 | reverse complement strand
AATATAGTAAAAGAAGAGCAGCTTATTTTGGAAAATAAAATAGAGCTATTAAAGCATAAAGAAATCGCGCGCGTGGTTCCGCTTCAGCTTGATCAGGTTTTGGAAAAACTTAAAGAAGTGGATCGGCTGCATAAAGATTTTTTCCGCGTTTTTTCTTCGGCAAAAACACTTGGAGAATTTCAGGCGCTCAAGATCAAATTTCAGGAAGTATCCGATAGCATAACGCGGCTTGTGGGAAATTTAGAAAAACCGAAAGTGGAAAAACAAATTCCGCAGGAGCCCGATTCCGAGCTTATGAAAAAGGCGCGAGAAGTGATTGAAAAATTAAAAAAATTGGATATTGATTTGGATGCGGCAAAAAAAGAATTTGTTAATTTTAATCAAAGCGAAGAGCAAAAAAAAGGAAAATTTTTTGAATTGCAGAGAAAATTCCAGTCAAAACAAAATGAATATAACGGCATTTCAAGGCAATTAAGCGATATAAGAATTGAGCTTGCCAAGCACGATACGAGAGTGGAAGATATAATGCTTGAAATTAAACAGGAATTAAAAGACGAGTCATGGCTTAAGGATTATAAAGAAGAACACGTGAGCACGGATGAGCTCATGCGACAAATACATAATTTTAAGCATCAGCTTGATCTCATCGGAGGCATAGATCTTGAAACCGTGAAAGAATATAAAGAAACAAAGGAGCGGTATGATTTTTTAGATACGCAATGCAATGACCTTTCAAAATCCATAGAATCTTTAAAAACCATTATTATTGAATTAGATAATACCATACACCATGAGTTCAATGCCTCATTCAAAAATATCAATTGCGAATTCCAGAAATTTTTTAAAGTATTGTTCCATGGCGGCAAGGCGGAGCTTGTTTTAATCAAGGAGTCGGAGAAGGAAGAAAAAAAAGAAAAAGAAATGGAGCTGGCCATGGAGGGGGTTGAAGCTGTTGATGAAGCGCAGGAAGAGGATGAGATAATTAAAAAAATGCTCCGCGGAAGTTCTGAAAAAGTAATTAAGGGGGTTGAAATTATCGCGACCCCACCGGGAAAGAAATTAAAAAGCATAAATATGATGTCGGGCGGCGAGCGCGCGCTTACATCCATTGCTTTGATATCCGCGATCATCGCCAACAATCCCCCGCCATTTGTCGTATTGGATGAAGTTGACGCGGCTTTAGATGAAGCCAATTCCGAGCGCTTTGCCGCTATTTTGGACGACCTTTCTCACAAAACACAATTTGTGGTGGTTACGCATAATCGGGCGACTATGTATCGGGCGGTGATTCTCTACGGGGTGACTATGGGAGATGACGGGGTATCTAAAATTTTGAGCCTGAAGATGGAAGAAGCGGAAAAAATTGTCAAATAATTGTTTTTTATCCGCGGATATGGTATGGTATATGTGGATTTTGTTTTAAATCCCCTTGCTCTTTATGATGGTTCCTTACAACTTTTTTTTCGGAGGTGTTGTATGAAGCGGCGAGTATTCGTGGTGATTGTGGCATGTATGTGCGGCCGGGGATTTTCGCAAGACGGCATTTTGAAAACAAGCGCCGGAATTGGAGCGTACGATGACTTGGGCGACAATGCCCCTGCGGTGAATGCAAGCGTGAAGAATGCTGTTTCTGTGTTCGGTTTAAGCGACGGGAGCTATCTTGTCGTTGACAACGATGCCAATCGCGTCCGGAAAGTTGACTCGGCGGGGATTATTTCCACATTTGCCGGCAGAGGCATGCCGGGATACTCTGGCGACGAAGGGCTTGCCGTTGACGCGGAACTGAATAATCCGTCGGATGTCGTTCGCGATTCGTTGGGCAATACCTATATTGCTGACGCGGGAAACCATGTTATACGAGCGGTTGATGTAAATAACATCATAGTTACCATGAACATTGGAGAGAATCCGCTTTCGTACCCTCGTGGCGCGGCAGTTGATTCTGGAAATAATCTCTATATAGCAGACCAGATCTTGGGGATTATATACAAGATAGAGATGAGCGGAAATGCCTCAATTGTTGCCGGTGATTCCTCAAAAAAAGGAACCGAGGAGGGAGATGGAGGCCCCGCTGTCAATGCCGGGCTTTCAGAGCCAGGTGATGTTGCCGTGGCACAAGACGGGACGATGTATATTCTGGAAATGGCGCGCCACCGGATACGAAAAGTGGATACTTTCGGTATCATTTCGGTATTTGCCGGAACAGGTTCGGCAGGATATTTCGGCGACGGAGGGCTTGCCACACTGGCGCAGTTTTATTTTGACGCCGAGCAGTCAAGCAAGCTTGAGCTCACACCCGACAATAGGCTGCTTGTAGCCGATTCTGGAAATCATATTATCCGTTGCATCACTTTTGCTACAAATATAATTGAAACTCTTTCCGGCAACGGCATTCCGGGGTTTACCGGAGACAACCAATGGGCGCTTGATGGCGAGCACATTTTCCCCTATGGAGTGGGATGTCTTGCAAACGGCGACCTCTTAATTGCCGACACGGGAAATTATCGTGTGCGCCAGATACAGACCGGTTTTCAGACCGTGGCGGGAGCAAATACCACCGTCAGCATAGGAGATGAAGTTGTCTTGGATTTTAAGAACGTTACTGGCGCAGGAGAGGTAACTGTGGATGTCCGCACTTCCAGCAACCCCCCGCTGCCCGGCGACCTTCAGGTGAACGGCGGAAGATATTTTGATATCCAGACAACCGCCACATTCAGCGGAAATATTGTTGTTACCCTTGCGTATGATGATGCCGACCCGGTAGATGAGGTTGAGGATCTTCAGAATAAAATATTTCACTATACCGGAACCACCTGGCAGGATGCCACAACAGCAGTGTATCCCTCGGTGGATGAGGTAGAGGGGAAGGTGAACAATCTTTCCCCATTTGCCATTGTCAAGCCCACCGGTACCACGGTCTATATTCCGTTTCTTCGGGGTGACGCGAATGCTGACGGTATTCATGATATTTCCGATGCCGTTTTTATTCTTTTGGATCTTTTCATTGATCCGACACATGGAACGTGCGATGATTCCGAAGATGTAAACGACGACGGGGAGATTGATATTTCCGACGCCATCTATATATTAATGTATCTTTTTGTGAACGGACCCGTGATTCCGTCTCCCGGACCCGATGTTTCTGGAATAGATTTTTCAGGCGACACTCTTGGCTGCGTTTCATATAATCCCCCATAATGCGGGATAACCCCTTGAAAAAACATCAAGGGGTTTTTATATAACAGCAAAATGTACGAGTGCGGCTGTTGACATTTTTTAGCCCGTATTATATTATCTTATACATAAGATCCACTCGCGGGTTTATTATTTATTTATTATATTTATTATGTTGATGATACGATTTTCGCGGATTGGCAGAAAGAATTATCCTTCATATAGAATTATAGTGTCCGAAAAAGCAAGGGATACTTTTGGCACCTATTTAGAACTTTTGGGCAATTATAATCCAAGATCAAAGGTATGCAATGTGGAAAAAGAGCGTGTTTTACATTGGATTTCAAAGGGTGCGCAGCTCTCCCCTTCAGTACATAATCTCATGGTGATTCAGAATATTGTAAGCGGGCCGAAAATAAAGATTAAGCACAAGAAAAAGCAAAAAGAGGGTGAAGCGAGCAAGGAAGCGCCAAAACAAGAAGCGCCAAAGGCATAAAATATTATATATTATTTAAAATTAGATAAAATTTAGTACGTACTTGACAAAATTTGTATTTATGGTAGAATGTTATATGTAAGATTGTTATTTTACATTCCAAGTTATTTGGGATAAATGCCCAGACTGTTATTGGTCAACAGTACTGGAAGCACAAAGGCTTATAATTAAGATATATTGATATGGCTGAGCACAAAGATAAAGAGTTTGTGGAAACAATCGTCCAAGCGATCGTATCACATCCAGAGGATGTGAAAGTTGAACGAACGGTTGACGAGATGGGAGTTTTACTCACCCTCCACATTAATCAAGCAGATATGGGTTATGTCATTGGCCGACAAGGCCAGACTGCTCGCTCAATCCGCACCTTGCTTAAAATTGTAGGTGCTAAGAATAATGCGAGAGTAAACCTCAAGATTTATGAACCAGAAGGTTCAATGAGACCACCACGAAGAGAAGATCGAAGAGAAGATACTGATACTTCAGTCGTTGATGACCTCAAAATTTAAGATAAATTTTTTTTAAAACACAGGCTCCGCAGTAATGCGGAGTTTTGTGTTTTGATAGACGAGAATCAAGAAGCAAGAATTAAGAATTAAGGGATGTTGATATATATATATTTTCCTTAATTCTTGATTCATAATTCTTAATTCATATTCAAATGCGTTTTGATATAATAACAATTTTTCCAAAAATATTTACATCGTATTTTTCCGAAACGATTTTGCATCGCGCCATGGAAAAGAAATTCATTGACGTTCGCATTCACGATTTAAGAAAATACGCGGAGAAAAACGACGCGCACAAATCCGTGGATGGCCGTCTATATGGCGGAGGCCCGGGGATGATTCTTAAGATCGAGCCGATCGCCAAAGCCCTTAGGGCTTTAAAAATTCCAAATTCCAAATTCCAAATTCTAAATTCGCGTATAATCATGCTTACGCCTTCGGGCAAGAGATACACCCAGCGGGATGCGGAAAGATTATCAAAATATAAGCGGGTAGTATTATTATGCGGAAGGTATGAAGGCTTTGACGCTCGTGTCGACAGGCTTGTTGATGAAAAAATTTCTATCGGTGATTACGTTTTGGCAGGGGGAGAAATTCCCGCAATGATTTTGCTTGAAACCATTGCCCGCCATATCCCCGGGGTTGTCGGACATAAAGACGCTTTAAAAAATGAAACGTTTTCAAAAGATTTGGATTATAAAGAATATCCGCAATATACGAGGCCGGAAGTGTTTTATCCGTCACACCTCCCCTCACCCCTCCTTGGTAAGGAGGGGAAATTTAAGACTCCTCCCCTTACGAAGGGGAGGCGAGGAGGGGTTAAAAAGGTATGGCGCGTGCCAAAAATACTTTTGTCGGGAAACCATAAAAAAATTGAAGAATGGAGAGAAAAGGAATCAGGTATCAGGGATCAGTAACAGGTAATCAGTAATCAGTAATCGGGTATCAGGGATTGGAATATTATTGTATTTAAAAAACTCGCTTGAAAAAGCGAGCTTTTTATGTATTAAATAATTTTAAACTATTCCGTATCTTTTACATATTGAACTGTTGCCTTATCCATATCCTGAGTTATTTTAATAATATCTTGATCAATACTTTGTTGTTTTTGGGTATGCTCTTTTTCCGCCACAGCCGTTTCTTTATTCATTTTTTCAATCAGGGGCTTGGATTCTTTTATCATTTTGTCGGATTTGGTAATGGATGCCTGCACTTGCTGAATAAGTTTTTTTATATTTGGCGCTTTCATAATAATGATATTTAAGGAATTATTGTTGTAATTTTTTTACAAACGCATCAACTTGGTTCAGTATGAGTTTTGGTATGCCGCCGAATTTTTTTATAGACTCCGGCGCTCCAGCCTTAATCTTATTTTCAATAAATTTCCTTGCGCCTTCAGGATCAGCCAGATTTTGATCCGGATCTTCTCCGCTTTCAATGGCAAAATGACTAAACGGCGATTTGCTGCCAACATGCTCATTCCATTGCGCAAGAACATCTTTTGCTTTAAAGCTTTTTTCTTTTGTTGCTTCCGGATTTGTCGCTTTTTCAAGCGCTTGGATTCTGGCAATAAATTTTTCCGATACCCCGCCTTTTCTTAATTCATCCGCAGATAATCCTTGAAATTGCTTAATAAGCGCGTCCTTGGCTTTATCAAGAGGAATTTCTTCCGCTTTGCCGGCAGAGTCCGTAATAGTGAAGATGTCTCCTTGGAATTGTATTGTTTTTGCTCCGCCATAATCAAGCCTGATTTCTCCTCCGTCAAGTATTTTCGAAGCAACGGGCTTTGTCCCTGGCTTTTCCCATTTAATTTTTTCTACCCCAATAATTTTATCCCGCTTATTCTGGAGATCGGCATTCGCCCGATTTAACTTGTCCGCTTTGGACGTAACTTCATTATTATATTTTTCATATTCACTCAAAGTGTATTTAAGCCTTTGAATTCTTTCTTTGCATTTTACAATATTTTTTTCAAGAAGTTTTTTAGATGCTTCGCTTTTTTTGATAGCGGCAAGCGAAGCAATTAATTTTTCAATATTTCCATTCTGTTCCTCAATCAAATTTTTACACATCCCTATTTTCTCTACATAAAATTCTTGTGAAATTTTGTAGCTTTCCAAAAGCTCATTATTTGAATTCATTTTTGCCTCAAGCCTGCCATCCAGACGGCTGCGCGCTTCTTTGATTTTTGTTTCAAACTCTTTGCTTATTGTTTCCGTGCGGTTTGCTTCCATCTCGTTGGTTAATATTTTTTCTCGGCTGGCCTCGGCGTCGTTTTCATACTGCGCGATCTCTTCGCGCTGTTGCGCCTCATCTTGCGGGCTTAATGTCAGCCCGGCTGCTTCTATCGCCATTTTTGCTTTGTCAGCTTCATTTTTTGCCTCTTCGGCTGATTGCGTGGATTCTGTAATTTTTGCCTCTTCCGTAGATGTTTCCAGCTTTAAATCGTTTATTTTTTTATCCGTCCTTTCCTTAAGGCGTTTGTTATTCCATACCTGATACCGGTCAGTAATATTTTGCACGATTTCCGTATTTTTAATTTTTTCATACATTGTTTGTAAAAAGTTTTTGCTTTTTTCTTTTAATGAAGCAAACAGGCCTTTTGTCTCCGGCGCAATAACGGTCTCTATCCCTGTGGCGGGCGCCACTTCTTCATTTTGAGAATCATTGCTTTCTTCAAGAATTTTTTTTGCATCGGATTCTGTTAAGGAAGAAATAGCTTCATCAACTTCTTTTGTTGTTTTTTTCGGCACTGTGGCGCTTGGTATTCCCTTGACTTCTTTGGGCGCTTCTTTTGTTTTTTTATCTTTTGGCGGTTTCGCCAGGTCTATTGTTTTTTCCGGGCTATCTGGCATATTTTTATAAATTATTAATAATATCTGTAATAAATTATATCAAATCCTGGGGATAGTGCGCAATAGAAGCGCAGGGCAATTAAAAAATCCCCTTAGTATTTTAATCAATACAAAGGGGATTTGCGGGGATTATGAAAAAAAGCTATATATTTGAAAGATCAATGTATGCCCTCCGATGTTTTTTATGGCTTGCGCTTTGCGGATAAAAGAAGGGCAATCATGGTTTTGGCTATTGCCAAATAATAGAGATTCACAATAGTGCATTCCATAATTACTTGGCGCGCTTGCGGGCTTACAGTAAGAGACTTATCTCTCATGCGCTCGGCCCACGCGTCAATTTCTTCTTTTTGGCGCTCAATTTCCGCCAGGTCGCCACGCCTGACTGCCTCATACAAAGGTTCAAGTTTTTTATTGATTTGTGCAAATGACTCAAATTTTTCCTCTGACTTAAACCTCTTGCCTTCTCCGCGCAGTTCCTTGATGGCATCCTGATGCTTCTGCCTCCAATATGCCAATGCTGAATTGTATGAAGGATCTTCGCCCAAAAGGATTCGTTTTATTGTTTTATGAAATGCGCTTTTGGGAAATTCATTGAAATTTCCGGCATATTTTGTCACGATTTCCTCCTTGCCAATATTGCGTGTTCATAAGCTTCCTTTCCTTAAAAAAGGCTTTTTTAAAAAAGGACACATAACAAGTGTCACATTATCGTATTGTGTCGAAAATGTCAATCCTGTATGTATTGGGCATGAAAAAGGCGGGATGTTGATACATCTCGCCTTTTTTGTGAGTTCCCTCGCCATGGGGGCGAGGGTGTTCAGCAGTACGCGTGCGCGTACGCTGCCACGAGACTCGCGGTTGCGGGCGTGTGGAGGCGCTCCTTTGCTGGAGCGTGCCCCATGGATCCGAGGACGATGGCGTCCACCTGCCTTCGAGTCTCCTCGGAGAGGACGATAATCTTCCTTGTTTCCTGGACTCGCTGATCGTTGGTTTGCTTCTCCATGGAAGCTCTCCTTGATTTAAAAGGTTCACATTGTCCGCCATAAAGCGAAAACATTTTTCGCTTCCACCCGGACATATATTGCGGCAAGAAGGCTTGTTGCAATGTATATCCGGCGGAACAGCATTTATTTTATATCTTTTCTTTTGCTACAAATTTTGTTTCTAGTAAAAGAAAAGAGGGAGACGAGTTAGCTTTTAGCTTTCTCGTCTCCCAAGGATGCGTTCGCCTTACTTGGCGACGGTGTCCGCGATCGGACTCTGGTCGGGAGAGGTCTCAGCGACCACTCCGTTCACGAGTGGGGCGACCGAGGAGTCACCGGCCGGCTTGGTGCCGCCCGCGACCACCGTGGTGGCCGGCAGGTAGTACTTCACGTGCTTCTTGAAAAGCACCATGAAGAATTCGTACGCGGCCAGAACCACCTGGATGTCCTCGTTCGACAGGTCAAACCTGTCTACCACATCGCCGTTGCCCTCGTCTCCGAAGACGCGGAACGTGACACCTGTGTCGGTGGGAAGTGCGCGGACAACCTTGTCCCGCACGTTTCTGCGGTAGCAGTCGGTCCCTGAGAACTTCGGGTTCTTGAGGAAGGTGTACAACCCCCTCACGACCCCTCTCTTGTCGGTCCAGACGTCGATGGGGAGAAAGTACTTCTCCCTCGAGTCCGGCCGTCCCAGAACCAGGGTCGGCTCGTTGAAGTTGGACCATGAGTCCACCCTCGCGATCCTGTTGGGAAGCTTGACGCTCCCCATGTCGATTCCCTTGTCGAAACGAACCGTGCTGCTCGCGTTTGTCTTGTTGTCCACAGTGGACTCCTTCCGAAAATATAGGATGCATCCTAAGCCCGTCTTCCATAAAGCACAATGCTTTTAGGATCTGAGCTTATTTCGGCACCTGAAATTACGAGAACTTCAGGCAGCCATAATAAGCTCAGATTGGGCAGTAAAATTTCGAACCTTTCTTCGTTATCTATGGTCATAAGCAAGTTCAAACGTTTGCTATCTATATATAGTTAATTTTGTCCAAGTTGTACGAGAATCTGTTCGAAATTTTACTGCCGGTTACGGGGCATGTAATGAGCATAACTTTACATCATAGCATATCTAATAAATTTTGTCAAGAGTATTTACTATTATTTATTTAAATTTAGATAAAATATCAATATTTATCATAACTTTTTATGTCTTGTCGCAGAAATTTATTAATAAAAAATTAACAATTTAAAAATACTATAATTCAATAAATTCAGCACTTGAAATAATATTATATTTGTGATAGTGTATAAATATAAATAAAATTCATAATCTTGGAAATAGGGAAATACGAATAAGAGTTTCTGAGAGACATCTAAATACATTCAAATTTTGATAGAAAAATGACTTCTCACACTCACAATCATTACCAAATTTTTAAAGGTAATATTCATCCAAAAAGCTTAATAGCACGCGAATCATAAAAAGTTCGTAGCAGCTTTTTGCATATTTGTAAAATATTCGGTTCTCTGTCTCCACTTCGGAGATATATATGGACAGTTTAATAGTAATAGGAATACTCTTTTTGGGAGTAGGTTTTGGCGTTGCCCTTGGGTATTATTTGCGCAAGATTTGGGCTATACGCAGGAAGGACACTATTGAGGCGCGCATAGAGGTGATAATCAGCGAAGCACGAGCCAAACAAAAGCATATTTTGCTTGAGGCAAACGACAAGGCGCTGAAAATTATTGAAAGCGCGAAAAACGAGGCAAGGCAGATCCAGTCGGAGCTTATGCATTCGCAAAAGCTTTTGGAAAAACGGCAGGCGCTGTATGACCAGAAGATTCTTGATTTGGAAACCAAAGAAAAACAGCTTGTGGAAAAAGTAAATAAGATAAACTCAATTAAAGATGAAATATCAAAAATTAAGGAAGAGCAGTTTGCCAAATTAGAAAAAATTGCGGCATTAAGCAAGGATGAGGCAAGAGAAATTCTTCTGGGTCGAGTGGAAAAAGATATGCAGGAGATACTGTTTGAACGCATCAGAAAGCTTGAGAACACCATGTCGGATGAGCTTGAACAAAAAGCAAAGGATATGTTGACCATTGTGATACAAAGATGCGCGACTTCGCATGCGGCGGAAATTACCACATCGGTTGTAAATCTTCCTTCAGATGAGATGAAAGGAAGAATTATCGGAAAAGAAGGGCGCAATATCCGCACCATAGAACAGCTTACGGGAACGGAAATTATTGTTGATGATACTCCTGAAACCATAACAGTATCGGGCTTTAGCCCCATACGCCGGCAGGTGGCGAAGGTTGCTTTGGAAAAGCTTATTTCCGATGGGCGCATACACCCCGGAAGGATTGAAGAAGCAATTGAAAGCGCGAAAAAAGAACTTGCCATTGAAATTAAAAAAGCAGGCGAAGAAGCTTTATATGAGACCGCTATTACCGGGCTTGATCCAAAGCTTGTTCAGATTCTTGGAAGGCTGAAGTATAGGACAAGCTATGGCCAGAATATTTTACAGCATTCTATTGAAGTGTCATTTCTCTCAACCCTTTTAGCGCAAAATCTTGGAGCAGATGTTGCTATTGCCAAAAGAGGCGGACTTTTTCATGATATTGGAAAAGCCGTTGACCATGAAGTGCAGGGCGGGCATCCGCAGATCGGATACGATATATTGAAAAAATTTAATGTATCGGAAGAGATAGCTTATATTGCCAAGGGACACCATGAAGATATGCCAAAGACGCTTGAAGCTATTATTGTCAAAGTTGCCGACGCCATTTCAGGCGCGCGTCCGGGAGCCAGAAAAGACACGTACGAAAAGTATTTGCACAGACTTGATGAACTGGAAAAAATTGCCACTCAATTCCAGGGAGTTGAAAAATCATACGCCATTCAGGCAGGAAGAGAACTTCGCGTGTTTGTAACGCCAAAGGATGTAGACGATATCCAGGTATACAAGCTTGCCAAAGATATTGCAAAGAAAATAGAAGAAGAATTACGATATCCGGGAGAGATTAGGGTTACGGTTATACGCGAAACTCGGGTAATTGAATTTGCAAGATAAATACAATAAAATTCTAAATCCGAAATCCTAAATCCTAAATAAATCCCAAAACTCAAATTTCAATATTTAAAACATCTGTTTGGAGAATTGGAATTTAAATATTGTTTCGAATTTCGATATTCGAGTTTCGGATTTCATATATCTATGTCATTAAAAATACTCTTCATTGGCGATATTGTGGGAAAGCTGGCGAGAACTGCATTGACCGAAGAGTTGCCGAAAATGAAGAAAAAATATAAGCCGGATTTTGTAATTGCAAATGGCGAAAATGCGGCTCATGGGCTTGGGATAAGCGAAAAGATTTTCAAGGAGCTTTTGTCCATAGGTATTGATTTTGTCACTTTAGGCGATCACGCTTTTGATAAGGAAGAAATTGCAAAATCATTGGATACGGATTCCTCGCATATCATACGCCCATATAATTTTTCTCCTGGCGTCTCGGGATCAGGAGCATCTGTTATTGAGGTTGGCACAAAGAAAGTTTTGATTGTGAATCTTTTAGGAAGGGTGTTTATGAAAATGAATTTTGACTGCCCGTTTCGCGCCATAGACGCTATTTTGGAAAAATATAAAAACGAAAAGCTTTCGGCAATAATAATTGATTTTCACGCGGAAACCACTTCGGAGAAAAAGGCGTTTGGTTGGTATGTAGACGGACGGGTTTCAGCGGTATTTGGCACGCACACCCATGTGCCCACGTGCGACCATTGGGTTATGCCAAAAGGCACGGCTTATGTAACCGATGCCGGCATGGTGGGTCCGAGAGATTCAATAATAGGAAGAAAAATAGAATCAACCCTGCCGATGTTTCTTACGCAAAAATCCATGAGTTACGAGCCCGTGGAAGAGGGCGTTTGTCTGATACATTCTGTTATGGTGGAAATCGATACGGAGACGATGCAAGCGAAATCCATTGAGAGGCTGGACAAAGAAATTGAATTGTAGTATCATAATATCATATAATATTTAAATAATATTTAATTAAACATAAAATATATTAGAAAGGGGGTGAAGAGCACATGAACAAAGCCGAATTATCAGAAGTAATAGCGTCTAAAATCGGAATATCAAAAAAACAGGCAGAAGAGACATTGGAACTTATTACCGAAACCATTACCACGACAATTAATACGGGTGGCGAAGTTACTTTGACCGGGTTTGGAACATTTTCAGCGCGAGAGAGAAAGGGAAGAATCGGAGTCAATCCGAGAAATCCTTCAGAAAAAATAACAATCCCGAACGTGAAAGTGCCGAAGTTTAAGGCCGGAAAGAATTTGAAAGATACTCTCAAAGGCAGGAAATAAATATTCCTTTGCTAAAATCCCGTACCCTCTTTTGAGGTTTATTCATTGTTTGTTAGCGAGTAAGCTTCAGGTGGGGGTACGGGATCTTGACCCAAACTCCTCTGTCGGGAGTTTTTTGTTTCAATCAAAACACGAATAGGCACGAATATTTACACGAAACAAACAAAATAAAAAAAAGTTATTTATATAAAGAGAATTGCCAAAGAGTTATTTTTTTGCTATAAAGGTAGAAAGCCGGTAATGAGCGGTAAGCATTATTTGCGGTTATCATTTATCCGGCGGAAGGACTAATTTTGTATGATTTAAAAAATTAATGTGCGAAGCACACCATAATTTTGAACTTTGCACTTTAAATTTTGAATTATATTATGGGGGGCGTTAGCTCAGTTGGTAGAGCAGTTGCCTCTTAAGCAAACGGTCAGGGGTTCGAATCCCTTACGCCCCATATCGAGATTGTATTTTTCAGTATAAAAAAGATCAGTTGGTTGATCCGCCAACTGGCGGACTCTTAAGCAAACGGTCAGGGGTTCGAATCCCTTACGCCCCATAGAAAAGTTTTATTTATAAAAAATCGCCTTTTTGGCGATTTTTTTTTTAGTTTAGAAAAATTGGTTATATCTTTTTCCGAATCCCGGCGCGAAGCATAGCAAGCGCATAAGCGTAGCCGACATCAAAATTCATCCACCAACGTAATACAGTGCCTTTAATAAAGCCGTATTTTCTTTCTTTTATAGAGTGATAGTAATTAAATTTTTTCCAACTGTAACCAATACCTTGGGATTTTGCCATAAAATTGAGCCCAGCCTCAACTCGGTAGCGGAATTTAAATCCATCGGGCATATCTTCCCATAATTTCCGGTGCAATGCCCTTTCTCCGGAATTTATTCCAAAAAACGTAATTGCTTTTTGCATAACATTATCCCTGACGCCGATAAACATACTGTATTTCCCATCCATAACCGGCTGGATGATTTGTTGTATGATGTCCGTTGTCAGTCCCTGTAAATCCGCATCGCAAAAAAATAATATATCAGCGCTTGTTGCGTCAATGCCGCGCTGTAAAGATTGCGCTTTTCCTTTATTTTTTTCATTTGTGAGTAGTTTTACTTGGGGGAATTTTTTTACAACGCTTGAAGTATCATCGTTTGAGCCATCGTCAATTACTATCGTCTCGCTCACAATAGGTGCTTGCGTCAGCACTTTTAGTACGGTTGCTATATTTTTCCCTTCGTTGTACGCGGGCACAATGGCCGCAACCCGCTGGTTGCGAATACTTTTAACGCTAGCTGTTTTTTCAAAGTATTCGCCTATTTTTTTATACAAGGCTTTCCGCCCGTCAATGAAAAAGATATTATGATTCTTGCCGTCTATTCGCATGTGCTCGTGAGGGCATAAAAGTTTTTTTTCAAAGCTTTTTACAGCGCTCATTTTTCCTAGGGGGTCATTATTGGAATATAGGGTAAGCACGCGACATTGTATTTTTGATATATTTTTTTTTAGATTTCTTTTTGCCTCTTGTATTATATCCAGGCCATTTACATGCATATGCTGATAATAAAAAGCATTTTTTCGCAACTCTTTTTCATGGCTTGGAAGTTGTTTTTTCCAGTATTTTTTATATTTTTGAAGCATTTTTGTACTCAATAAGGAAAATGGAAGCTTGAGTTTTAGTACGGGGTTTACGCTTAGCACTCCATACACAGGATAATCCCCTGCTAAAAGCAAGGCAACAATTGCGCCGAATGAAATTCCGCCAAGGATTACTTCATCGTACATACGTAGATCTTTTTCAAGCTCATCTTTTATCCGTTGTACAAAATCAACAAGATGCAAATCATCCAAATCTTCAATTTTTGTTCCGTGCCCGGGCAATAGTATGATTTTAACATCCGCATTGAAATTTGAATGCAGATATTGGGGCAATTCATTAAAATCTTCGGGACTTCCGGTATATCCATGGATGAGAAAATATTCTTTTTTGGAATTTTTTTTAAGATAAATTGTTTTAACCATAAAAATATTATATTCAATAATATTTTTTAATATTATTATTTAATATAGGGTTAAAATTATCTTATGTCAATCGCTCCTCAATATTTTGCAGGGGTTTTTCACGCATGTGGACAACTTTTGGGCATAGCCCATTGATTATTTATAAAAAATACATTAAGATAGAGGCAAGCAAAAAGGAAATATTTTATGATAGATAAAAACGGCGGCAAATTCATTTTTCTCTCGGGTAAAATCAGCCAAACCGACGAAGTGTCTGCCACTATAGTGCTTGAAACCGGACAAAAGCTGATTTTGCCGAAAAGATTTTTGCCGCAAAATTACATTTCCGGATTTCCCGTGAAAATATCATTAGATTTAAGCAAGGATGGTATTGTACCAACAGAAGAAAAGAAGGCGGACGCAAAAAGTTTTCTCAATTCGTTATTACAAACCTACGAATAACGCTAACGCTTGCTTTCCATGCCGAATGACACAATAAACACCGAAGGAGCGAAAAAAAATTCCTCTGGCATATTACAATGGTTGATAATTTTTACAACCATTTTTTTGTTTTTTATAATCATAGCCCTTATGGGCCTGCTTTTTTTTGAAAGCGCATACTCGGATCTCATATATCCAGGGGTGCGCTCGGGCGGAATAGATATAGGCGGGAAAACCAAAAGAGAAGCGCTCGCAATTCTACAGAAGAAATTTGAAAAAATATCAAAAGACGGCATAACGTTTTTTTACGGAGAAAAACAGGTGATCGTACCGATAGAAATTTTTGGAAATGATCCCGATCTCTCCAGAGTAATCATATCCATAGACATAGACGAGCCCGCTGAAAAAGCATATGCATACGGCAGGGACGGATCTGTTATCCAAAATTTGATGCATCAACTGCTTTCTTTTGTGGCACATAAAAATATCCCGATTTCGTTTGCGGTAAACGAAAAACAGGTGCTGGGCATTTTAAAAAATGGGTTTAAGGAAATGGAAAATCCCGGGAGAGAGGCAACGTTAAGCGTATCCAATTCCACAATGCATATTCTCAAGGAGCAAGAAGGGGTTGTGTTTGATTATGAAAAAGGGATCCAGCAATTGAACGAGCAGCTCTATTATTTGCTCAACACTCCCATTGAGCTTGAACAAGTTTTTGTGCATCCGAAAATTACTACCGAGCAGGCAATGACAGCCCTTCCTTTAGCAGAAGAAATAATGCAGACAACGACCCCGAATATTTTGTATGAATCTTTGTCTTGGAAAATACATAAAGACCAGGTTGTGGATTGGCTGGAATTTTATATAATGGATTTTGGATCTAAAAAATTTGAAAAGCGCATTGGAATTCATTTCAACCACGACAGAATAATCGCTTTCCTGCAGGGGGTATCGGATAAAATTATTATAGAACCCATTGAAGCGAAATTTGAAATTATTGACGGGCGCGTGACCCAATTTCAGGCATCCAGGAACGGAAGAAAGATAAATTATGAACTTACGTATAATAAAATGAATAAAGAATATTTTATCAATGGTAACAGTGAGATTGATATTATTGTTGATAGTATTCCCCCGCTTGTGAGCACTAAAGATATCAATAATTTGGGCATAAAAGAACAGATAGGAATCGGCATTACGAATTTTTCAGGCAGTCCAAAGAATAGGAGGCTCAATATCGCCAACGGAGCAAAGCTTTTAAACGGGCTTTTGATCAAGCCGCAGGAAGAATTATCGCTTATCAATGCGCTAAAGCCGTTTGATGCAACAAACGGATTTTTGCAGGAACTTGTCATAAAAGGAGACAGAACCATACCGGAATTCGGAGGAGGTTTGTGCCAGATAGCAACAACGATTTTCCGAACGACGCTCAATGCTGGTTTGCCAATCACCGAGCGGAGGAACCATTCATACCGCGTTTCGTATTATGAGCCTCCCGCCGGGATTGACGCGACCATATATGAACCAGCTCCGGATTATAAATTTGTTAATGACACGCCCGGGCACATTCTGCTTATTGCGGAAGTGGATAAAGATGATTTAATTATTAAATTTTTTGGAACTTTAGATGGCAGAAAATCCGAGATATCGCCGGAAAAACCAAAAATATATAATATCACAAGCCCGGGAGAGCCAAGGTTTATTGATACGGATACATTGTTGCCTGGAGAAAAAAGGCTTGTTGAAAAGCCGCACAACGGAGCTGACACGTCATTTGATTATATTGTTACGTATGCCGATAGTACAATAAAAAAGACAACATTTGCAAGCCATTATGTCGCATGGAAAGAAACCTGGCTTGTCGGTAAAGCAGCCACTTCCACAGACATTGTATTGCCGGATGGTACCGCGCAGATCCTTGAATAAAAAATACCCCCGAATACGGGAGGTATAAATAAAAAATATTTCGCATGTATCTGCAGACAAGGAAACTAGCTTGAGGAGAAGTCAAGCCGAAGCCAGATTTTCCTCTCGCGAGTTCCCCGCTTGTCGTGCCTGCAGAATATTGAGTAATACTCATTACTCAAGATACTACAGGCACATTTTCCCTCCTAAATAAGGCACTGGAGCGCCGATAGAGGGCTGTCTGCAGATATATGCGAAATATAATATTAGGTGCAACATATTAGTTTAGCATATTTAGAAGTATAAGTCAAGCATAATGACTTAAAATTCAATTTTTTATCTAAAAATAGCTAAAAAATTTGTATTGCCAAAATCGTCTCTTAGGGGCAATATATTATATTGTGAAAATATAAAAAAAGTTGCAAAAAAATCCGATTTCATAAAAATCGGTTTTTTTATTTTAAACATTGCGGTAAAAGAATCAATCCGATATTTCAATAATTTTATTTTTTGATGTTTTTCCTGATACGATTTTGATAGAATTTTTTGGTATAGAATAATATTTTGCCAGCATTTTAATAAGCGCATCATTTGCCTCTCCGTCCACAGGAGGCTTTGTTATTTTTGCTTTAAGACCCGTGCCAAAAGGAATTATTTCGTTTTTTGATGCGCGCGTTATAACGCGAACCGATATTTTTTTCATATCATATTTTTTCTAAAAGCACGAGCTTCGCATTTTTTGTTTCAATATCATAGAGCGCAAAAGTCGCTTTATTAAATAATCCTGCCAATGTCCCCGGATTCAATAATTTTGTATTTTTTACCATTTCTTCCCATGGCTTATGGTTGTGCCCATAAAATATTATGTCAAAATTGTCATGTGTTGCCATATCGTGCGCCACGTCCGGATAGTGCGCAAAGCCAATGTTCGTATTTTCAATCTTTATTTCGCCTGCGTTTTCAAAAATTGTTATATGACTGTATTTTTTTGCGATACGTTTAAATCCTTCATGATCGCCATCAACATTGCCGCACGTTACATAAATTCTACCTGAAAAATTTTTCGCAAATTCCTCCAACACGGCCGGCGCGCATACGTCTCCGCAATGGATAAGGGTAACAATTTTTAATTTTTTTATATGCTCCAGCGCTTTGTAAATATTCGGGAGATTGTCGTGCGAATCGGAGATGATGGCTATTTGCATAATACGGATATATTATGTGAATATATGAATTGTACGAATATTCCCCTCACCCCGACCCTCTCCCGCAGCGGGGAGAGGGAGAAATTTAAAGAGGATTCGTAGCTATTCGTATCATTCGCATGCATTAGTATATTAGTATCTTATTTAATGATTTTTTCTTTGAGAAATTGTAATACTTTTTGCGACGTGAGAGTATGCGACATATAATGGCGGTAGTCCGGGCTATCAAGTGTTTTTTTCGCATTTTCGTCGTGCGCGTATTGTTCTTTGAGAGATTGTATGGATTGGGTTATTTCATCCTCGGATGCCGAGATGGAAGCATTTTTTGCAATTTCTCTAAAGAGGATTGCTCCTTTTATTCTTTTTGTCGCGGAAGGCGCGAGCTCCATAAGCATTTCATCTTTGGTTTTTTTCATGTGGGATAAATATTCATCAAAAGAAACGCCTTGGCCGGCAACCGATTGCTCAATTTCCGCCAGCATGGTTTTTGATTCTGAATTAATCAAAACATCGCAAATATCACTAAACCGGTTTTTGTCCAAAAGCTTGTCTATGATTTCATCTTCCAGCCTTCTTTCTTCGGCGCTTTTGGCTTCCTTCTCGAGAGTTTTTTTCAGATGATCTTTCAGATCATTGAGATCTTTAAATTTTAAATCCTGGGCGAGCGCATCGCTAAGCTCGGGGAGCTGTATTTCATACACTCCGCTAACTTTTACCTTGCAGTCGGTCAATTTGCCGGCAACAATTTCTTGATGATAATTTTTTGGAAACGTCAGCTTGAATTCTTTTGTTTCTCCCGCTTTTTGGCCAATTACATTTTCTTCAAATCCCGGAATAAATTTATTTTCACCCAGATACAAAGGGAATTTTTTTGCGTCGCCTCCGTCAAGCGAAACATTATCTATTGATAAAGAAAAATCTATCTCAACCTTGTCGCCTTTTTTTGCTTCGCGGCTAACCAAAATTTCTTTGCCTCTCATTTTTTGGAGTTCGTGAAGCTGTTTTTCTATCTTCGTGTTATCTATTGATATGGCATTTTTACGAACCGTTATATCTTCGTATGAAAGGCTTTCAATTTTTGGAAGTAGATTGACGGTTGCTTTGAATATCACCGGATTATTGGGAGCAAGCTTTTGGACTTCAATTTTTGGCGAGCCCACCGTATCAATGGATTTTTCTTTCAGCGCGTCAAAAAGCGTTTTTCGTACAGCTCCTTCAAGCGCTTCTTCCCAGACTTTTGTTTCGCCAACCTGTTTTACAATAATTTCAAAAGACGCCTTTCCCTGCCTGAATCCCGGAGTTTTTATATTTTCGGAAATCATTTGAGCGGCTTTTTTCAAAAACGGATCATATTCCGCGGGCGTTATTTCAATTATAAATTCGGCCTGCCCCCTTGGAAGCGGTTTCATCTCAACTTTCATAGATACAAATTTAATAATTATTTATCCTTTTTCTCCTTTTTCGTTTTTTTTGTTGATTTTTTTTCTTTTTTGGGAGTATCTTCATTTGCATCTTTTTTTACTTCTTCAGTTTTCGGTTCTTCCTCTGGTTTTTCCAAACCCGCCGGAATTTTTTCTTTTGCCAATTCAGAAGGCTCAGCCGCAGGTTCTTCAATTTTTACCATATCTTTGCCGTCGGTTTCAATATCAATTTTCCATCCCGTGAGACGCGCGGCAAGCCGTACATTTTGTCCTGATTTTCCAATAGCAAGCGAAAGCTGATCTTCCGGCACGCACACAACAGCGGATTTTATTTCCTTATTTAATTTCATAGAAGTGATTTTCGCCGGCTTCAGGGCGTTTGAAATATATTCTTCCGGATCTTCGCTATATAAAATGATATCAACTTTTTCGCCCTTAAGCTCGGAAATAATAGTTTGTACTCGGGCGCCTCGCTGTCCTATACACGATCCTATGGGATCAATGTTGTCTTGGTCTGTCCAAACGGCGATTTTTGTACGCGAGCCTGCTTCGCGGGAAACGCCTTTTATTTGCACGACGCCGCTTGCTATTTCAGGAATTTCCATTTCAAAAAATTTTCCGACAAGCTCGGGGCGTGAGCGTGAAACAATGATGCCCGGGCCTTTGGTGGTTTTATTTACCGATACCACGAGCACCTTTAAATGTTCTCCGGGCATATACGGCTCGCGCGCGATTTGTTCTTCCATTGGAAGTAGCGCAGTAGCCTTGCCAAGATCAACAAAAACCATTCTTCCCTCTCTTCTTTGGACGGTGCCGACGAGAATGATATTTTCTTTGTTTTTAAATTCATTAAATACGGTTTCTCTTTCCGCTTCCCGTAATTTTTGGATAATAACCTGTTTTGCGGTTTGAGCAGCCATACGTCCGAATGACCCCGGAACCTCAAGCTGGGTTTTGATACTATCGCCTATGGCATGGGATTTTTTAATCTCTTTAGCATCCTTGATTTGGATTTCCGTTTTTGGATTAAAGTGTTTTTTTTCAGAATCTATAGATTCCAGTCCGGGCATTGCCGAAGGGCTGTCATCTGATAGTGTAATTGGTTTTTTTTCCGCTTCTTTTGCTGTTTGAGGATTTTTCTCTTCTTCCGAGTCTGATGCCTCCATAGCTTCCAGCTCTTCTTCGGGAACATCCTCAACAACGGTTTTCACATCAAAAACCTCGAGCTTAAGAGTTTCGGGATCAAATTCTACCTGGATATTTTGGAGCTTATTGCCAAAATCTTTGCGATAGGCGGCGCCAAGCGCGGCTTTGATGGTTTCCATCACGCTATCATACGATATTCCTTTTTCATCGCAGATTTGTTTTATAGCTTGTGTTATGTCGGACATATATTAAAATATAAATAATAAATTCGAAGCACGAAATTCTAAACAAATTCTAAATACTAAATAATAAAATTCTAAACGGTTTGGAATTTTAAATTTAAATATTGGTATTTGTTTCGGATTTCGAAATTCGGATTTCGGATTTTAATAAAATATGGCAGCCGTAAAGCTACCATGTTCATCTCTATACTGTATATTTACATAGTATAGGAAAATATAAAATTTGTCAAGCAAAGAAAGCTCTGTTTATTGATTGCCTGTCCTTGACAAAGTATTTTTTATTTGTTAAATTACAAAAGAATTATCAGATGGTCTGATGGTTCACGTTCTTTTCAAAACCCGCTTTGGGAGGCACCCGAAGCGCACAATTCCTGGAGGCACCAGGAGGAGGTTTGTATGTTCATACGTTTGTCCTATTCCGAATCATTTCGGGCAACTTACCAGGCCACTCTTAGAAACTATATGCCAGATTTTCTCCTTAAAGCAAAGTTTGAGCTTGGAAGAGGAATTTCAAAATTCGTGGAACAGGTTCACGATGTCTTGAGACGCGAAATGGGAATTTCCAAATATAATAAAGCCACGGACGATTGTTTGCAATTTGCCATTACACTTTATCTTGATCTTGTTGGAAATTGTATAAAGATGAAAATGCATGTTGGTTTGTCCAAATATCCCAGCAGTTACCGCGATCTCATATTCCCGTTTGTTTGCTTGACGGGCGGGAAGGAAATTGAAATTCCGGTAAATTTTTCAGAGCTTGGGGAAAGGCTTGAGGGAGTGGCTCGGCCGGAAGTTGAAGATAAAGGTGTTGGCCTATGTTTCATATGTGAATGGCTTGCCGAGATGACAGTAGTGCGTTTTTCCATTGATCGAGCGGAAAACGGCCTGCCGGATAATATCAGAGCCGCCATACAAAAAGCCGGCTTTGTCTTCCGAAACCTAGAACGCTCTTTGTTAGAAAAATATCCCAGTTGGGATTTGATTTAGCCGAAAAATATATCCGCCAACGCTTTCGTGTGTTGGCGGGTTTTTTACATAGTAATATTTTTAAAATGCACAATATCCGGAGGTTTTTTCGATAAATCAATACTTATAACATCAAGCGAATAACCGCAATTGATATTTTTTTCAGAAATATAAATTTGCGTGGCAGCGCGGAAATTTTGGATTTTTCTTGGGTGAAGATTCATTTCCGGATCGCCGAATTCCGCGGATGATCTGGTTTTTACTTCAACAAAAACCAGAGACTCCTTGTCTCTGGCAATAATATCTATCTCACCTGATTTTGTCCGGTAGTTTTTATCAATAATTTTATACCCCTGTCTTTTCAGAAATTTTTTTGCAAGCTTCTCTCCGTAATTTCCAATATCTTTTTTACTAAATATCATAATATACTGGATACTTAATACTAAATACTTAATACTGGGTTACGGCAAATATTTTTCAAACTCTTTTCTTTTTTTGATTTCTTCCCGCAATTTTGGAAGCTTAAAGATAATATATCGTATCGGATAGGAGAGCCAAAAAAGAAGTATTACAAGCAGGAGCGGAAACCAAAAACGAGCGCTTAAAATTTTTGCGCCTTGGTTTGCAAAAAATATATAAACATATCCAATTATACCTATAGTCAAAAAAGCATTTTTAACTCTTTTTAATCCGCGGGCGAGCATTTTATCATTTGTTTTTGCTTTTGTAAGAAAACCCGCGATAATGCCAAGTACGATAATAATACCAAATGTTACCATCAATATATTCAGACCCAAGCCTTCAAGGGATCCGGGCTGCATATTGAATAATATTTCAGGATAAAAATATCGGATAATGTATTGAAACATAAACTATAATAAATTATGGATTATTGCTAAACCGTTATTTATTGTAGATAAAAAAAAGCCTCTTGTCAATTATTAAAATAGCGGAAAAAGGCAATTATTGTTTTTTAAAAATAAGTCCGAAATGAAATTTTCCAGCGTCAAATTCATCCATAATTTTAAGGCCCAGCGTCTTTGCTATTTCTTTAATTTCGTTCGGATCTACCCTGTCAACAAGCGGCGGACCAAAAGGCACCCTTGTGCTATTCCAATCAATAACAAGAAGTTTCCCCCCCGGTTTTAATATACGGGCCGCTTCTGTCATTATATTTTTATCTTCCTTGGACTGAAAAAGAATATTTATAAGGAATGCGATGTCTAATTCATTATCTGAAAGTTTGGTGGATCCGGGTATCTCAAGATTCGACCAGATTGTTTTTATATTTTTTATGCCCATAAGCCGGGCTTTTTTTGAAACTTCTTCAAGAGCTGAACGCAAAATATCCACGGCATAAACCGTTGATTTTTTGCCGACCCATTTTCCTGCCGGAATTATAAAATGGCCGGCTCCTCCGCAGCCAAGGTCGGCCACAACCTTGCCCTCGTGTACGCGGATTTTTTTCAGGATAAATTTTGCGTCTATGAGTTGATTTCCCCCGGAGACGTAAACCATAAAATTAAAATTTCTAAATCCTAATTTCTAATTTCTAAACAAATTCGAAATCCCAATTTTCCAAATTCAAAACATCTGTTTGGTACATTGTGATTTAGGATTTGTGATTTGTTTAGGATTTAGGATTTCGATTTTAGTATTTTAATATATATTGAGTATACCAAAATATTTCTAATACAACAACTTTCGTATTGGCGCGTATGAACGGCGGTGAATTGAGCATATGCCGTGTTGTTTCAGCATTTCCCGGTGTTTTTTTGTTCCATATCCTTTGTGCAAATTAAATCCATACATATCATATATGGCATGCCATTCATCCATTATTTTATCACGGATCACTTTTGCCATAATCGATGCAACGGCAATGCAAAACACTAAAGCATCTCCATCAATAATATTTTCAAATTTTTTTTCAAAATGAAAGCCGCGGCCGTCGGATAGAATATAATCAGGTTGAATTTCTAGCGCTTTTTGCGCCCTATCCATGGCAAGCTGATTGGCAAATGTTATTCCTTTGCTATCAATAATCGATGAATCAACAATGCCAATGGCATATTGGAAATAATTTTGAATATCATGGAAAATATTTTCTCTTTGCCGCTGAGATAAAAGTTTTGAATCGCGGGCTGGAATTTTTTTTGCGTACTTCATGTCGTTGGGCGTAATAATTAAAGCCGCGGCAACAATCGGGCCTGCCCAGGACCCCCTGCCCACTTCATCAATACCGGCAATGAATTTATGTCCAGAAGAGATGAGATTTTTTTCTTTTTCCAGTGTTGGCAATTTCATATTATTTTTATTATAGAATAAATAAATTTTTCTGTCATTGTTATATTAAAAAAGCACCCGATTTGTTCGGGCGCTTTTTTATACCCCTCCTCGCCTCCCCTTCGCAAGGGGAGGAAGATTTTCCCCTCCTTACGAAGGAGGGGGTAGGGGAGGTTAAATTAATTTGTAACCGTAATCACGCCCCGAGGCACTCCCATGGCGCAGGTTATTTCGTACTCCCCTGCTTTGTCCGGCGTGAAAGCTAAAACCATTTTTTTTCCGCCTTGCAAATATTGCGCGGAATTATAAAGCCCCGGCACCATCACGGTGCTCATGCAGCCCTGGCCATTCTCTTTGACATTAATTTCAAATTTCACAGGAATTCCTTTTTTTACTTGAAATCTGTTCGGGACAATATCTTGCGATAGCGTATAGGAAGCCAAGATCAGCTGTTCGTTGTTATTATTTATTGGGGCTGTAACGTTGGAATCAATATTTTTTTGCACTCCGCCTCCGCAACCCCCGCAACCGCCTCCTGATCCTCCGCAACCCGCTCCCCTTGCGACTACCTGGCTTGGGGGTTGGCACAAATTCTATTATATTTTCGCCTTTTTCCAGATATTTTGAGATTCCATATTTCGGAACAACCAATGAGCTCGCGCAATTATACGGATTGGTGGAGGTTATTATCCATCTGATTTTTTTCCCTTTTTGTACGGTAAATGTATTGGGTGAATATCCCCTGTCGCCTTGGGTCATCCTGATTTCCTGAATCCCATCAATTTCTGCCTGTACATTATTTACCGCTACTTGTTTTTGGAATGCAAGCTGGCTTCCGTTGGCAATATTAAACGAGCCGAAGAGGATTACTGCCATGCCTGCGGCAGAAAAAAATATTTTTGCCTGTTTGCCTTTAAACACCGATGCCAGCCCGCCAATGCCAAGAAGTCCCGGAGCAGTGCCTAACGCGAACAATGACATAATTGCCGCGCCCTGTATGAAACTTCCGCTCGATACGGCATACAACTGCATTGCCTGGGTAAATCCGCAGGGTAGAAAAAACGTCAGGGCGCCGGTAATAAAGGAATTCGTGTGGCTGTATTCTTTTTGTTCTTTGTGCAGGCCAAAAAATTTTGATATGTTTTTTGGCAACGCAATGGTTGTATTTTTAAGCCTGGGAAAAATCTCCATAAGCTTTAAACCAAGAAAAATCATAACGCCGCCAACCATAATAGTCATAATTCCGAGTGTTCCTATGGATAGTTTAAACATAGAGCCGAGATACCCGATGATTCCGCCCAAAATTCCAAATCCCACTATTCTTCCGAGATTGAAATATAAATGCGGCCGGAATTTTTCCATTGCGGATATTTCCGGATGGAGTTCGGCATGCCGTGCCGAAAGCCCCAATACCAATCCTCCGACAAGTGCCATGCAGGTGGATATGCCCGCGACTAACCCGACAACCAACGCAACCATTAATCCGGGACTTTGAGTGTTTACTCCTATAGTAAATAAACCGAATTGCCTTGCAAGAACATAAAGAACCGTTAAAATTATCGCGCCGGTAAATAAATTATAATAATCATCCATATCTTTTGAAATCCAGCCAAGATTTTCTTTTGCGCCAATATCGTAGCCCGCGTTTTTTATTGCCTCTTGCACGGATTCCTTCGGAGGCAAACTATTATAAAAAATATCCGCCTTGCCGGTTTTATAATTCGCATCAACGTTATGAACTCCGGAAATTTTTTTAAGATTACCTTCAATCAATATTTCGCATGACTTGCAATGCATTCCCCGTATTGGGATTGTAATTTTTTTCATATGAGTTTTATTTTATTCATTAAAAAAGCTTAATATACGACAAACCCTACAACTGTAAAAAAATGCAAGGTTTTATATATTAAGCAAAAATTTTAGGATGCAAGATCCCGCGGGAAAAAAATTCTATAAAATATGAAAAAAGCTGGAAACTCGGTTTTTCTTTATGATAATATGCAAAAAAAAGTTTTGGAGGAGAAGTGGTGCGGACAATACGAAAAAATATATACGCGAATGCTAGCAAGCTCAATATAAATATAATTCCATAATCAGTTGTTTTTGTAGCGATAAAGCTATTATTCCACCGTATAATATGATCCATTATGGTCATCGGGCATAATCCGTTTTCGTTGTTTTGAAATGGGCAATGGCTCATTTTTCCGCTTTGCTCAAAGTGAACAGTCAGATTTAATCCCAAAAGAATAACTGAGATAAATAAGGCAATAAATGAAAGTTTTATATAGCGGGAATATGATATTTTTTTCATGTATTTACCATAGCATAGAATAATGGAAAAATCAAGAAATAAAAAAACGCTTAAAATCAATTAGCGTTTTCAAAGATATTTTATAGTCAAAATGTGACGGGAACAAAACTTGTAATTATATCAGTATACATAAAGTACTTAATACAAATACCGACCAAGTTCGTCCCGAAGTAAATTCGGGATCGAGATTATTCTCCCTAGAAAGGAGGTGATCCATCCACAGCTTCCGCTACGGATGCCTTGTTACGACTTCGCCCCTGTCACCGATCTTACCCTAGTTCCGCGAACGCGAAGTTTCAGGTATTACCGGCTCCCTTGGCGTGACGGGCGGTGTGTACAAAACCCGAGAACGTATTCACCGCGACGAGGCTGATACGCGGTTACTAGCGATTCCGGCTTCGTGAGGTCGGGTTGCAGACCTCAGTCCGAACTGGGGCTGGATTTGATGGGATTGGCTCCGCGTTACCGCTTCGCGACCCATTGTTCCAGCCATTGTAGCACGTGTGTAGCCCAAGGCGTAAGAGCCATGCTGATTTGACGTCATCCCCACCTTCCTCCTGCTATACGCAGGCAGTTTCTCGTGAATAATTTAACACAAGATAAGGGTTGCGCTCGTTACCCGACTTAACGGTACACCTCACGGCACGAGCTGACGACAACCATGCAGCACCTGTCTCTTAGCTCCCTTGCGGGCACGGCCCTATTTCTAAGGCCTTCTAAGGATGTCAAGCCTTGGTAAGGTTCCTCGCTTATCGTCGAATTGAACCACATGCTCCACCGCTTGTGCGGGTTCCCGTCAATTCCTTTGAGTTTTAGTCTTGCGACCGTACTTCCCAGGCGGATCACTTAATGCGTTAGCTTGTTTAAACGACACTGACAGGGTCGATACTGCCAATGTCTAGTGATCATCGTTTACGGCGTGGACTACTGGGGTATCTAATCCCATTCGCTCCCCACGCTTTCGTCTCTCAGTGTCAGGCGCGTTCCAGCAGAATGCCTTCGCATTTGGTGTTCTTGCTGATATTAACACATTTTACCGTTACACCAGCAATTCCATCTGCCTCTACCGGCCTCAAGCCAAATAGTTTTGCGAGCAGTTTCCCGATTAAGTCGGAAGATTTGACTCGCAACACACTTGGCCACCTACAGACGCTTTACGCCCAATAAATCCGGATAACGCTCGGGGCCCTCGTATTACCGCTGCTGCTGGCACGAGGTTAGCAGCCCCTTATTCCTCAGGTACCGTCAAAATTTCGTCCCTGAGAAAAGATGTTTACACCCCGAAGGGCTTCATCCATCACGCGGCGTCGCTCCATCAGGCTTTCGCCCATTGTGGAATATTCTTGACTGCAGCCTCCCGTAGGAGTCGGGGCAGTGTCTCAGTCCCCGTGAGGCGGGTCATGCTCTCACACCCGCTACTCGTCATAGCCTTGGTAGGCCGTTACCCTACCAACTAGCTGATAAGCCATAGGTCCCTCTCGAGGCGACTTGCGCCTTTCCTCACTCTGCTTACGCAAAGCGATCACATCCGGAATTAGCTCGGCTTTCGCCAAGTTGTTCCGAACCTCGAGGCAGGTTACCAATGTGTTACTCACCCGTTTGCCACTCCCTCTAATATTGCTAAAAGAGATCGTTCGACTTGCATGCCTTAGACACGCCGCCAGCGTTCATCCTGAGCCAGGATCAAACTCTCAAAAAAAGATTTTTTTATTTAATGTTAGAAAAGATCTTCAAAAACTAACGAAAGAATTGTTTCATTCCAGCCGTAGCCGGAAATGAAAAAAGGTTCCCGTCACATTTTGACATAAAATAATTTGTACAAAACATGCATCCATATTTTCTATGGGGTTGCCTTTTGCATGTTTTGCTATGAAATTGTTAATGTCCGTTTTTTTCACTTGGGGTGAACCCCGTTACAAAATTCATTTTACTGTTTTTTGCCCCGATACATTGTTGCTTTTTTTATCCGGCAATTTTGTAAACGGGGTGAAGAAAAAACAGAGGAATCTGAATATGAATTTTAGACCCCACTGTTTTTTCTCCATCTCTAAATAAGATGTAAAATATTTTTAGTGAATTTTAAAAGATTAGAATTAATAGTTATATTGTATAGC
>LBUD01000006.1:0-30878 GCA_000992395.1 Parcubacteria group bacterium GW2011_GWA2_38_13 | reverse complement strand
CACTGATTCCAACTTGCATTTGAAGGCGAAATTCGTTGGCACACAGGACACGTATACATGGCATTTTTTTTTGCAGCTGTTTTCCTCTGATCGCACGCTTCATCTATTTCTATTTGTTGAGTCGTCATGGCACTTCCTTTCTAAATTTTTTAAAGGTCAAAAACGAATAATGTATATATAACTATTATACCATAAGAGCGTATAGAATAAAAAAAGAACGCTTGTGCATAAGCGTTCTTTTTGAAGCCGACAATGCGCCGGTTTTTGGTTATTTTATAATTTTATCAATCACGCCGTATTCTTTTGCTTCTTCCGCGGTCATAAAGAAATCGCGATCCGTATCCACCTCAATTTTTTTAATTGATTGTTTGGTGTGCTTGGATAAAATCACATTCAACCGGTCTTTGACTTTTAATATGTGTTCCGCCCGGATTTTAACATCAATCGCCTGGCCTTCGGCTCCGCCCATAACCTGATGAAGCATAATTTCAGAATTTGGAAGCGCGATTCTTTTGCCCGGCTCTCCGGCAGCGAGAAGAACGGCACCCATGGAAGCCGCCATGCCAATACATATGGTACTGATGGCAGGTTGCACATATTGCATTGTATCGTAAATGGCAAAACCGGCGCTCACTGATCCGCCCGGTGAATTTATATAGAGCTTGATATCTTTATTCGCATCTTCGCTTGCTAAAAAAAGCAGCTGCGCGATTATGGTATTGGCAAGCGCATCCGTGATAGTATCGCCCAAGAAAATAATTCTTTCTTTAAGAAGGCGCGAATAAATATCATACGCCCGTTCGCCATAACTTGATTTTTCTATAACCGTTGGAATTAAATGCATAATTTTTTATATTAAGTTTAAAGTTCAAAATTCAAAGTTCAAAATTATGGTATCCCTTCGGGATATATTGTTTTATAAATAATGCGCAATGCGCATACCAACACTATTAACTTTGCACTTTCAACTTTGAACTTTATATTATCTTCCACCCTTCCTGTGTTTTTTCGAGTTTTCCCTTGATACTAAACCCGGCTGCCTTTTTGTGCCCGCCACCATTATACATCTTAGCGAATTTTGAAACGTCTATCAAATCGTCGTTGGTTCTCATGCTTATTTTTATCGTGTTGTCGGGCATTTCCCGTATAACAAGCGAAATTTTCGCATCGGAAATATTATTCAAATAATTTGAAAGCCCGTCCAAAACAGAGGGGTCTTTTGAATATTGCGAAATATCATCTTTGGTGATAATGGTGTACGCGATATTTTGCTCCTGATTTTTCGTAAGGCGTGAAAAAATTTTACCCCATGCCTGCATTTCTTCTATGGATTTTTTTTGTCTTGACAGTTTTAAAACTCGTGAGATATTTGATCCTTTGGCAATAAGATCCGAGGCAATTTCAAGCGATTTTGAAGTCGTATTGAAATTCGTGAAATTATTCGTATCCGTAAGAATTCCGGCAAGAATATGGTTGGCGATTTTTTCTGTAATTTTTATTTTAAAATTTTGAAATATGTCGTATATGATTTCAGTTGTGGAAACCGCATCGGGCACCACTATATTTATGTCCCCGAAATTCGTGTTTGTTTGGTGATGGTCAATATTTACGATTATTATTTTTCCCTTCAGTAAGATGAGCTGTTTTTCAAGCCCCGTGTGGAGAAGGTCGCCCGCATCAACAATAATGATAAGATCGTGCGAAAGCGGCTGGGTTAATATTTGTTCGTCAATTTCATAAGTCTTTTGCGCATCCAGCGATACAAGATATTTTGGGGGTTTTTGTTTGAACAGTATGGTATAGGGTTTATGAAAATGATCAAAGATATGTGACAAGGAAAAAATTGAGCTCATCGCATCTAAATCGGGGCTGTCGTGGGTGAGAATTAAAATTTTTTGAGACTCCAAAATCAACGTATGCAATTTTTTCATCTCAATTTTGAGGTTTGGCATAATGCCACATCTTATACTTTTTTTCGCAATTGGTCAAGAAGTCCCTCAATATCCTGAGCCTTTGCCTCAGTATCGTCAATGTGGTATTGGAGAATCGGAATAAATTTTATGGAAAGCTTTTTGAAAAGAATTTTTCGCAATCGGGTTTTTTCCAATATTTTCAATACCTGGCCGGCATGATTAATAGGAAGCACGCTTACAAAAACTTTCGCGTAGTGCATGTCTTTTGATGTTACGACCGCTGTTACGGTGACAAGCGTATCTGGAGGAAATTCAGCTTCGGTTAAAATAAGCTCGCCAACCTCGTCTTTGATAAGAGAATTGATTTTATCTATTCGATCAGGCATAGAAATTTTAAATTCAAAATTCAAAGTTTAAAGTTCAAAATTATGGTATCCCTTCGGGATTTATTATTTTATTAATAATGCGCATAGCGCATACCGACACTTTTAACTTTGCACTTTTAACTTTGAACTTTATGTAATCTTCTGCTCATGCGTTTCTTCCTTGTACAATTCAAGCATGTCCCCTATTTCTAAAACCGGCTTGCCATCGTATTGGATTCCACACTCTTTATTTGTTTCCAAATCATTAACATCAATTTTATTTGATTGAAGCTTTGTAAGAGATCCTTGCCCCACCTTCGTATCTTTTCTCGTGGCATCGATTTTTGCCCCAAGAACCGCCCTACCCTCCATAACGCGACCTCCGATAATCATACTATTTTTTTCTTTGCGGAAAATTTTTAATACTTTTATTTTTCCTACTACAATCCTATTCACTTCCGGCTTAAGCTTTTCTTCCATTCTTTTTTTCACTTCGTCCAAAAGTTCGTAAATAATTTTATATATTTTTACCTCAGTATTTTTTTCCTGTATGAGGTGTTGTGCCGCAGGAGTGGGCGATGAATGAAAGCCGAAAATTATCGCGTTATTGGATTCGGCAAGCATGACATCGCTTTCGTTGATGGGTCCCACGCCTTTGCCGATGATATTAAGCTGGATTTTCGGATGCTGGATTTTATCAAGCGAAGTTATAATGGCTTCAAGCGATCCCAAGACATCCGTTCTGAGTATGATATTAAAAGTTTCAATTTCTTTTTCTTTGTCTTTTTTTATCTGGCGCGTATAGATTGATGTGGCCTGTGTTTTGAGCTGGTAGGATTTTATTTTTTGGTTTCTCTCCACCCCCGTCTGGACTTCAAGGATATCTCCAATTGTAGGAATGCCTTTGAGTCCAAGAATTTTGATCGGCACAGACGGTTCCGCCTGCTTTACGCTTTTACCCAAAAAATCTTTGAGATTTTTAACTTTTCCATAATGCATACCTTGGATGAAAACCAAATCGCCAAGTTTAAGCGTTCCGTTTTGAATAAGAATGGTTGCGACAAATCCTTCGCCTTTGTCTACGTGCGATTCAATGACAGATCCGACAGCCGAGCGGTTGGGATTTGCCATAATTTTTTCTTTATTCATTTCTGCCACCAAAAGAATGGTATCTAAAAGCTCATCCACGCCTGTACCCGCTTTCGCGGATATGGGCTGTGTTATGATTTTGCCGCCCCAATCTTCTGGTAAAAGATTCTCCTGCGCAAGCTCTTGCTTCACTCGTTCAATATTTGCTTCTGGTTTATCTATTTTATTAATAGCCACAATCATGGGTATATTGGCGGCAAGAATGATTTTTATGGATTCTTTTGTCTGGGGTTTTATTCCATCATCGGCGGCAATGACCAAAATGGCAATATCCGCGATATGCGCGCCGCGCGATCTCATAGTGGAGAACGCTTCATGTCCGGGAGTATCTATGAATGTGATTTTTTTTTCTTTTTTAATAATTTGATACGCGCCAATATGCTGGGTGATACCTCCGGATTCATGATCCATAATATTTGTTTTCCGAATAGTATCAAGAAGTTTTGTTTTCCCGTGATCAACGTGTCCCATAATAACAATGACCGGCGGCCGAGGCACAAGGTGCTCCAAATCCCCTTCTGAAATAATTTCATGCCCCGCGCTTGTTGATTTTGTTTCATCTTTTTTTTCAGCAATAACATCAATGCCAAGATCAGCGCCGACAATGGATGCGGTGTCAAAATCAATTTTTTCGTTCATTGATTTCAATACCCCGCTTTTCATTAATTCTCCGAGAACTTTTGTAATTTGTATTCCCGCTTTTTGTGAAAATTCTTTAACTGTTATATACTCCGGAATTGTTATTTTCTTTTTTTCAATTGCGACTTCTTCCACAATAACTTCTTCTTTTTCAAATTGTTTTTTGTATGCGGCGAAAATTGCCGGCCATGCTTTGATAATTTTTTGAGCAATGGAATCATTTATTTTAATGGCTTTTTTTCCAATTCCAAAACCGGCTTCAGGCAATATTTCCAAAAGCTCTTTTGTCGGTATTTTTAATTTTCGTGCGAGTTCGGTGACATTCATATACTTAATAAATTCGAAATTCGAATATCGAAATTCGAAACAAATTCCAATATTTAAATCCCAAATTTTAAAAAACTTAGAATTTTATTATTTAATATTTAGGATTTGTTTAGGATTTCGGATTTCGTGCTTCGGGTTTAGATACCCTGGAGGTCACGGCGGGAATTGCACCCGCGCATAACGGTTTTGCAGACCGTTGCCTTAGACTGCTTGGCTACGTGACCGAATGGTTAGGCGTTCTTTACGCAAAAGACAATTGGCTCATAACACCAAAAAAATTCAGGCAAGAGCCAAGCATCAATTGTCAGTACAATAACTATAACAAAAACTCGCTTAAATTTCAAGCGAAGTTGCCATACCAAATTCTCCCCCTTACGAAGGGGGAGGTAGAGGGGGTTAAAAGATTGCCGATTGTTTACCCCTCCTCGCCTCCCCTTCGCAAGGGGAGGAAATAAAAAAAAGCCTAATCGGAATATTATTCCTTTCGGCCACCTTGACTTAACTCATCTATCTAACTAATTCTTGCGTTTGTTTGAAGTGGACTGCCCCGTGCAGCCTTACCATCTCTTTTGCGAAAGTGTGTGCAACTTTTTTAATTGCATGGTTAATGTGGTTGGCGCTATTGCACGAAGCCATGCGAATTTTACCCAAGATGAACCAGTATTTCGCTGGCCTATCGCATTTGAAGTTCAAAACTCTTTGTTTGCAAAGGACATTTTCTTCTTCTGCAATTGGAACCCTATTAACGTCCAGATTGACATTAACGAACATGTTTTGCTCCTTTCGCTTTTTAGTTATTACTTTAATACCTCAATCTCAGTATACTTAATTCCAAAAGTAGTTGCTTTTTCGCGGGTCTGCATCCAGACATCGGCTCGATAGTAGTATCTGGCATTCATTCTATCTTGCACCGTAAATACCCGATCGCCAAATTGTTTTGGAATTCGTATTTTAGTTCCAAAAGGCAGAAAATTCGTGGCTATTACGTTTTCTTTATTGTTTTCGCATAAATTATAGCCATTTGCAGTAATACATGGAGTACTGTCGCATTGGTCAACGGTACTTGAATACGCGGTTATTGGTATTATTTTTCTATATTTGATCTCTTTTTCATAGGCTATTTTTCGTGCAATTTCATCTTTATATGCCTGTAAAATTTGTGGATTTGCGTCTGCAATGACTATTTTTTTGTCTAAATTAGGGTAATATGCGTAGACAAAATGAAAATAAGAAAAATTCCATTGGAATGCAACAACAGCAAAAATTATTATATTTAGCCAGTTTTTATTCATTTTACGCAATAATTGTATATTCATATTTTTGCTCAATTTATGAATAAAATACCTTAACATTCTTTACAACCTATCATCATAGCATATAATAGAAAAAAAGTCAAGATATGACTTTATTTTTGGCTTTGGCAAATTATTGCATTGTATTATATTTATAAAATCAATGCAAGTGTGGGGAAAATAAAACACATCCTTTTTACAGAATGTGTTTTATAGTTTTTAAGAAAAGTAATCTTAAAAATTAGCCTCTTCGGAAACTTGATTTTCGTTCCCTGTTGCATTCTCGGCAGTATAATCTGCCAAAAGTACCATCATCGCGCTTGGTTGGCTGAAAAGGGAGCTCTTTGATAGGAGTTCCGCAGTTTGCGCAGGTGATGTTGAGATCAGAGATATCAATCATCTGTTTTGGAGGCCTTGATTGGAAATTATCCATATTTCGTTGCCTAAACTTAATAATTAATGTATCGAGTTTAGACGAACGACCTATGTATGTTACGTCTAATCTGATTACTTGTGGCTAGTATAGCATGTATTGCAAAAAAAATCAAGTGATGTGGTAAAAGTGTCAACGGGAAGCAAGATAATCTATTTCCAAAATCAATCTTCTCAATACGAAAAAGTTGAGTGAGCTATGTTGCATTTTTTATGAATTCAAACGCCTTATTAATTTTTTTCATTTTTTCGCTTGAATTCTTGTTTACATTTTTGTCAGGATGATACTTTAAAGCTAATTTGAGGTATGCTTTTTTAATGGCTTCATGGGGCACGCCCCTTTCAACTCCTAACAAAGACCACGCCCAATCTACTCCGGCCACTTGAGTACGAAAGCGATCCTCGTCCTCATCAACCGTTCCCCCTGAGGAAATTTTCTGGATTTTTTCAAAAAGATTTTTCAAGATATTTATCATCTCTCTGTTTTCATCACCGAGTTTTCTTTCCTCCATCTCAGACAACCTGTGGCCGATCTGTTCTATTTTGGCTTTGTCAAGCTGTTCTTTTATTTGTAATCTTTGGAGCAAGCCCTCTAACTCTGCTTTCATAGCCAAGAGTTCGCGCGGCGCCTCATTTTCAGTTTTCAGATACTCCGCATATTTAAACAGCGCCCGAGCTCTCGCCTCACAATTTGTTTTTATGGATTCATTTATCATCCTCCCTGCAATCTCTTCCAGATCACGGGCTTTTTTTAATAACAAATCAAATTCTAAGATATTTTCTTTATGTGTTTCTTCATTATCCAAGGTTTTTAAAGCTTCTCTCTGGTGTCCGCTATAATTTTTCAATATAAAGCGCGATATGTCTTTTTGCAATTTTTTTTCGATTTCTTCAAATGTAAAAAGGGTCGGTTCGTTTTTATAGCGGTCAAGCTTTTCTTGGAGACGATCAATTTCACTCAAAAAATCGACTTGCTCATCTTCTGACAGATTTTTAAAGTGATGTAGAACTAATCGGGCTTGTTCAATGTACGATTCTATTTCCTCTTCCCTTAGCTTATGGGGAGGAGAGTATTTTTCTATTGGCGAGTTTTGCAAGCCAAAAATATTTACCATTGATTCAATGAAAGGTATAAACTGTTTATATACTTTTTGCTCGATTCTTGAAATTCTTTTTTCAAGCTTCTTTTGCATTTCAGGATCTCTTACTTTATCAAGGCAATCTGTCTGTATATATGTAAGATGATTCCAAAACGATTCAGGACTAGCCGCACTAAATTTATTTCTTTCTTCCCCGTAGGGATTTTTAGTCGGATTATTGAGCTCAAATTCAATATCTGAAAGTTCATTTGCTATGGATTCTTGCGCTTGTCGCTCGTTATCAATCTCTGATGACGTTGGAGAATATTCTTCCGACCGAGGATCCGAATAGTTTTCCCATTCGCGCCTGGATATATTTGGCATAATTATATTCCATTCATTTTTTAATCTTTACGGTTACTTATATTTTATCAAATTTATCCAACTTGGCAACTTTTATTTATCATATAAAAATATATTTTGCTGATTATTAAATAAAAAAACACCGCGTTCGGTGATGCTTTTCCTTGATGGAGCGCCTTGCTGCCTTGCTCGTCCGTTTGCAAATCCGTCTGACTCTGCCTGCCTGCCAGCCTTGGGCGGAAATGATATTATAACTTGAATTTAAGTAATGTTATTGCCTTTTTATTGTTAAAACATAAAATATACATGCTTTGTGGGGGGATGGCTTGCTTTTTATATCTATAATCTTTAAATTATTTTTTTGCGCCAAATGAAATGGCAAATTTAGATCCAAGTCAGAAAAATTAGCCCAGCCAAAATATATAGAGCCATTGTCATAGAGATAATTACTTACTTTTTTAAAAAAACGTTCTTTCATTTCATTGTTTGTATCCCAAAACATTTTGTCTATATTATCATTAGCCGGTAAATTATTGTATGGCGGGTTGCAGATAATCACGTCAAATTTGCGATGAACATTTTTAAATAAGTCAGATTTTATAAATTGTAAATTTTTTATCTTGTATTGTTTGGCATTAAATTTACTATTTTCCACAGCCAATTCGTTAATATCGGTTCCAAGGCCGGATTTGGCATATTTTGACAAAATTATGGAAATAACACCGGCGCCGCAGCCAATTTCCAAAAAAGTTTTATCAGAATTAATCTGGACGGTTTCGGCCATTAATTCGGTATCAGTCGAAGTTTTATAAACGCCACCAAATATTTTGAAATTTTTTCCGCAACAAATAATTTCCATGGGTTTGGCTGAATGACGTTCGCGCAATCTTTCGACCTGAGAATCTTTGGCAGAAAATTTACTGGGTTTTAATTTTTTTATCATAATAAATTTAGTATACAAAAAAACGCCACATTTGGCGAATTTTTTAATGGAGCGGGTAAACGGAATCGAATTGTCATTATTACCTTATTTTACGTCGATGAGTTGAGTAAAGAGAGTCCATCTGGTTGCGAGGATCCATGAAAACTTATGGCTATAAAGCGGGTAAACGGAATCGAACCGTCATTTCCACCTTGGAAGGGTGGCATAATAACCATTATACGATACCCGCTTTATAGCTACAAATTATTGTTTGGACCTACGAAAATATATTCGCTTCGCTCATTATTTTATCGGGAGAAGGTAATAACCATTATACTTGCCCCGTCGGATGACGGGGCGATACCCGCGCATATTTAGTCTTTAAAAAGTATGAGCAAAAAAGATGTGTTTGATTCGGTCTGCAATGAATGCTTGGAATTTTTTTCCATGCTGATATATAGGGTGTCTGAAATATCTATTTTTTTATCCTCAAGTTGGAAAATTCCCTTGCCTTCCAAAAAATATACAATGGCATTTTTTGAAGACGTGTGTTCTGTTAATTCAGAGCCTTTTGACATGCAAAAAAGCGTTGTTTCCTGCGTTTCGGTTTTATAAATAACTTTGCTGAGTATTCCTTCGCATGGGTATTCAATAAGTTGTCTAATATTTTTCCAGGACGCATTCATAGAGTTTTTATTGGTCGGGGTGCCGGGACTTGAACCCGGAATCTCTTGCTCCCAAAGCAAGCGCGATAGCCAGTTACGCTACACCCCGTTAGAAATGTATCTATAAAATTATAAAAGTATATTAGCAGGTTTTTTCTAATCCTGCAATCCATCCCTTGATTTTATCTACAAGGCATTTATCAAATATTAAGACATGATTTTTTATATAAACCAATTTTATTATATCTGTTTTTAAATATTTTGGAAATAGAAAAGGCCTTTGTGTTTTTCTCTTTGCAAGAATGCAAGATAAATCTCGGAGGACTAAGTGGGTGACGCCTATCATCACTATCGCTTAATGAGTGCGTCAAGTTTCGCTAAAAAATTTTCGTGAGAATTCCCTGGGCGAAAGAAAAGGCTCTGCGGATTTCTCCACAGAGCCTGTTGGTTTGAGCGAGCCGAATCTAATTCAATTCGGGGACTTCGGTACTCTGGGTAACCGTCGTGACCTTGGCGAGAAGACGAAGCGCTTGTGCGTGATCGTCCTCGCTTCCGGCTCCACAGAGATCCTTAAGCACCACCACGCGATAGTCGCGATCATGCGCTTCGCGGGCTGCCGACTGAACGGCGATGTCCGTCGCTACGCCGCCAAGAAGAATGGTATCCACTTTGAGCGTTCGCAGAATCGCTTCGAGTGTCGTCGCGTAGAACGCGCTGACGCGGTGCTTGGTAACGAAAAAATCCGAGTCAGTCTTGTTGAGGGACTCGTGGATTTCTGTTGCCCATGTACCAAGTTGAAGCGCGCCGAACTTCTTAGCGGCACCAAAGAGCGGGGAGGACTCGGGCCATTCGCGGTAGTCACTTGAGAAGCCGATACGCACGAAGATGACAGGCATGTTCTTTGCTCGCGCCTTCGCGATAGCGGCATTCACATTGTCGAGCACGCCGTGCGCCTTCACGAACGCCGGATAGCCCTTGCCGGCGAACTTCCCTTTTTCATCGACAATCTCGTTGATGAAGTCGATCAGGATAAGTGTTGTTGTCATGGTTTCTCCTTTCATGGTTGTGGTTTTGGAGAGAGATTTTGTAAAAATTTTACAAAGTCTTCCACTGTCTCTATAATATACTCCGGTGAGAACTTTTTCAAGTAACTCGACAGGGTTACCCCCTAAAAAATTTTATGACGCTGTTTTAAAATGTTTTAAGCCTTTTTCCTTTTTAGAAGCGAAAAAATCCGCTGTGCATTCCCCCGCACCCTCCTGAGCGACGGATACAAAATTCCCGTTGTTCTGAAAATATCCTTTCCATTTTAGAAAAAATCCACCCCTGCGAAAATCAAAAGAATAAGGAATTTTTTTTCTTTTTGGGGTTGGAGTGAAGCGAGGCGGTGGTGGGGCGCTCGTAAGTGCCAGAAATTTTTGCTAAAATGAATGTGAAACAAGCGGTAAAAGCACCAATAAAACAATCTCTAAATCAGAGATTGTTTTATTGGTGCCGAGGGGCGGAATCGAACCGCCTACGCAAGGATTTTCAGTCCTTCGCTCTACCGATGAGCTACCTCGGCAAAAAAAAATGGTTTTTTATATTATCCTTTGATGAAAGCTTTATTATTTCATCCATATTATCATTTCCTGAGGTTTTATTTTTTTTTGTAAAACCGCATTTTTGGCACCTGCAAGTAACGCTGTATTTATTTTTTATAATCTCTATGCTCACGGGCTCCATCATACCGTTGCATTCGGATGCCCGATCGCCGGGATTTATGTCAACATGTTTTGACCAAAGGCATCGTGGGCAATGATTGGTATAGCCGGTTCCTTCAACTTTTTCTCCGCAATGCTCGCAGGAAAAGTTTTCAATATTTTTTTGGAATTTTTTTTCTCGCATGCAATATATTCTGGTGGGCGACTCAGGAATCGAACCTGAGACCTCGTCATTATCAGTGACGCGCTCTAACCAACTGAGCTAGTCGCCCAAATAAAAAAAATCAATAAAAACTATTTATGAATAATAACAAAGAAAACGCTTTGAGTCAACTATTACTACTATACTAAAAAATAAGAAAATTGCAAGATAAAAGCGAAAAGCAGAACATGATATTATGTCCTTCTTTTACATTCTTTGCGTGGGATTTTTACTTGCAACTTTTTGTTATTTTATGCAATATAATATTATATACAATGATGCTAATATACGAATGTGTACGAATGATACGAATAAATACGAATTTTTATGGAAAATGAAAGAAAAATTGTAAAAATGGCGCAAAATGATCCCGAAGCGTTTGGGCTCATTTATGATGAATATTACACAAAGATTTTTAAATATATTTATTACAGGGTTGGGAATAAGGATGTTGCGGAGGATCTCACGTCAGAAACGTTTTTTCAGGCATTGAAAAATCTCTGGCGCTATAAATTTATGATGCGCCCATTTGCATCATGGCTTTATAAAATCGCCATGACCCAAATTGCTTTATACTACCGCGAGGCAAAAAAATATTGCGCGCTTTCGCTTGAAGAATGCCCTGACATAATCCACACTTCATTAATCGCGGGCGAAATGCAAACGAGCATGGATTCGGAGGCTGATGGGAAAAAGATTGTCGCCTTGCTGAAGGAATTAAAAATACATGAGCAAGATGCGATTATTTTAAAATATTTTGAAGAAAAAAGCATGGAGGAAATCGCAAGTATTCTTCATGTAAAAATAAATACCGTAAAATCCCATCTGCACCGTGGTTTAAAGAAATTACAAATTAAGCTCCAAGAAAAACCTAATTTAGTGTCCTATGAATCTTCCTACAGAAAACAAGTCCAAGGAAATGGAAGCGATTCTCAAAGGCGTTCAATTTCCATACAGTGAAAATTTTTCGCATGAACAGAAATTGCGCAGAGCGCTTTTAAATTCCGATTATTTCCACGAGAATTTTATCATCCGGTTTCAGAAAAAAATGAAACATAATGGGAAGTTTTTATTTTCCATAGTTGCTTCATCGTTTGCCTCCGGAATGGTATTGGCTGTAGTGTTCCAGGTATTTTCTTCGGGCATAACCCTTAAAACCGAGATCCTGTCTTCCGTGAACATTCCAAACCAAAGAAACGAAGCGCAGGTAGTGCTTCAGGATCTTTACAAAAAGGGCCGGTTGCAATTTACAGAGCAAAAAAATGACGGCACAAGGGTGTACCGCCTTTCCACGAAAAGTTCAGAGGTGCAGGTGTATGACAATAGTCCGTATATTATCAATCTCGTATCAAATAGATAAATTATTAAATATATTTATTATGAAATCAAAAGCATTAACATTTATAAAACCGAAAATAGCAATTATCGCATCTTTTATTTTTCTGGGATTTTTTTCTTGGATGGCTCTGGGTCCCAAATCTACAAATAATTTTGGATTTCTTGATATTTTTAAATTAAAGCAAAACCAAAACACCGTGAATGCCGCGGCCGTAAACATTGCAACGCAAAAAGAAATTATTAAAGTTGTTTCGGAAGAATCCCAGGTTATTGATGTTGTCAAAATTGCATCGCCTGCGGTTGTAAGCATTGTGGCATCCGCAGATATGCCGGTTGTTGAACGATGCTATAAAGATTTGGGAAACGTTGATCCATTTTTTGGAGACCTTGGATTTCGGGTTCCTTCCTATTGCCAGAAAGGAACGGAAAAACAGCGCATCGGCGCGGGCTCGGGATTTATTGTTTCAAGCGACGGATATATTCTTACCAATAAGCATGTCGTGGATAACGACAAGGCGGAATATACGGTTATTCTTAATAACCCCGGTAATATTGGCGAGAAAGTTATAGCGGAAGTTTTGGCCTTGGATCCGAATAATGATATCGCGATTTTGCGCATAAAAAAAGATAATCTTCCGTTTATAGATTTTACGGATTCTGCCAATCTCCAGGTGGGCCAAACCGCCATTACCATCGGCTACTCTTTGGGAGAATTTGAAAATACGGTTTCCAAAGGAGTCGTGTCGGGACTTTTGAGATCAATTGTGGCCGGCGGAGGATACGGAAACACATCGGAAGTTTTGGAAGGCATTATCCAAACCGATGCCGCAATAAATCCGGGGAATTCGGGCGGGCCGCTTTTGGATATAGCCGGCAATGCCATAGGTATGAATGTGGCCATGGCGCAGGCGCAAAACATCGGCTTTGCCATTCCGTCCAATGATATCAAAAAAGTATATGAGGATGTCCGCAAGACCGGAAAAATTCAGAGGGCGTATCTTGGCATACGGTATATGCTTATTGATGAGGACTTGAAGAAGAAAAATGATTTGCCGTATAATTACGGCGCGCTTATCGTTCGGGGCGATGTTCGTACAGAGCTTGCCATAGTGCCGGGATCGCCTGCGGACAAAGCGGGCATTGTGGAAAATGATATAATTTTAGAAGCTGACGGGATAAAAATTGACAGCAACAATTCGCTTTCAAAAATAATTGCCAGCCGCCGATCCGGGGATATTTTGAAACTGAAGATTTATTCCAAGGGAAAAGAAAAAATGGTTGATGTCGCGTTGGCGGAAAAAATTTAATAACACAACGTTGTAAAAACACGAAGCCATGAATATTATACCTTATTGAAATTTTTATAGAGTTGCGATATAATATCTTAATAGTTTCGTGTTTTTTTATAAATAAAAATATTATACATATATGGAAATCGCAGTGAATAATCTTACAAAAAAGTACGGCTCTGTGACGGTTTTGGATGCTATGAATTTTACTGTTGATAAGGGCGAAATATTGGGATTTTTAGGGCCGAATGGGGCAGGAAAAACAACAACCATGAGGATTTTAACCGGATTTTTAGCGCCGACATCGGGCGATGTAAAAATATCCAATCTTGATATTTTAGACCACTCTCTTGAAACCAGGCAGAAAATAGGGTACTTGCCGGAAAACAATCCGTTGTATAATGAAATGAAAGTTTTTGAGTATTTGGAATTTGTCGCGCGCGCCAAGGGAATTAAAAACTGGCGCGATGAGGTGAAAAGAACGCTTGCGATTTGCAAGCTTGGCGAGCGCGCGGACCAGGTGATCGGCGAGCTTTCAAAAGGATTTAAGCAACGCGTGGGAATCGCTCAGGCGCTTTTAGGAGACCCGGAAATAATTATAATGGATGAACCCACATCAGGGCTTGATCCGAATCAGATTGTTGAAATCAGAAATCTTATCAAAGAAGTCGGAAAAACAAAAACTATTATATTATCAACGCATATTTTAAGCGAAGTGCAGGCATCATGCACGCGCGCCATTATAATCAATAAAGGAAAAATAGTGGCAACGGGCACAACCGAGGATCTTATCAGAGCGGCGCACGGAAAATCGCAATTGTTTATCACGGTTTCGGGGAAAAAAGAAGAACTTGAAACTGCCATACAAGCGCTTCCGGGAGTTGAAGCCATAGAATATGTTTTGGCGCATATGCCCGATGAAGCGCGATACACCATAACGCTTGCGGAAAATATTGATGTCAGAAAAGAAATATCAAAGCTTTGCGTGGAAAAAGATGTCATACTTCTTGGGATGGAACTTAAAACTTTAAGCCTGGAAGACGTGTTCAGGCAATTAACGCAATAAAATATGAATTATTCAAATTCAAAAGCTGTATTTTTTAAAGAAATACGAAGTTATTTTTATTCACTCTCCTCATATATTTTCATCATAGTATTTCTTACCATAATCACATGGCTGTCTTTTCAGAATTTTTTTATCATCAAGCAGGCGTCAATGCGGGGATTTGCATCGCTTTTGCCGTGGTTTTTTCTTTTTTTAATACCCGCGCTTGCTATGAGAATATGGTCGGAAGAAAAACGCCAAGGAACCCATGAATTATTATTGACTTTGCCTTTGACCGAGTGGGAAGTGGTGCTAGCGAAATTTCTCGGTGGTTTTTCCTTTATCGGCGTGGCCCTTTTATTCTCCTTACCTATACCCATTACCTTATCGCGTTTAGGAAATCTTGATTGGGGGCCGGTTGTCGGTATGTATATAGGAGCATGGCTTATGGGAGGAGCGCTGATGGCTTTGGGGCAATTTATTTCCTCTTTGACCAAAAATCAAATAGTGGCGTTTCTTCTGACCGCTGCGGCGTCCGCGATGTTTATTTTTGTCGGCACGTCGCTGGTGCTTTCTAAGACAGGAATTTTGAGCAATTTCTTTTATATTATTTCCACGATTACCCATTTTGAAAATCTGAATAAGGGCGTCATTGATCTTCGCGATGTTGTTTACTACGTTTCATTTATTGGCATCTGCCTGTATCTCAATGTCTACGTGCTTAATCAGAGACATTGGAAATAATTAATATATATTTATGCAAGCAAAAAAAACCACGTATCATTTTCATTCATTGTCACGGGTTCTTCTGGTTATCGGAATAGTGGTATTTATTAATGTACTCATCTCCCCTATCGCAGTGCGGTTTGATATGACTCAGGGAAAAATTTATACAATTTCGCGCTCAACGAAAAAAATCGTGAATAATCTAAAAAAACCCGTAACATTAAAGGTGTATATTTCCGATCCCCAAGAGCTTCCGGACGACAAGATCAGTATCCGGCAGGATGTTTTAGATTTGGTTGATGAGTATAAAAAAATAGGCGGATCAAATATTATTATTGAAAAAATTAATCCAACCGGAAACGATACCCTGACCCAGGAGGCGATGTCATATGGAATTGTCCCGTTGCAGGGCGGTCTTTCAAAGCAGACAGAAATAGCCATAAAACTTTATTTCGCCGGCATTGCCATTGCCTATGAAGATGCCTCCATAGCAATTCCGGAGATAACCGATATCAGCAATTTGGAATATGAAATCATCGCGGGTATAAATAAACTGACGCGCGAGAAAGTGCCGTCCATAGGCATAGTTTCGGGTCACGACGAAACATTACTTGCCGACATTCAGGAGGCTTTGAAAAAAGAGTATGACGTAAAAGACATTGCTACGACCAATCTTGTGGCAATTCCGGATTCTTACGATGTATTGATTATCGCGGGGCCAAAAAAAGATTTTTCCGAAATTGAAAAATACGCATTGGATCAATTTGTTATGAGAGGCGGAAAGCTGGCAATTTTAATGGATGGCGTAGATATCAATGACGATTATCTTATGGCAACTCCGGGAAATTTGAGCCTGAATTCGCTTTTGGAAGCGTACGGAGTAAAAGTGAATTCCGATGTAGTGCTTGATCCGTACTCCAACGCGTTTTTGCCTTTCCGCTCAAGCGACAATGGAGGAGGATTGCTTATGAAGTACCCGGCATTTCCGGTCATTATGCATGACGGTTTTAGCAAAGAAAATGTTATCAGCGGAAAGCTTTTTTCCATGTCATTCCCTTTTCCAAGCTCGCTTACGGTGGCAAAAAGAAATGCTGAAACAAAAATCGTTGAATTGGTCAAAACATCCGGAGAATCATTTGCCATAGACGGGAATAACGCCATATTGTCCCCCGATCAGATTAATAAAATGCCGGCCACTAATAAAAAAGAACACACGCTCGCGGTGCTTATCACAGGCGCGATTGACAGCGCTTTTAAGGGAAAATCAATTCCGGGAAAAGATGCTGCGCCAAATGATTTTATTCCAGATATGGTTGCGGGAAATATATTTGTCATTTCATCCAACAGATTTTTAAATGTAGATTATATGAAATATCTTATAAATTCCATGCAGACGCTGTCTGAGAATTTTATTTTATTCGCGAATGCCATTGATGTATTGGCTCAGGGAGACGCGCTTGTGGATATACGTTCGCGAAATCTTGCCAATCGTCCATTGAATCCCGTGACAGAGCAAAACGCATCGTATATTAAATACGGAAATATTTTGGCAGGCGCGGTTTTATCGCTTTTGGTGGGAGGTGTCGCGTATTTTAAGCGCAGGCACGATGGTAAAAAAGCGCGGGAACGCTACGTTTAAATTTATATAAATTTTTACTATTAACATTTCATATGAATAAGAAAAATACTTATACTCTTATTGCGATTTTTTTGGTTCTTGCGGCACTCTATGGCTGGCAAAAATATAGGGACGGTAGAGTTGCCATGGAAATTGTTGAAAATAAAAAATTAATAAATTTCAGTGTTGATGAGATAAATAATGTTAATATTAAAATTCCGGGAAATACTTTTGATATTCAAAAACAAGATACTACATGGGTTATGAGGGGTTATCCCACGCTTGAAAATGAAATTTTGGATTTTATCACGAGCCTTGAAGACGGAATATTGGCATCGGTTGCTTCAATAAATATGGGTGATATTAAAGAATACGGTTTGGATGATGATACGAATGAAATATTTATTTTAAAAAATAACGACAAGGTGTTAGGAAAGATTATCTTAGGGACAAAGAATATCAATACCGGGGTTGTGTATCTCCTCAGGCAGGATGAAAAAAGAATATTTGTTTTAAATAATTTCAAGCCGTCGGTTTTGGCAAACCAGTGGGTAAGCCTTTTGGTGGAAAAGGCCGATAAGGCGCTTGTGCAAAAGGTGGGTATAACTACGAAAGATTTTAAAACAGAAATCACCAAGTCGGGCGATGCGTACAGAGTGAACGGGCGATGGGCGAACCAGGCGAAAATCGATGATCTGCTTAATAGAGTTACAAAAATTACCGCAGCGCAAATACCGGATGAGACTAGCACATTTTCCGATTTTGACACAAAAATTGAAATAACCGCGTCTACAACCCCGACCATACTTGAGCTTGCGAAAATGGATGACCAGGGGAATTTTTATTGGATAAAAAATTCAGCTGGCAGGCTTTACATTTTAGATAAAGAGACCTATTCGTTAATTGTAAAACAGGAGAAGGAATTGAAATAGTATAGAGAATCAAGAATTATGAACCTGCCTGCCGGCAGGCAGGTTAAGAATTAAGTATAACTTATTTCGTGATTTATTATTTATTAATTTATATTTTATGAAAAGAAGGTTATTGTTATTTTTTGGCTTTCTTTTTTTTGTTGCCATGATCCCGACAGCCCATGCTTCTATTCAGCTTGTAAAATCTAAGAATAGTCCCGCAGTATACTTTCTCAATGGTGATAAATCGCGCCACGCTTTTCCAAATTTTATTACCTATAAAAGCTGGTACGGAGATGATTTTTCTAAAATTGTTACCATGTCGGATGAATTTATCTCGCAAGTTCCTTTGGGAAAAAATGTCACGATACGACCGGGGACCCACCTTATCAAGGTGCCCAGTAATCCAAGCGTATACGCGGTGGAAGAAGGAGGGGTGTTGCGCCATATAGATGATTACGCGGTCGCGATGGATATATACGGGAAGAATTGGGAAAAGAAAATCGTTGATATTCCCGAAGTATTTTTTGAAAATTATACTATCGGCGATTCTATCAAAAATTCATATGATATTCCCGATAGCATAATTTATAAAATAAACTCTGAGCCCGGATACTATTGGAAAACGGATAATATAATCCGTCCATTTGAAAATATTGAGGCAATACTTAAAAATGGTTATTCTCTTAATGATGTTGTTTATGGCAATGCTTTATATTACAGCCGTAAGAGACCCATAACGGGCGTTGATGATAACATTAATAATATTTTTTTACGACCAAAGACAAGGAATTACGATTGCGAAAATAAAAAATTGAAAGCGGGATTTATATTTTTATCAAACGCGTCTTCGCCTTCATATGAAGAAGTGGAAAAAATACAATATGTCCAGGAAGCGTTTCCGCAATATTTTTCTTGGGCTACAAATAAATTATCATCCATTGATACAGCGTATCCGGTGGCAACGCTCAAAGAAGATGGGTATTTTATTAATAAAAATGATAAGGTCGCGAATTTGGCGCTTGATGAAATTGCCCAGACATTTTATGAAACCCGGCCGGATATATTTGATTTTTTAGTAATATTTGGTGATTTTAAAATAAATAATGACGAACAGGCTCATTTTACCCAAGTATCAAGCAGGGTTGAGGGAATAGGGATGAATATGCTTGAGGCGGATGAAATATACGGATCCCAAGGAAAACTGAAAGGGATAATTGTGATGAATAATATTAATGATTATGATTTTTCCGATCCCCGGGGCTCTACGCGCGTTATGAATATACTTTTGCATGAAATGCTTCACCAGTGGAGCGGCTCTATACAATTTAAAAACGAAAAGGGTGAAATGGATTCTTCTCTTTTGCGAAAACCGGACGAATTGCATTGGAGTTTTTACGCGGGATTTATTTCTCCTTTGGGCGGAAGCGGCTGGCAGGAAAATAAAAACGGGACATTTACGTCCCTAACATCGCTCATGGATAATTCCCAAGAAAAACCCTTTGCAGCGCTTGATATGTATCTGATGGGTCTTTTGCCGTATCAGGTAATAGCGCCTGTTTATTACATTGTGCCGGATGATCCAAAAATTGCCGGAAATACAATTTCCGCAAAAATTCAAACTGTTACCATAGAGCAAATAATAGATGCTAATGGCTACTGGAAATGCAATTTATAAACGTTTAGTTTTTTTCAACATTCTCGAAAGTTTTTTTAGCAACAAGGTATAGGGTTGCTCCTGAGCGCAACTCATATTTTTTTGAAAAATATCCTTCGGGAAATTCGGATTTGGTGAAAATGTCATCCTGTATAATAAAAATATTAAAATCAGGATAATCTTGTATACGTAGAGATGTTACATCGTTTTGGTACTGCACGGCTTTTTTATGGAAATAAAACGGCAAAGGCCAGTATTCTTTTGAAGCTATGAGGATTTTTGAATCATTCGTATATATGGAATTAATTTCTTTAACCATTGAAATCGCACTTGCGTATGTATGCACATAGGCGTAAAGATTATCTTCCTGCCACGGGCGCATAAAATTAAGATACACTGAAAATCCTAAAAGAGTGATAATGGATAAGGCTCCTAAAGATGCCCTTATTTTTTTATTGGAAATGTTTTCAATAATAAGCCCCGCGATAATGCATAGGGGGGCTGTAATATTAATTACGATCCACGGCATTTTGTATGGTATAAAGTTATACAGTAATAAGAGCAAGATTGTGTATATGGAAAAATTTTTTATATAAGCATTTTTTGTTTTAGTAAAAAAATACATTGCAAGCCCGCATAGCGATATAACAAGAAGTGGCGCCTCGTAAAGCGTAATGAGTTTTATATAATAATAAAAAGGCTTAATGTGCCCTGTTTCACTCACACTTCTTTGCATCCACGGCACATACGCCTCAAATGACCTGACAATGCCATGGATATCCATAAAAAACCATGTAAAAAACGCAATGTACAAAATCAAAAATGCATAAACGGCGCCAAGGATCATGATATAATTTTTTTTCCATTCCATTCGCCGGAGATTTTTGAAATTCAAAATACAAATAAAAAAGACAATTGCTATGGAAAGTATGCCGGTTTCTTTTGTCGCGAAAATAAGAGCCGTTGCAAGCCCGATATACGGCAGGTATACTAATTTTTTTTCTTCTAAAAAACGTGTTGTGATAATTACCAGAAAAATACTGAATAGCACAAGCGCTGATTCATGTATGGAGTATCTTGAATAATACATAAACGAGGGCGACGCGATGAGAAAAAGCGATGGGAAGATCCATTTCTTATTATTGCCCTTTATGAAAACGAATGGCGTAAGAATGGCAAGGATGCCGAAAATGGCGGCCGGAAGGCGCAGGGAAAATTCCGAAATTCCAAGCGCGAGAAATGAAATGAAAATGGCAAAAAAATACAAAGGCCCGTGGTAATTCAGCGGGTTATATATGTATTTGCCTGTTTCAAAAATCTGCTGGGTAAAAAAATAATTATTGCCCTCATCGTGATGAAGCGGCCGAAGATCAAGAAAAATAAGCCGTGTTATCATCGCCAATGCAAGAATGATAAAAAAGGATAACCAAAATTGTTTTTTTGATGTCATACATGCATGCATTATATTGTTTGTATCATAGCAAATTTTTTTATTTTTTTGTAGTGGCAATCCCCCTCTCCCTGCCCTCTCCCACCAAGGGAGAGGGGAAAAATAAAAAAAGCGCACGAAAATTTTTCGAGCGCTTGTATGCCATTATTCGCCAATAGGCGGTTTGGCATGAGCCGATTGTACGGGCGGTTTTGGTTTTAGCAATGCCATGGTATGAGATATTGCCGGGGGTCTTGGCGGTTTTAGAGGCAGGATAACAATATTTTTTTGTTTGGTTTTTTCAAGGCGACTTAGGACAATAGAAAAGATTCCAGCCAGGGTAATAAAAAGTACGGTATATAGCAGTATCGCGCTTAATTGGCTTGGCATATTATATACTCCTTTTTTTGGAATTTAAAGTGCAAATAAATATTACAAAATATTAGCAAAAAATATGAAAAAAGTCAAAAAAAAGCGCTTGGTTTTTTCCAAGCGCCGTACGAACCATCAGATCATCTGATATGCGAAACGAAGATAATCCTTCATTTCTTTTTTGTCTTTTGGTTTCATATTTTTTGCAAGGAGCGCGGCCGCTGCCGAGAGCTTTTCTCGCAATTTGTCTATGACCGGGGTGCGAAAATCAGTTTCATCAATGGAATCCAGAGTTTTTTCTATGGCTTGGATAGCTTTGATGTGATCGGGAGCATTTTGTATTTTTTCTATCTGATCCAAATCTATTTGCATGAGCAATTCATGAATTTCATATTGGATGAGTTTAAGCTGTGTCGCCTGTATGACTTTTCTCAGTGATTGGGCGGCAGCATCTGTTGCCCCCTCACGCACGAATTGAATTGCCATATTCAGATCTTTCGTGCACTGTAGCGCCCAATTGCGCCAACCGCCGAGGAATTTCAGATTTTGAATTTCAGTAATTATGCGTTCAATGAAACGAACAATTCTATCGGTATTGCTTCTGCGAAATTCAAGTTCCAGGACATCGCGGTGCAGTTCTGCGAGCCGGGTTTCCAAGCGGGGCAGGTATCTGCGATGAAATGCAAGGAAAATGGAAATTGCTTCGCTCCATTCCGAATACCGGTTGAGCCAATACAAAATATTTTCCATCCGCTCTTTGAGACGGTTTCGCGCAGCAACAAGGCGCGCGCACACAACCCCGACATTGAGCCGGTTTTTGGAATCTCGGAAAACTATGGCGCATTCCAGCTGCTCATTTGCCTCTTTCAGCTCAATGGTTTTTGCGTTTTCAAGCCGTTCGAGAATTTTTGCCATGGATTTTTTGGCTTGGGCAATCGCGCCGTTGTCCGCGGCCGATATCGTGCCAGCGTGGACATTGATATCAATACATTCTGTTCTCAAATCTTCCAAGGTCGGGATGCGTTTTCGTGTACGACATGAAAAATTTTCCGCTATTCGGTTCTACAAGAACGGACGTAGGAAAATGCTTTATCGGATGTACTCTGTGCGGCTTGCCATTTGAGTGAATATGAATCACCCTTTGATGCGATACATCAAACACCGTCTACCTCCTTTGTTTTTTATGCCTAGTTTTAAAGAACCGACAATGAATCATTCTACTGAATAATAAAAAGTTTGTCAATTTAATTTAAGAATAAATCCCCCTTGGGCATGTCCACGGGGGAATTTTTTTTATCAGAAGAAGCAGAAATAGGCAAGCGCTCCAAGGACGATTATAATTGCTACAATAGTTACAATCGCGGTTGCACTTGTTGATTTTTTTTTCAAACGATCATTTTCCAGCGGATGAAATACATTTGGCATATAATGCTCCTTCCGTATTCTGCTTGCCAAAGAACCAAAACACTTTCAAATTATATCTGACATAATAAATTTTTGCAAGCGGGTGCGTGCAAAAAAATAATTTATAAAAGGCGGGTTTCCCCCGCCTCTATAAGCTATAACCTATCACCTAAAACCTAACTCTTCTGGTACATTTTTTCAATTTCTTTTTCATATTTATGGAAAATCACTTCGCGCCGGAGTTTTAATGTCGGGGTTAATTCATCTTTTTTTTGCTGGAATTCATTTTTTATTAAAACAAACCGAACAATTTTTTCATTTATGGCAAAGTCTTGTGTTGCGCGGTCTATCCTTTCGCGATAAAGCTGAATAATCTCCGGTTTTTCTAAAAGCTCATCAAGATCATCATATGTGATGTGTTTTTCTTTCACATAATCTTTAAGCTCAATAATGCGGGGAATGACAACGGCAGTCAGGTATGGCCGTTTATTTCCTATAATCATGGATTGGGCTATATAACGGTCGCCGTTGAGGGCGTTTTCAACCACTTCAGGCCATACATTTTTTCCTGTTGATAAACATAACATGTCCTTGCTTCGTCCAATGACAAAAAGAAAGCCTTCGCTGTCTATAAAACCTTGATCACCCGTGTGGAACCAGCCATACTCATCCAGCGCTTGGTTTGTAGCGCCTTCTTTTTGAAAATATCCCTTCATAATATTCGGGCCGCGGACAAGAATTTCTTTATCAGGCGTAATTTTTACATCAACTCCCATCAATGGCTGCCCAACGCTTCCAAGGCGTTTTTTCCCCTCTCTGTTTACGCTTACTACCGGAGATGTTTCAGTTAAGCCATATCCTTCGTAGATTTTTATGCCGATTCGATCATAAAATTTTGCGAGTTTTGGATTCAGTGTAGCTCCTCCTGAAAAAGTGAGCCGAAGCCTTCCGCCCATTGATCGGCGAATTTTTCTGAAAATTATAATATCGGAAATCCAATGCTTCCATCCGCGGCTATCTTGTTTCAGCGCCCAGACAAAAAATTCACGCGTATGTTTATTGCCTTTTTTAACCCGTTCCCAGATAGCGTCAAACAATTTTTCAAATATTCGCGGAACAGAAATAAGAATTGTTGGACGGATTTCTTTAAAATTTTGCGGCAATGTTTTTATATTTTCCGCGTACGCTATAGAACAGCCGCGGGAGAGCGGCGCGTAGTATCCCGTGGTTCTTTCCAGTATATGGGAGAGCGGCAAAAAAGATAGAAATATATCTTTATTAAATATTGGAATATAATCAATGGCCGCGCGCACGTTGGATAAAATATTATAATGGGAAAGCATGACACCCTTGGGATTATCGGTTGTTCCGGATGTATATACAATAGTTGCGATATCATTGTGGTGGGGCTCATATTTCGGAGTTAATCCTTGTTTTTTTCCAATTTTTATACAATCTTCCCAAAAAAGCAAGGGCTTGGAAATTGGAACATCGGGGTTATCAATGTCCATATATATGATTTTTTTAAGGCTGGGAACTTCTTTTTCAATAAGAAGCACCTTATTGAGCTGAAGCTGGTTATTGATAATAAGTATTCTTGATCCTGAATCATTAAGAATGTGCTGGATGAGTTTGGGGCTTAAAGTAACATGCACCGGAACCACCACGGCTCCGATATTCATAATAGAAAGATCGCTTACAACCCATTCCGGCCGGTTAGATGAAAGTATCGCAACTCTGTCGCCGCGCTCTACGCCAAGCCCCAAAAGAGTGCTTGAAAAATTAAAAATTTGCCTACGAAGTTCTTTATAGGTTATGCCGACATAGCTTCCTCCTTTTTTATAATATAGCGCGATTTTATTTGGATATTTTTGCGCAACTTCTATGATTGTCTGATGTATGGTTGGCTTCATAAATTATTATTGCCGTTTTTTTTAGTTACTTCGTCAATAAATGTATAAATCACATCAAAAATTTCTTGTTTTTTAGAAGGCTCATCAAGCGCGTGAAAATTTCCTTCCATCCAATATACTTTTTTATGCTGGCTTCCAAGGTATTGATGGAGATGTTGCGCGCTTTTTGGATTCACTACCGGGTCCTGGTTGGCCTGGATGATAAGAGTCGGGGTTGTAATATTTTTTAATCCAGGGAGTGTAAAATATTTTAGAAAATTTAATAAATTTTTTAAACTTGAGATAGGAATTACGGGATACGATACAACTTCAGGAGCATCCGTATAGCTTGGCTTGTAATTGGCGCTTTGTTTTTTATAGAATTTTTTCATCCAACCGTATACAATAGTTCTCGCTATGATAATTCTATGCCAGCGTAAATATACAGGAGTTCCAAGCGAAACTATTCCTTTAAGGGCATCATCATTTTTTACAGCCAAATGATAAGCAAGGTTGCCTCCGAATGAACTGCCGATAATAACAATAAATTTTGATTTTTCTTTTAAAAAATTATATGCGTTTTGGGCGGATTCAATCCAGTCGCCAATTGTTGTGGCCATTAAATCTTCCGGAGTTGTGCCGTGGCCGGCGATTACCGGCGCGTAGGTGGTGATATTTTTCTGCGCAAGCTTTTCTCGGAGTTCTTTGAATTGGTACGGTGATGCCGTAAAACCATGAAGCAATAAAATACCAATGTCAGAATTGGCATTATGGAAAAACGGTTCAGCCCCCTTCATATATTTTTTTAAAGGTTTTTCGGGCTCATTTTTTATTATATTCAATCCATCCAATGGTATTTGAGGCATAAATATATAATGTAATTAACATTATAGCATAGCATACTTTTAATAATTTGTAAACCCCTTCTACTGTTATTCGCCGTATTCGCATGCTATTCGTAGATTCGCATCACATTTTTGTTTACAAAAAGAGAAAAATCATCTATTATTATTTTATCAAATGGCAGTGAAAATAGATACCCGCAAAAGCGGGCAAGCGCCCTCATAGCTCAAGAAGATAGAGCGACGGACTCCTAAGCCGAGGATCTCTGTGCAACTCAGAGTGAGGGCAATTTGGGCCTGTAGTAAAGTGGTATTACGCTACATTCGCATTGTAGAGGCGGCGGTCCGATTCCGCCCAGGTCCATATTTACCGAATATAATAGAATGTATCAGTTTAGAGATATAAAATGTATTGAAAAAGCCTAATATAAAAATAAATATTATTTACCATGGCTCTAAATTTTTTTATATTTATTGCATCGTTATTTTTTGTTATTAAGGGCGCGACTTTGGCAACAAAATATTCAGCCAGGCTTGCGGAGAGTTTTCGTATTTCAAAATATATAATAGGTTTCATCGTTGTTGCGTTTATTTCAATTTTACCTGAAACATTGGTATCCATAAATTCAGCTCTTCGGGGTGTGCCGTCATTTGGGCTTGGCACATTGCTTGGGTCTAATGTCGCTGATCTGACCTTGGTTTTTGCCATTATTATAATATCCGTTGGAAGAGGGATAAAGATAGAAAGCAGGGTTTTAAAAAATCTTCGTCTATACCCATTTTTTCTTTTATTGCCTCTCATACTTGGTTTTGACGGCTATTTCTCACAGTTGGAAGGAATTATTTTGATAATGGTTGGCGTGGTTTTTTACTGTGCTATATTTAAAAATAACCAACACGCGCAGGTTTCAAGAGGTCACAAAAAATTTGAATATAAAAACATTTTTTTTCTTATTGTCGCAATGATCATGCTTTTGGCTGGATCTCATTATACTGTTGAATCCGCGCTTAGATTAGCTAGTATTTTTTCTATAAATCCAATCCTTATCGGAATGCTTATTGTGGGACTTGGAACAACAATGCCGGAGCTATTTTTTTCTTTAAAATCGGCTGGGAAAAAAGACGATGGCTTGGCGGTTGGCGATATATTGGGAACCGTTTTGGCTGACGCAACATTGGTCGTGGGAGTAATAGCCCTGATAAGTCCTTTTTACTTTCCCATGAAGATAATATATGTAACTGGGTTTTTTATGGTTGCGGCTGCTTTTATTTTATTTAAATTTATGCGCTCGGGCCGCGTGCTTTCAAAAAAAGAAGGCTATCTGCTTTTGATTTTTTGGATTATATATGTGATGGTAGAATTTATTGTAAATAAATAAAATATTTGTATGGATATCGTCAGCCATGCATTAATCGGACGAGCCATAGCGTCATCGCCGAATAATTCAAAGATGAATAATTTTTGGATTATTTTTTTTTCCATATTGCCGGACGCGCCGGCGGCATTTACCTATATTTATTTGGGCATTTTCAATAGCAGACCCTTTGGCATAGCGCTTGATACTGATTGGATTGGATTTCGCGAGTTTCATTATTTTTTGTCAGCGGCAAGCGATGCTTTTCATAGTATTTTTTTAGCGCTTATCGTAATTTATTTCATTATAAAGTATTTTAAACTTCCTGTGATGGCTTTATTGGCATATTGTTCGCACATTTTTTTTGATTTATTCTCCCATACGGGCGAATGGTCCGTAAGCCCTTTGTATCCTCTACAGTATCAGATTGATGGTTTTTCAGATGCTTGGGCTTGGCCATTTTGGGCCATGGCTGTGTCTTGGGTCGTACTTTTAATAATAATAATTCTGATTGAAATATATCATAAACATATACATTAAATTATTGTATGCAGGACAAAAAAATAAATATCATTGTGCTTATGGGCGGGCCTTCGGATGAGTACGAGGTGTCGCTTTCCACGGGAAAGCAAATTTTGAATTCATTGGATAAAAAAAATATGCTATTTCGTCGGTCACCATAGGGAAGGACGGGAAATGGCTTTTATCCGATCGGGATAATATAGAATCGGTGTCCGGAAATCAATCCGCAGGAGAAAAAAGTTTAGCGATTATAGAAGCTGGCCGGGTCATTGATCAGATGAAATCAAGTGAAAATAAAATCGACGTGGCGCTTATAGCCATGCACGGAAAGTTCGGAGAAGACGGTACCGTCCAGGGGCTATTGGAATCCGTTGGCATTCCGTGCGTTATTAAGCCCGCTGATTCCGGATCCAGTGTCGGAGTAAGCATGGTAAAAAAACCGGAAGATTTACAGGGAGCGATAGAATCGGCATTTTTTAATAGCAATATTATTATCGCGCAGGATTTTATTGTCGGACGAGAAGTCACGTGCGGCGTTTTGGATTTTGGAGAAGAATGGAAAAAGAAATTATAGAAAAAATTCAGGCCATAGCGCTAAAAGCGCATACAATTTTGGGATGTTCTGGAATGTCGCGTACCGACATGATAGTATCGGACGACGATATTTATGTTCTTGAAACCAATACCATACCAGGAATGACCCCAACAAGCCTGTTGCCACAGGAAGCGCTTTTTGAAGGCATATCTTTTCCAAGGCTTTTGGATATGATAATTGAGTCGGTGCTGAGAAAGAAATAAAAGACAATTAAAAAACTTGAAAAAATATTTTTTCAAGTTTTTTAATTACAAAAATTATGACATGAGAAACTCTTTTATCAAAAGTTTTGCTTCTTCCAAATCCTCGTAAGATTTAATGGTGACATTGGGATAATCAGCCGGAGTCATACCGCGGACAAACGGCGATGCGTAAAATTCACGATCCTTTGCGTATAGACAAAGCACTTTGGCCGGAATTTTTCCAAAACTTCCTTTGGTGCGCGCGTACTCAATTTCACGGCCGGTACCGGTTGAGCCTGAAGAAATTTCAGCAATGAAATGCGTTGCCTTGTCTAAAAGCCTTATGTCGTACCGCTCAATTTCTGCCGGGAGCACCTGGCCTTTTGGCTTGCCAAGTTTTTTTGCCTGGTATCCGATAGGATCCTTTTGGCCGACATGATCATTCAGAATCGGATAGCCAAGATGATTTTTTATGTATTTGGCGAGCTCTATTAAAGTTTCAGGCAATATTCTTTCGCCACGAATGGGGCCTGCAAAATATACTTGATTTTTTTTCATAATTTTTTTTTAATTATATAAATGATAAAGAATTATTTGGCATTCAGGCATTTCATTGGGAATTGGGAACCTGCCTGCCGGCAAGGCAGGTTGGAAATTTTATTCAGACCGCATGGCTTCGATCGGGCTTTTTAAGGAAGCTTTGCGGGCCGGATAAATTCCAAATATTAAACCAACAAGAAACGATACCCCAAAACCAAGAGATACGGCAGACAGGGGGAAATTAAATTTCCATCCCGGGGCATAGTCGTTCAAAATTATAGACGCCAAAAACGAAAAAAGCCAGCCGAAAAAAACTCCAACAGCTCCTCCAATTCCTGTGAGTATCACTGATTCAAAAAGAAATTGCACTAAGATGTTGGAATTGGTGGCGCCCATGGATTTTCGCAGGCCCACTTCCTGTGTTTTTTCCGTTACCGACACAAGCATGATATTCATAATTCCAACTCCGCCCACAATCAGGGAAATGGCCGCCACGCACATAAGAAGAAGCGTCATGGTATTGGTAATAATATTCAGACGTTCAAGCAAATCTGCCTGCGTGTCAACATAAAAATCATCTTTTGTCGGATCAATAATATCGTGTGACTCACGAAGAGTGATTTCAATATCTCTTACGGTTCTTGCTATTTCATTCTCTGATGTAGCTTCAATAATTATGCTGTCGTAACGCTTTATACCAAGATAATTTTCCGCGGTTGTATAGGGCATAAGCACCGTGTCGTCAAGATTGAACACCGACACCTGGCCTTTTTTTGGGAGAAATCCGATTACCCGAAAATTTTTATTTTTAATATTTACTTTTTTTCCTATAGGATCATCAAGCCCAAAAAGTTTTTCCCGCACCTTGGTTCCCAAAATCACAACAGCAGTTTCATCTTGTATATCATCTGCAGTAAGGAATTCGCCTTCTTCCACATTAATATTAAAAAGTTTTGCCATATGTTCGGTTACGCCATATATGGATATTCGATACGATTCGTTCCCATAATATATTGAGTCAGCGCCTATGACAAAGGGCATGACCGTTTTGATAGCGGGAGCGTTTGATTTAACTAAAAGCGCCTTGACGTCTTTTTCTTTGAGCGTATTTGAGAACGCTTCGGCCATATCGCTTGGACCTTGGGGTTCGCGGCCGGGCGAGACAAATATCGTATTTGATCCCATGGTTTCAATTTCCGATAAAATAAGTTTTTGCGCGCCGCGCCCTAAAGACAATATTAAAATAATGGAAGTGATGCCAACGACAATTCCTAAAATTGTAAGAAACGACCGCGCTTTATGCGATATCAGACTTTTAGACGCAATTTTTATACTATGCAGCAATTTCATAAATATATTTTATTCATAGTGAAGCGCTTCAATGGGGCTTTTTTTAGAAGCCTTGAAGGCGGGATATAAGCCAAAACATAGCCCGACCAATGCGGATACCATAAAGCCCAGGATTGCGGCCTGAATAGGAAAAGTAAATTGCCATGATAACGACATATAAAAACTGATTGCAAAAGTTGCCAAAAGCGAAAGAGCGGTTCCTAATAGTATTCCTATTATACCGCCGGTAGATGTAAGCGTTATTGCTTCATAAAGAAATTGAGAAAGAATATTTTTTCGCGTTGCTCCTAATGCTTTTCTCAAACCTATTTCGCGCGTTCTTTCGGTGACGGATACAAGCATGATATTCATAATTCCTATTCCGCCCACAATAAGCGAAATGGATGCCACGGCAACAAGGAATAGAGTTAAAATATTTGTGATAACATCCAGGCTTTTTACAATATTTTCCTGCGTTTGAATAAAAAAATCGTCTTTTTCGGGATTGGTGATATTATGATTATTTCTCAGTGTGATTTGTATATCCTCAATGGTGTCGTTGATGTTGGCGTCATCTTGCGCTTTTGCTATGATTCTATGGATAAAGTGGATGCCGAATACATAGCTTTGCGCTGTTGTATAGGGAATGATTACTATTTTATCAAAATTAAAAAAGGACACTTGGCCTTTTTGTTTTAAAACACCAACTACGCGGTAGCTTTTATTTTTTAATTTAATTTTTTTTCCCAACGCGTCCGATTCGCCAAAAAGTTTTTCTTTC
>LBUD01000005.1 GCA_000992395.1 Parcubacteria group bacterium GW2011_GWA2_38_13 | reverse complement strand
CTGAAAACTTGACTTTTTTCTAAACTATGCTATAATGCCATAAAGATAAAATAAATGTTCTTTAAAAAACCCTTCTCATATCGCACAACTGACATATTTTCATATATGAGAAGGGCATGCTAGGATTCGTCACCTCGTTTTTTGCCCTTTATTTTATACATAATGTAATAAACATATGTATCGAGCACTTATGCGAGCCTTCTCTCTCATTCTGATAATCCTAGTACTTAGAGCGTTTCTCCCCGAAATCGCCACAAGCCTCACTGAACTTATTATGAAACTCCTCGCCACCGCCAACCACACCGTTGATTATGTTGATCAAGCCGCCATCACCCAATTCCCCGACTACTACCCCACCCCATAGAAACGCAAAAGACTCTAGAAAATTCTAGAGTCTTTTCTTTTTTTACTTTTCAAATCTTTACATAAGAAAATTCCGGATTCCTCTTTGCAATATATCCATAGCATCCTTAAGCGCTTTTGTATTAAGAACATAGGCGATTCTGATTTCATTTCTCCCCAAACCCTTTGTAATATAAAAATCTTCTGCCGGCGTCACAAGCACCGTCTTATTTTTATAACTGAATTTTTTCAATAGAAATTCCACTAAACCCTCGGCATTGGCAATTGGCAGTTTTGCAATAATATATAAAGCTCCTTTCGGCTCTGTACAAAAAACTCCGGGAATTTTTTTCAAACCCTTATATACAATGTCGCGCCGTTTTTTATATTCTTTCGTCACTTCTTTGGTTAAGCGCGGGGCATTGAGCAAAAGCGGAATTGCGCCATACTGCTCAAGCGTTGGTGCTGATAAGCGCACCATGGCGAATTTCAAAATCGCCCGCATGAAATCTTCATTGAAACTTGCCACAGAACCGATACGCGTTCCCGGGCATGAAAACTTTTTTGATATGCTATCAAGCACGATGATATTTTCTTTAGCATTTATGTATGATAAAAATGTCGTTGGCTTTTGCGAAAATACTATTTCGCGATAGGCTTCATCCGCGATTATATATAAATTGTGCTTGACCGCAATTCTAACTATCATATCCATTTCTTTTTTTGATAATATTGAGCCGGTTGGATTATTAGGATTTATCACAATAATTGCTTTTGTCCTTTTGGTAATTTTTTTAACAATTTCTGATTCATCGGGCAGAGAAAAATTATTTTCTATTTTTAAAGTTATCGGTACCAAAGTAATATTGCTCATTGAGGCAAAACCTTTATAGCTTGTGTACATAGGTTCAAACACAATTACTTCATCGCCCGGATCCGCGACCGCCATCATGGCAAGTAAAATCGCCTCAGCACAGCCAACCGTAGGAATAATATTTTTTGGCTCAAGCTTGATTCCAATTCTTTTATAATACTTCACCCACGCCTCCGTATGTTCCCGAATTCCCGTTGAAGGCGCGTAACCAATGGTTTTTTCTTTATACATTTTTAGACCTCTCCAAAATTCTTTTGGAACAAAAATATCCGGGTCTCCCACATTTATTTTATAAACATGTATTCCTTTTTTTTCAGCGTCTAAAACCATTGGCAAAAATTTTCGAATGGGAGACGCGAGAACTGAATTGGCGCGATGCGACACATGAAGCATAAAAATAGATTAATAGTAATGTTATTATTATACAGGAAAAGAGCTTATTTTTCTATGAAATATTACCCCATACAATTTCGACAAACGTCATTCATGAACAGGGCTAATATCGCGGTTTACGACTTCGTCTTACACTAATCTTATATTAACTCTAACGAAAAAATTGTACGGGGTTAAATATTTTCTAAGCCTCGCCTCTGGCTCGCTTGAAAATATTAAAAAAAAGAGTAGGAGGGGTCCTACTCTTTAATATTATTATTCGTCTGCCAGCCGCAACAGAGCTTGAGCAATTTCGTGCGTAACATCTTTTCTATTGAGTGCGGTCCCGTTGTCATAAGAAATCGGCTTGCCGATTTTTATCGTAACTTTGCGCCACAAGCGAGGAAACATCGATCCGTTGTTGGGCAAAACATTTTGCGTGCCCTCAACCCATACGGGTACAACGGTTGCATGCGATCGGCATACAATATCGCCTATTCCATAGCGCAAGGTGCGAATTCTCTTTCCCGATTGGGACGCAAGAAATGTATTGCCCCTATGAGTTCTGCCGCCTTCAGGAAAAAATATAACTGATCCGCCGTGGCGAAGCACGCGTATTATATTTACAAGAGAACGCATTTCAGCATGAATTTTTCCGCGAGGAACCGGGATAAATCTTGGACGGACAAAAAACCAGTACCACTTATCAAAATAATTTCCTTTGTCGGGCGTGCTCCATGGAGCAAATCGTACGGGGTGAAAAACGTAATTCTTAAAAAAAAGGCCAACCAATAAAAGCGGTTCCCATAGCGACGGATGGTTTGAAACCACAATCATCTTTTTTTGAAAATACGGAAAACGTTTTTGATTTTCAATTCGTATAATTCCTAAAAATCGCAAAAGATGAAACATGACGCCAAGCAGTATTCCGAAAGGATATGTGAGCGTCCAAAACACTAAACCGTTAATCAGCTTATTCCATTTGAATCGTTTCATATTACTCCTCTGTCTATTCTATTAAGTTAAAGAACAAAAACAAAAATACAATTCTCTCAAGTATATGAAATAATCCGCAAACTGTCAAAAAGAAAAGCCCCGGGCAGAATTGAATTCCGCAAGGGGCTTACAGTCTTTGTTTGCTCCTCTCAAAGGACAAGCTTGATCATATCAATCCAACAGAGCTTGATTTCAGACAAACAAGAAATCGAAGACGCTCAATTACAATGAACCGACTGCAAATTATGCTCCATGGCTTGAACAAGAAAGCGCTCAAATATTTCGTGCGCCGTTACTGATATAAAAATTTACTTTTCAGGCCATTCAATAAGATAAAGATCGCGAAAACTCCCCTGGCTCTCCATTTTTTTTCGTTCTTCAGCCCCCGCAAGAATTTTTGTTCTAAGCCATAGAGGAAGAGGAAAAACGCTTTCTCTTGTGGCAGGAAACGTAGCTTTTGCACCAACTGCAAAAGCGATATATGCCGGCGAAAGGATATCCCACGACTTTGCGAAATAAAGAAATTTTGTAGGTCCGCATCCATTTGCAATGGAAAGCGAATTAAGCGCGGTTAAATCCGGGCCTTTGGAAACATCAAAATGCTCATTTCTAAAACACTTTTCAGAATTTGCATAATATTGAGAAACTCCATCGGAAACCAATGTTCCCTCTCTAGGCCTTCGAACGTTTGCTTGCCGTATAAGCGGTGGTCGCATCTCTTTTAATGACAACAGGCGACAACCATTGAGCCATACTTTTGCCGCTCCAAAAGCGCACAATACCACTTCCATGGCCGGCAATATAAATATGCTTACAAACACCTCTCCGGTATTATTATTAAAACCGATAAGAGACGATCCAAAATCTTTTCTTTTTGTGTTGACATACCCCTTTGTATTGTCAACAGCATCCACGAGAACGAATTTTTGCGCATCGCGCATGTTTTCCCCCGAAAAAACCTCCGGTTCTTTATCCTCGCTGCAGAAAACATCACAGAGATCCGGGTGCTGAGAGATTCTATCGCATAGCTGATTGGTGATTTGAATATCAATGGATCGAACCTTGTCGTGAGACACTTCGCCTGCCTCTTTACAGGCTTCTCGCTCCTCTAAAAGCGTATTACCAACCTCTGTCATAATTTCAAGAAATACCTTGGCTTGTTTTTTTTCTTTTTCGTCCAATGCACTTGCCTGGATGCTTTCCTCGGTTTCACGCATCGCTTTTGAAAATGACATTTTCAAACCTCCAAAAAACTTTTGTTAAAGAACATTTCAAAAACAACCAGAATAAACATTAACATATTATGAAAATTTTGTCAAACAAAATACACCCGGTGCGAATTGAACGCACAGTCTTCTCCTTCGGAGGGAGACGCTTTATCCATTAAACTACGGGTGCTCATTTTTTTCCCAAAATTTTTAATGCTTCACGAACTTTATCTTTACTCTCTATTACTTCCAATGGCAGATGCGATACTGCGCGGCGCGCCTGATCGGATGAAAAACCTAAAGTAATGAGCGCTTCAATCACGTCTATATCATTCAATTCTGTACTCGACACTCCTCCCGAATCAAGCATTCCTTGAATACTGCCCTTGAGTCCGAGAACAATTTTTTCCGCTGTTTTCTGCCCTATACCGCTCACGCCGGCAAGCGCTGACGGACTTTCTTTTATCACGGCGTCTTGGATATCTTTCATTTCCGCTTTATCCAAAATTCCCAAAGCGGTCTTTGGGCCAATGCCGGAAACACTGATAAGAAGCTTAAAAAAACTCACTTCGTCCTGGCTGAAAAATCCATACAGGTCTTGCGCGTCTTCTCGCACATGATGGTATATATAAAGCTCGCAAGGATCATCACTTCGCATAAAATCCAAAATCTTCAAACTCACCGAGACCTGATATCCTACTCCATTCACATCAAGGATGACAAAACATCCTTTTTTTAAGGGGCTTGATTTATATATAATTTTTCCGCGCAAATACGCTATCATATCGTGTTTATAATACCAATAAAATTCTTACTTGACAATGTTCTCATATCCATATATTATAATCAAAGTTGTCCATTTGATATATATGAAATCAGCGGTTGTTTAGGTTGTCCACCACCACATAAAACCAGACGATACTCCACCAACCACCAGTTGTCTGGTTTCCTGAGCAACCGCTCTTTTTTAAAATTCGTTCTTTATTTAAGATACCGTGGCTGATTCGCTCTTGAGTGCATCAAATAAATGCTTATCCCCCAAGCATTGATCGCACTTAATTATATGCAATCAGCCACTTTTTTTATTTAAAAAAAACTCTCCCCCTCATGAGCCTGCCTGCCGGTAGGCAGGGAGGCTCATGAGGAGGGGTTTATATTAAATCTTTTCAACTCTTACAATAATTTTCTTGTCATTCACTTGAATCTCTTTATCCCCTTCTCCTTTTTCAATCGCAATTGATAAAGTTGCTTTCATTATATCTTTTCCAAATTTTTCCAGCATATCGCCAATATCTCCGGTATAAAAAATTCTGACGCGATCTTGGACAGTAAGCTTATTTTCCTTGCGGATATTATTTATCTGGCGGATGAACTCGCGCGAATCGCCCTCAAGCTCAAGCTCTTTAGTAAGATTCGTATCCAATTCAACCTTCAACTCTTCGCCTTTTACAAAATCAACCTCTTTCACATTTAATTCATCTTTTATTAATTTTATATATTCAACTTTTAACTTTGCACTTTGAACTTTTAATTTGCTCAATGGCTGTCTGACTTTAATTTTTGCTTCAGCGCGTTTCGCCAATCCCATTTCAACAATCTTTCTCACCATATCCATATTCACCAAAACATCACTTTGAACTTTTAACTTTGAACTTTTAACTTGTACGGGCCAGTCCTCCAAATGCACGGATTCGCAACATTTGACATTTGACATTTGACCTTTGACATTTTGATACAGATACTCGGCGGCAAACGGCATGAACGGCGCCATGACTTTTGAAAGCTCCAAAAGCACTTTACCAAATACTGCCACTCCCGCATCATCGCCTTCTTTAAACCGTTCGCGCGATCGGCGCAAATACCACGTAGATAAATCATTTATAAATTTCTCAATAGGCTTGGCTGCTTTCAACAAATCATACGCATCCATAGCCATTGTGACCTCAATAATAAGTTCATTTAATCTGGCAACAATCCATTGATCCAAAACAGAGCTTATAGCTTTTAGCTTATAGCCTGCCTGCCGGTAGGCAAGGCTTATAGCTTGGTGCGAATAGGTTTTATAAAATGTCAAAATATTTTCCAAAAGCATAAAAACATTCCGGTAAATATCGCGCATATCATTATCATTAAAAAGCAAATCATCCGCCTTCATTACCGGGGAAGTAAGTAAATAGAATCTCATGGTGTCGGCGCTGTATGTATCAAATAAATCTTTCGGCTCGGCGTAATTTTTCAATTTTTTAGATAGCTTTTTCCCGCTCTTATCCAGCACTATGCCGTTTACCACAACATGTTTAAATGCCGGTTTATTAAAAAGCGCGGTTGCCAAAACCATCAGGGTATAAAACCAGCCACGAGTCTGATCAAGCCCCTCGGCAATAAATTCCGCAGGGAAAGATTTTTCAAATTTTTCTTTATTTTCAAAAGGATAATGAAATTGCGCATACGGCATAGATCCTGATTCAAACCAGCAATCCAAAACTTCCGGTATTCTCTTCATGGTACCGCCGCATTTTGGACAGGTAAATTCGATAGCATCAACCGTCGGCTTATGTAAATCATTAATTTTTTTACCAGATAATTTTTCAAGTTCGTTCATACTTCCAACGACAATAATATTATTACATTCTTCAACTTTTAACTTTGAACTTTGAACTTTGAACTTATCTGTCTGGCACTTCCAAACTGGAAGCGTAGATCCCCAATAGCGGTTGCGCGAGATAGACCAATCGTGCGCTTCTTCCAGCCACTTGCCGAACCTGCCGTCGCGCAAATGTTCGGGAATCCAGGATGTCTTTTTATTGTTGGCCAATAATTTTTTCTTTATTTCTGTTACTTTCACAAACCACGATGTTGATGCGTAATTCAGAAGCGGCGTATCGCAGCGCCAGCAGTGCGGATAGCTATGTTTGTATTCTTCGGTTGCATTTACCAAACCCTTTGCTTGCAAAAATTCAACAACTTTTTTATCAGTAGATTTTGGATCCCCTTTTGGCTTCACCTCAAGCCCGGCGAAATCTTTCACCTCATCTTTAAAGGTGCCGTCCATTTTCACATGCTGTATAAACGCTAATTTTTTCTCCTTGCCCAAATTCATATCGTCTTCGCCGAATGCCGGGGCAATATGGACAATACCGGTTCCTTCTGCCGTTGTTACAAAATCCGCGGATTGTATGGTATAAAGATTTTCTTTATTTTCTATTTCCTTGTCAAGATAATAATCAAACAACGGCTTATACTTTTTACCAATCAAATCCTTCGCCTTTATTGTGCCGATAACCTCAAAATTTCCAACCAAACTTTCCAGCCGTTCCTTGGCCACAATATAATTTTCCTTAATTCTTAATTCTTTACCTGCCTCGCCGGCAGGCAGGTTCTTAATTCTAATATAATCAATCTTCTCCCCTATTGCCAGCGCAACATTTCCTACCAATGTCCACGGTGTCGTGGTCCATACCAAAACAAACGTACCCGCTTCATCAGCAAGTTCAAATTTCGCAGTCACGGATATATCAGTTACCTCTTTATATCCTTGCGTCACTTCAAAATTAGAAAGCGTGGTTTCGCATCGCGGACAGATATGCATGGATTTATGCCCCTGATAAATTAAGTCTTTATCCCATAAATTTTTAAAAATCCACCAAATAGATTCCATATATTCTTTATCCATGGTTTTGTACGGGTGTTCCATATCCACCCAGCGCCCGAAACGCGGTATGGTTTTTTTCCATTCATCCGCGTATTGCAAAACTCGGGATCGGCATTCATCGCAAAATTTTTCCACTCCAAATTTTGCAATATCGTGTTTGTCTTTTAATCCCAATTCTTTTTCAATTAAATTTTCTATCGGCAAACCATGGCAATCCCATCCCCATCTGCGCTCAACATATTTTCCACGCATTGTTTGGTATCGAGGCACAACATCTTTCATAAGTGAAGCAACCAAATGCCCGTAATGCGGCAAGCCGGTGGCAAACGGAGGCCCGTCATAAAACGAAAAAACAGGCGACTTCTCTTGTTGCTGCAAACTTTTTTCAAATATTTTATTGTCCTGCCAAAATTTCATTATTTCCTCTTCTCTTTTGGCAAATAAACTTTTTTCTTGCATACAAATATTATAATGCTAATATACTAATTTATACTAATAATACTAATCAATACTAATTCGTATCTATTCGTATAATTCGTATACATTCGTATATTCGCATTATATTACTTCAAAAATTACCATTTTTATTGTAATTCGTCAATAAAATTTAAACCCTTAGCGCCCATTGAAATTTTCACTATAAAATAAGAAGTCCCCGAGAACCGTTTGGTTGGTTCGCGGGGACTTACGAAAGGGTGGGATTGAGCCCGAATTACTAAAAATTTTTTAATCAAAAGAGCTACCATTGCAGTAGCATAAACGCAAAAAAAATCAAATTGTCCTACGCGCTGATTGCTTTTGTAGGGCATGATTCTACTGCTTCTTTTATTGTATCCGCGAAAGCGGCATAATTTGCGCCAGCGATCACTTCTGCTTTGCCATCATCGCTCATAATAAATACTTCCGGACACATTGAAGCGCACATTCCGCAACCTATGCACAGATCCCCATTGACTTGTGGCTTCATAAATATATTCGCTTTACTTTTTATATTTTTCTAAAAACCCCTTAACTCGCTCAACCAGCTCGCCGGGAGTAATGCTTGTTTTAATAATGTAATCTCTTGCTCCCAATTTAAATCCCTTTTCAATCTCCTCTTTCTGGCTCAGATTGGAAAAAATAACCGCCGGCACATTCTGCGTGCTTTCATCTTGCTTTAATTTCTTCAGCATGGTATATCCATCCACCTTCGGCATAAGTATATCAAGCAAAATAAGATCCGGTAAACTGCTTTTTGCTATCATATAACCAGCATCACCGTCCGAGGCAATATATACATCAAAGCCTTCTGTCTCAAGCTTGGTTTTATACATTTCCAAAAGCTCTTCTTCGTCTTCCACTATTAATATTTTATAATTCTTGCCCATATAGATAATATATTACATTTTTTCAGGCGCATCAATACCTAAAATTTTCAAACCGCATGCCATCACCTGCTTGACAGCGGTAATCAGCGCAATCCTGTCTGAAAACAATTTCCCTTCGACTTTTAAGATGGGGACATTTTCATAAAAAATAGAAAAGTGCCGAGCAAGCTCATACAAATACAAGGTTATTGCCGAAGGATCAAATTTTTCCGCGGCTCTTTGGATATACGAAGGGAATTTTGAAAGATGCTGGACAAGATACTTTTCTTCTTTAGTTCTTAAGGAAGAAAATTCAGCGCGTCTGGATATTTTTACTTTTGATTTTTTTAAAATGCTCGAAATTCTCGCGTGGACGTACTGAAGATACGGCCCTGTATTTCCAACAAAAGACAAAGATTTTTCTGGATCGAAAACTACGATTGTTTTAGCATTAACGTTTAATATATAATATTTAAGCGCCCCCAGCGCTATAATACGAGAGATCTCCCCGGCTTTTTTCTTGCTTACATCGCCATTTCTTTTTTTAACCTCTTCCAGCGCGGAGTTCTCAAGATTTTCAATAAGCTCGTCGGCTCCCGTCCCGTGCTTTATTCCTTCCCGTGATTTTATTTTTCCATCGGGCAGGCGAATCATGCCATAGGATAAATGAATATTTTTCAAATGATACCCGAGCATTTCTAAAATTTTAAATAACTGTCTAAGGGCAAGATCTTGCTCGGAACCCACAACATATATTGACTGCTCAAGATTCTTCTTGCTTTTCAGTATAGACAGATATATATCCTGCACAATATAAAGACTTGTTCCGTCCGAGCGTAGAAGTATTTTGTCCGGCATTCCATATTGTTCCAATGGGGCGTATATATAGCCTTCCGGATGTTTTTTGAATATTCCGTCACCGAGACCTTTTAATATTATTTCCTTCCCTTTCGTATAAATTTTACTTTCGTAATATTCCACATCAAACCCATGGATGCTTAAACTCTTCAATGTGGTTGAAAAACCGTCCAGCACCCAGCCCATCATTTTTTTCCAAAGCTGTATTACCTTTTTGTCGCCTTTTTCCCATTTTATCAGAATATCTTTAGCTGCTTCCTCCATACTCGGATCATCCACAAGCTTTTCGCCGAACATCACATAGTATTTGCCAACAAAATGATCACCCTTAATATTTTCGCTCCGCGGGCTGGCCTTATCGCCCCATTTTAAATAGGCAGCCATGGCCTTGGATATAGCTATACCCCTGTCGTTATACAAAGTAGCTTCAATGACCCCGTAACCAAGTATTTTGTAAATCCTTGAAACGCTGTACCCTAAACAAATATTCCTTACATGACCGATAGTCAAGGGTTTATTCGTATTGGGCGAAAAATATTCAATCATTATTTTTTTCCCATGCCCCATATCAGAGTACCCGTATTTCTCCCCTTCGCCCAAGATCTCCTGTACCACATTATCCGCGAATCTTTTTGCATCGTTCATAAAATTCAAATAAGGTCCCACGCCCTTTGCGTGGGCAATTATCCTTCCGTCTTTTTTTACTGCGATTTCTGTCTCAAAAAGCTCAGCCATATTCTTTGCCATTTCTTGCGGGTTCAATCCTGATTCTTTTGCGACACGAAAAAAAGAAACGGTATAATCCCCCATTTCGGGCTCGGGCGGATATTCTATGAAAATATATTCTTCTTTATAATTTTTCCCAAGGCCGCGCGCTAAAAATTCCATTATTTCCAAACGGGCTTTCATTTCCGCTTTGCTGTAATTGTTTTGTGTAGCTTTTTCCATATTTATCTATTTATTCTCGCCGAAAGTGCAAAATAATAAAAATATTTTTCCAATTCTTTTCCCGTAACACCGTGAGTATTGTTACCATAAAAAAAATCGCAAAATACTTCGCGGGCCCGGGCTATCTCTTTCAGTCTCTTGAGCCATCGGGGATCTTGTATGGTAAGATCAAAAAGCTCAAGCGCTCTTTGTCCCGCGTTCTCACCTAATGTTTTTTCGTTCTTTTCTTTCCATCCAAAAGCGCGGCCGACCTCGCTGCCGATATTACCCATCTGCTCCGCAAGCGTTAGCGTAAACCATTTTCCGTCCGCCAAATTTTTATGTAGAGGCTCTGCCATAATTATTGCGTAAGAGGTGTTACAACTTCAATTATTCGTTTCTGAATATCGGCATTTCTTCAGCGATTTTTTTTAGCTCTTCTCTGGTTATTGTACTATCAACAAGATGAATTTCATTCATAGATAAAAGCATTATATTCTATTATTCTTCAAAATAATCTTACCGTAAAACAGAAAATTTTTCAAGATAAAAAAAATACCAATAATTATGTCATCCTGAATTTATTTCAGGATCTAACAATACTATTATACAATTTAGATGCCGAAACCTGCCTACCGGCAGGCAGGCAAGCTCGGCATAACAACCATAATAGTGTGTTCGCTTAAAAATATTAAAAAAGAGCCAGAAATTTTTCCGAATTTTCGGAAATCTTTCTGGCTCACCTTCCCTCGCTATTTTATGACTTTACTCCGGCAACCGAAGCTTTTGAGCGAAGCGGCTCAAACATGGTATAGAATTCAGCCCGATCCTTCGGCAAAGAATTCATAGCCTCTTCAAGAAGCCACTCGCGGATGTCGCGCGCTTGTTTGGATTTGATAAAACGCTTGGTGCCATCGATGCGCCTGATGGTTTCCTGAATGAGCGAAAGCGCTTGGCAGTACCGCGTCCGAATGTCTTCACACTCGCGAATTATCAAACTTCTACTCTCAAGCAAATGGCGGATCTGTCCACCCCAGTAGCACGAAATGTTCCCGCTTAACTCAATTTTGCTTTCAAAAATTTGAAAGGCAAGTGGCACATCAAGCCAAATTTTTCGTCCCTGGCAATCTCCAGCGAGAATACTCAATTGATCGTTTTCCGACTTCGCGCGGACATAAATTATCTCATCTCGATACTTCACGTACGCTCGATTCAGCCAGCCACCCAATGGAATAAGAATTACTACGGTAGTATTGCGCTCTTTTTCAACGAAATCAAATTGGAGAGAACTGCGCGCTGCAATCGTAATAATTATATTTCCTTTTTGCTTATAAAAGCATGCGTAATATCCGCGGACATTCTTCTCCCAATACTTTTCTATCTCGGAAAACAAACTGATCGAAAACATTAAGACGATCAACGCAATGTTCAATATGATTGCCAGAACCGCCCATATCATCGGATACAGAAGAAGACAAAGCAGTTCCAATCCGAGGATAAACATCCCCATTATGCTCATAGCTAACCCGCCATAAGGGATAGCTCTATATTCATCAAGCCATCCAATGTGTTCGGCCTGAAGTTCCACGCCAGCAGGTACGTACGCCATACGACCTCCTTTCCAATCAGCCATGGGCTGACTGGGTTGTGCCATGGGACAGACTTTATCTATCCGATGCGCAAGGGAGAAATGAAAAGAACGAAGCCAAAAGACCATCTTTCGGCAATTTCATAGTATACACCTTTTATATATTTTGTCAAGAAAAACCAATACAAAAAAACCGGCATTTTTCGCCAGTATATAACTTTCTAATAATTATAAAATACTATAAAAAGTATTGTAAGCCAAATTTTGAAAACTCACGCTACGCCTTTATAATCTTGAGAACCAACTCCATTAATCCATAATACTCTTTTTTGATTTTCACATACAACTCGTCGGCGAATTTTTCATTGTAAGTATGGATAATTTCATTCCGATCGTCAGCCATTTTTAATAAACCCTCGGTGTCTGAATCAGAAATTTTTTGATTCCGGCGCAATTCCCGAAAGCACTCTTTGGGGGAAAATACGTCAACGCCAAAAACAACGGATAAATATATTTTCGTAGTTTTCCACAATAACTCAAACGAGTATTCAAACCGCTTAATGCTAGAATCTCTTATCAAATCATTTTTCTGGGTCTGAAGCGCTTCTTTCAAACTATCTATGGCTTTTTGAAACTCCTGCAATTTCAATTCTAAGGTTTTATCCATACAATTTTTTTATTAAAAACATTTTCCTTAAATGCTTTAGATGCTGTATTAAAATTCACCACATCAACGAAATACGGCAAGGTAGAATTCGTAAATTCCTCTTTTAATTTAATAATATCAACTTTCTTCACATCGCCCATGATACCCAAATCCACATCGCCAAACCGCTTTTTTATTAAACTTGAACCATAAATAAAAAATTGAGCATTTTTATTTGGCTGAATGCGACAAATGGTTTTGGTAATTTCTTTAAGATATTTTCTTTTTATCATAAGAAAATTATAGCAATATTTTCAATGTTTAGCAAATGAAAAACAAATTGCCGGAGGTGGGAGTTGAACCCACAAGCCCTTACGGGCACAAGGTCCTAAACCTTGCGTGTATGCCAATTTCACCACTCCGGCACGAACCCTATATCTATCTTTACTAAATTCTTGTGGATTGTCAATGAAAAATGATATAATTAAAATAATTTTATTATTAAAAAATAACAATCCCGTAATTATGAAAAAATATTTTATAGGAGGGATTTTGTTCCTCTTTTTCTTTTTGCCCCAAATGGTTTTCGCGCAAATAATCATTAATGAAATCGGCGCGTACGAAAAACCCGATCATGAATGGGTGGAAATTTATAATAACGGCACCAACGCGATTGACATTACCGACTGGAAATTTTATGAATATGCGACCAATCACGAGCTCAATGCCATACAAGGCGACATGATTATAGAAGGAGGAGAATATGCTATTATCGCTCAAAAGGCCGGCGTATTCATTTCCGATAAAAACTTTTCCGGAACTGTCATTGACAGCTCATGGAGTTCGCTCAATGAAACAAATGGCGAAGAAATCGGACTTAAGGATAACCTTGGAAATATCATTGAACTCTTTACCTATATTGGCGCGCCAAATTTTTCCCTTGAGCGTGCCGATCCAAAACTTGCGGACTATTCATCCGCGAATTGGAAAGAACATACTTCAGGAAATACCGCAGGATTTCAAAACAGCAATTATGGCACGGGAGGCAATACGCCGCCAACCGAGCCCGAACCAACGCCCACTCCCCTTCCGGCAATACCCGAAGACACATTGCCAACACCAACCACAACCAACCAAACATCATCTCAAGGAAGCGTGAGTCCAACGTATTCATACCACCTTGGAGATATTGTCATTAATGAATTCGTACCAGATCCCGCTGATGGGGAAAATGAATGGATTGAACTTTTCAATAAAACTTCCCACACCATTGATATGTCAGACTGGTACGTTGAAGAAGGGTCGGAATCAAAAACAAATATTTCCGGAATAATCCCGGCGCGAGGGTTTATTATTATTGAAAATCTTAAAGGCAATCTTAATAATTCCGGCGATAATATTTTTTTAAAGGATGGAAATAACATCATTATTGATCAAGTGGCGTACGGCGACTGGAAAGACTCTGATCCGGCCGACAACGCGCCCCAAACAAACGATCCTAATTCAACGGCAAGAATATATGACGGCTATGATTCCGGAAATGACTATAATGATTTTAAAGTTACGGCCAAACCGACTAAGGGAAGCGAAAATATCATTTCTGAAGAAAAAAAACCAAATGAAAATCAAATTCAATATTCCAAAAGCATTATTATCAATGAAATTTTGCCCAATCCCGCGACTTCAAGCGACGAATTTATTGAATTAAAAAATGTGGGAACAGCCGATGTTAATCTCACAGGATGGAAACTCGGCGATGCCACGGAAAACCGGTTTGAAATCCCCTTGCTTAATCTTCAGCCAAATGGCATAAAAGCGTTTATGCGATCTGAAACAAAAGTCGTACTTAATAATTCCGGGAAAGAAGACCTAAAACTTTTTTGGCCCAATGGCGAATTAGCCAATATAATTTCGTATTCCGGCCAAGCCCCGCGTGGCAAATCTTTCAGCCGCGACAAAGATGGAAAATGGGTGTGGTCTTCAAAAATTACGCCGGGAGAAGATAATGCCATTGAAAAAGAAAATGAGCCGCCCATATCCGTAATCCAGGCGCCGCAAACCGCGCTCGTGAATGACATCATTTCGCTTGACGCTTCGGACTCATACGATCCCGATGGCGATATATTGCAATTCGCATGGGATTTCGGCGACGGAAGAAAAGATATCCGAGAAAAACCTTTTCAAATGTATATAAAACCCGGACAATATACTGTTTCTCTTAAAGTCATTGATGCAAAAAACGCCTCAAGCACGGCACAACAAATAATTCGCATAACAGAAAAAGGAAATGATAAAATAGTGAAATTAGGAAATTATGAAACTGATAATTCGCAAGCAATAAAAATTTATATCAGTGAATTTCTGCCAAACCCGACTGGAGATGACTTGACCGGTGAATTTATTGAACTTTTTAATCCAAATAATTTTACTGTTGATCTGGCAAACTGGGTTTTGGACGATAGCGAAGGAGGAAGCGATCCCCATGCCATTTCCGAAGAATATGAAATCTCTCCAAACCAATATATTCTTTTTCCGCGAGAAGAAACCCAAATCGCGCTCAACAACACAACGGACGGCGTACGGCTATTGAATCCTTTGGGCGCGCTTATTGAAGAAACAAAATATGAAAAAACTTTTGAGGGTGTGAGCTTCATACGCAATGAAAAAGGAATGTGGGAAATGACTAAAACTCCGACACCCGGGGAAATAAACGCGCTCAATCCCTTAGAAACCGCGCCGTTTGCAATTTCTTCCTTGGAAAATTTCGCAGATATAATGGCAGGAAATGAAATGTATCTTGAAGGAATAGCGCTTGTTGAACCCGGAATTTTAGGAAGCCAGATTTTTTATCTTGGCGATGCATCCGGCAGTACGCAAATATATATGTATAAAAAAGATTGGCCGGCAATTTCCCAAGGCGATAGAATTAAAATTGCCGGAGTGGCTTCCGCGTACAAAGAAGAGCCGAGAATAAAATTATCGCAAAAAAGCGATATACAAATTATTGAAAAACAAAACGCGCCCGTACCCGAGCTTATAAAAATTTCCGATATTGCCGATACTCCTCATGGAATTCTCGCTACGGTTGTTGGCGAAGTCACAGACATAAAAGCCAATGGATTTTATATTGATGATGGAACCGATGAATTATATTCATATATAAAACAATCCACCGGCATTAAAAAAAATTTCAAAAACGGCGATATGGTATCAATCACGGGAATCTTGGTGAAAACCGCATCTGACACACGGATTCTTCCGCGATATACCGATGATATAAAAGTTACAAAAATTTTAAGCGCTTCTTTAAAGGACGCAATAGAAGAAGAAGCAACAAAAAACACAATACAAAATTCCATGAATCCCTACCTCATCTCAACCATCATCGCGATGGTTCTCATAAACGCGCGGCTTTTGTATATTTTAAAAAAGAAAGAAATAACAGAATAAAAAAAGCGGATGTTTTTTTCACCCGCTTGCCAACTGCCTACACGGCAGTTACTTCCAAAAGATGCGCTGTCTTGGCTCTTTGATCATACTCCCATCGGGTCCACATTCTCTCCATTGAAAACAGCTGGACTCCGTGGACGTTTCTCGCCTGAAAACGTTCAAGCGTTTCCTGATCGGGACACTCAATCTCCAAAACACTCACCTCGTATCCAAACAACAAGGCGATCGTAATGTAGTTTTGGTACTCCCAGATACGAGAATGGACATTATCAACGACAACGTTTTTTCCGGCAGAAATGTGCTCGAGAAATCGTGCTATGCAACAAGCATGAGCTTGCGGTAAGTCCCGAGGATCGAATTGATATGCGCCGTCTTTCATAAAATAATCGTCAGCGCTTACCACCGCCATATTGGAGTTTGTGGCTTTCATTGAACTTGCCAAATGCGTTTTGCCCGAACCCGGCAACCCCCGCAAAATGTAGACACTTTTCATTTTTGTACCCATTGCTTTAAAAAAATTGAAAAGATCGATATACAACATTTCATTATACATTATTTCACTATTTATGTCAAGTATTGTCAATATTGACATATTTTTATTTTTTTGCTAATATTCAACGTTGTTCTTTGTTTTAACGAATGGTCTTTGACAACCTAATTATGGAGGTATTATGAAAAGTCTGGACAAGGCGGATTTTGATATGGAAATTATTGAGTCGATGATCGCAAAGCTTGATGAAATGAAACTTCAATTAGAGGAACTGGCTCGAGAATACGAAAAAAATGTAGCTTCGCTCTCCAGCAAGGCTCAGGAAGCTCGTGTAGCTATTCAATTTTTAAGCAACACACTCACTTCTCCCCTCACAACCAAACCGATAATCCAAGAAACGCCAAAGGCAAAAAAACTTACTCAAAAGCCAGAAAAAAGCAGAGCCAAAAATCTCAGGAAACTTAGTTCGCTTGTCGCGCAGATTCTTGTTGCCATGGCTGAACTCACCAAGAGCGGCTCCAAAATCACTTCAAGCTCAATCAGAAATCAGCTAGTGAGTATGGGGGTCTTCTCGTACGAAACACTGGGTCTTGCCACGATCACCTCGCGAATCAACTACTTGCGATCAGAAAGAAAATTTATTGTAGTGAAAACGAAAAAAGGAAGGGAAACAACATACGAATTTACCGAAGCGGGCAAAAAGCATCTTGAAGCAATGACAAAGAAACAAGGGTGAAAATCATGAAACAAACAGATATCGTATTGGAAGCCAAAAAACTCATTGCCGAGAAGCTTTATGCATATGCAGAAAAGCATAAAAATGAAATCAAGAAGCCGGAACAATTGGCAATGTGTTTTGACGCATCAATGCCTACGCTTCGACGATGGAAAAAACAAATCGCGCTTCCTACAAAAGAAATGGCGGAAAAGCTTCATGCTATCCTTGGATTTACCAAGGCGGAACATGAACTTATCCAAAAAGCCATCGCAAGGCAAGGAAGCCTGAAGACTCTGGCTGGGTTTGAAACCAGAAATAGAGCGCATGGAAAAAAGAGCGTTATGCCGCAGCATAAGGCGCCGAAAGATATTGACGAGCGCTTGCGGCGCATTGAAGAAAAAGTATTTGGCGGAAAGCTACCGATTCCCCCATCAACAGGGGAAGCGAAAAAATATTTGCCCGGTACGCTTGCCGATGACTGGAACGTATCCGGGACGAGATTTGTCCTCACAAAGGAAAATTTTAAAACGCTTGATACGGGTCCGTGGTCAGTTGCAGAAATCGACGACACCATTAAGCTGATTGCCGAACTGCGCCGAAGGCTTGTACTGCTTGCGCAAAATCCATCTTCCGATATCCGCGAGCATCATCTCAAACAGCTCGGAAAAGAAATTGACGAGCTGTACCGGTCTTTCGCCATTGCAAGCTCAGTTGTACCCATACAAGCGGCTGAAATAGTAAGTTTGGAGCGGCATGATTTTTTTGGCATAGAAAAGAAAGGAGAAAAATGACAAAGAAAGCGATTACCGCAGATCCTGCCACAAACGCCTCTTCGCTTTTCCAGCAGGGAAAGTTTGAGAAGGAAATCACTCCGCGGGTAGATTTTGATTCGTTGCTTGAAAAAGCCACGAAAAATATCGGCGGAAGGCTTGGTATTTTTTCTGAACCCGTATGGAACAGCGAAGATGCCGAAGCCTCAAACATTTGGATTACCATAGAAAACGAGAAAAACCCCGAGAGCTTCTCCATCACTATTTTGGATAACGGCAAGGGTATGGGACCCCGCGGGCGACAATCGTTCATGGACGTCGCCATGTCTCTTTCCAAGGAAAAAGGATTCAAACGCGGACGGCACGGGCTTGGCGTGAAACGGATGAAAGCGGACTTTAGGTTCTGCGAGATAGTAGATATCTCCGCAGACGAAAAGGACGATAAGATGCGTGTCATATCATTCCCATGGAATGATTGGCTCTTAAAACTGCAGGGCGACAAGTCTGTCAGCCTTGCGGTGAATACGCTTCCCCGCGATCCGGTGAAAATCGGGCTTCCCAGGAATTCCACGGGTGTCCGCATCCGGCTCTGGGGTCCGCAAGGAAGGTTCTATTCCATCAGCGAAGTGATTGATACTCTTGCGACCTACCTCGCGCCATGGCTTGCCAAGAAAGTCCTCGTTTCAAGCGACGGACAAAAATGGCTTTTGCTCAAAACGCGCGAATTCATCGGCGAGAGGATTGAGTACGAAGAAACCCATCCGACCCTTGGAAGGATTATTGTTAATCTGTATCTTCCCAAAAGCACAACGGAAGGCGACGCGCTTCGCATCGGAGCCATCGGTCCCGTGTGCGATTTCAAGGATTTCAAGTCGTATTTTCCCGAACACCTTCGCAAGCGCCTGCCTGACGTCCTTGACAACCCCATAGTAAACGGGCTCATTGACGTTGCGCGATTCAATGAGTTCTCGGACGCGTACCGGAAGAGTTTTGATGTTTCGCTTTTTGAAACTCCCATGATGCGCGATTTCGTGGATTTCCTTGAATACCAATTGAGCGACCAGATTGAAGAAAAGCTTGGCATGGTGCAGGACGAACTCTCGGACGAGATGCAAAGCCGCCTTATGGAAGAGGTGGCAGAACTTTGCAACGTTTTGGGAGGCGAACGGACTGCCCCGGTTCCCCAGGAACGCCCACTCATCCTTTCAGTAAAGAATATTGAAGTGTTGCGCGGACAAAAAGTCGCTATTGCAATCCGAAGACATTCAACAACAATAAAAAAGTTTGAATGGGACGACACTCGATCCGGCGGATCAATTGATACTGACGAAGGAAAGCAGGTCGTATACACGGCCGGAGACAAGGTCGGAGAATACGAGCTTACCTGTTTTGACGCTGACCGCACCGAAACACGCGCAACGGTGAATATCAGTATTGTTCCTAAATTCCAGCTGCGGATTTCCCCTTCTCAGGCCACGCTTGAGGTCGGAGAATCCATTACGTTGCACGCAAAAAATGTTGAAGATGATTCCTCCGGCGCCATTAATCTCAGGTGGAGAAGCGACGAGCCGGAAGGAAAATTTGATGCAACGCGCGGAGATATTGTTACGTACACCGCCGGATACCAGGAAGGAACGTACCTTATCACCGTGTACGACCGGAAGAAAGAACCAAAGCAAGCAATCGCAGCTGTTACCGTAGTCAAAGAAAGGCCGGAGCGCGCGAGAAAAGACGACGACAGCCCTTCTATTGTCATAGAAGGAATCCGCTACAAACTGCGCGCGCGCAATGTGGAAAAATCGCCTTTTCTTTCATGGAAAGCCGGAGATGTCACCACGAAGTTTGTGGAAATACATATCAACTGGAAACACTCCGTTCTTCGGCAAGCCCTGGAAGAAAGTCGCCCTGCATGCCGGCAGATACTGATCCGCCAGGTGCTTTTCCACCACCTGGAAATCATATCGGACGAACTCCAGAGTCCAAAAACCATCAATGACAAGATGGCAAGCTTGCATGAAAAAATCGCACAAAGACTAATGGAAAAAGATTAAATAGGATAAAAAATAACCCCCCGTTTCACAAAAGTGAAATCGGGGGGTTTTATATTTACGAAGCGGAATTTTTCCCGCTCTTTTTTCTACGGTACTCTGCAGTCATTTCCCGCTGGTATTCGTTGAGCTCAACCAAGGCAATCTTTACTTTTTCTTCAAAATCTTTTGGGAGAAACGGTATAAGGGTAGCGCCCATCTTAAAACCTTCCGCAGTCGGCTTCCAAATCCATTTTCCCCACTGGCGCGTCAGATCCATCAGCTTTTTTTCGTGCGCAGTCTTGATGCTTTCATAGAATTCTTCATACTCTACGCCAAATGTAAATTCGGTTGCTTCAAGGATATCCCTATACACAACCTTTGCCGTACGGCCTATTGTTTTTTTTCCCGTACAAACGATGCTGTACGCGGCAAGCGCAAGTTGCATCGCGGATACGGGCGAGGACATCTGATTTTGGGCAGGCGCGCGGACTTCTTTTATTTCCTTTTTTACTATCGGCCGTGCGCGCGTTACAACGAGCTTTGGGGAGAGAGGTGGCTGGAAAACCGGCTTGAGCAAGCGGGCTTTTTCTTCCAAGTCATCAAGGAACTTTTGAGTCCTTTCTGATAAATGTGCAAGCGATTTCACCTGCGGAAGCGTAGGAAGCGCGATATTGAGAAGCGCCCGGCACTCGTGGATGCTAGATTCTTCCTGCGTGTATTCCTCTTGATCTTCGGGAATAATTCCCAAAATATCATAAGGATTCACCCCGACATCATGGAAAAGCCTTTCCCATTCGCGAAGGCGGGCAAACAGCCGATCCTCTGTATCACTTAATTCCGTAACCGTATCGCTCATTGTGCGATGATTCATGTACACATTCTCAAGGTTATCAAGCGTCTCTTTATAAGCGTCAAGAAGCTCTTTCCATGGCTGGAAAATTTCATCAATAGATTCAAGAGCTTCTTCAATTTCTTCCTTATCGCTTGGGCGCTCACTGACGAGCAGTTGTTCGTGATACGTCAGTCTTTCAGCAAGAACCTTAGACTCATCCATGAGCTTTTTATGTATCGCCCGGCCCTGCTCCGCATAAACTCTCGCTTGAGCATGAACTTGTTTTTCCAATAACGCAATGGCGCTTTTTTGCTGATTTCTTTCTTGGACAATCGCATCCAAAACCGATTGAAATGCAAGGATAAATTTATGGGAAAATTCTGCGCCCTCGCCTGAAAATTTTTCCCTGATTGCGTTTTGGCTATCGCGAAATTCAAGTTTTTCCTTGAGATTGTCGGATTCGGCGCGAAGAGCGACCAGGCATTTTACAATCATGTACAAAGGATCAAGCAACGTCCTTTGGACTGTTTTTACCAACACCTCGTCATGAAGCCCAAGGCACATTTCTTTGAACACGTCGCCTAACCCAAACCAGGAAATATGCAATTCCTCAAAGAGCTTTCTGTGCTTAGCTCCGAGCTCATGCGTTACCTCCCGCACTCGCACATAGGTGAGAGGATACTTTTTGGATTCTACCGGTTTTTTTGGCATATCAACCCTTTCTGTAAATACGAAATTTTTATATTTTAAAGAACAAATTTTCCATAAAATATTATAGCAGATAACGTAAATAAAATCAAGCCCAAGCAATTTTTATTTCTTATATATTTATTTTTTTTATGATATAATTCATCATAGAATAAAAATAATATAAAAATTAATTATTTTTTATGGCAATTACTTTAAATACTATTATGAAAAAAAGCGATTGGGTAAAACTGGGCATACTTATTGTTGTGGGCGCGATCGCAATCACCATCCTTTACGGCGAATACAAAAAAACTAGCGATGCTTATAACAGCGCGATAATGGACGTAATGCAAGAAGCAAAGTAATACCAATAAAAAATCCGTACATCAACTTGATTTTTTATAGTATTTTGCTACAATGCCTTTATTAAAATAAAAAAGTGCCGATAATTGTTATCATTTGTTCGGCTTTTGAAAGCGGGTATCGTATAACGGTTATTATGTCACCTTGCCAAGGTGGAGATGACGGTTCGATTCCGTTTACCCGCTTTTAAAAGCAGAATGAAAATACATGGCAATGGCGCAAGCCACAGCAACATTAAGAGATTCTTTTTTGCCAGACATGGGGATGTATATAATGCGATCAGCTATTTTTAATATATTTTGGTTAATGCCTTTTACTTCGTTTCCTACAATTAAGACAAGCGGATAGGTTGGTTTATATTTTTGTAGGGGCGTATTGCAATACGCCCCTACGTTATTTTCCAAGGCGATTATCTTCACACCATGTGATTTCAAATCTTTTATTAACCTTAATGCCTGCTTGTGATATTCCCACGGCACGATTTTTTCCGCGCCCAATGAAGTCTTGACTATCTTTTCCATCTGCCTATTTGGAGGATACGCGGAAATACCGCATAAATATATTTTTTCAATCCCAAAAGCGTCGGCTGTCCTGAACATAGAACCAATGTTATAAAGGCTGCGGATATTGTCCAGTATTAAGTATATTGATTTTTTCATGAAATCATTATAACATGAAACAGAGAACATGAAACACTCAACAACTTGTTTTATGTTTTTCTGTTATTTGTTATATGAATATGTGCCCGGATGGCGAAATTGGTACACGCACAACACTTAAAATGTTGCGACCGTAAGGTCATGTGGGTTCGAGTCCCACTCCGGGCATTTTTTTATTGCACGAATATCCTATGCCGACTCAGGATGATGAAGAATTAATCAATACATATTTGAAAACATACTACAAAACCCCTCCAAAAACTTTTAGAGGGGTTTGTATTGCTTCATTGTTGCGATATTAGAATCCTCCGGATCCTATGCCTGGACCGCCAAATCCTCCGGGACCCTCCATGCCTGGGCCTGACCCGGATCCGAATCCACTTTGTACGCCCGAACCCACATCTGACCCGCCGCCCATAAATCCTTCAGGCATTACAAATTTAACATTCTCTCCACCCTTGACTGTTGGCATATAATAGCCAGCGCCTTGTTCGGACAATGCGTTTTCAAATTCAGCCACTGCCTGCCACAATTCTTCCCCAGTGAACCTAATCTCTTCCGGATCAACTCCTTTCTGTTTTGATAGAACCTTTAATTCCGCCACCTTCTCCTTTACAACATCTAACAGTCCTGTCAACTCTTCAATAATTTCCTCGCTCACTTTCTTTTTCTTAAGTTGTGTTATTTTCGTGGTATTGGCTCGTATTTCTCTATCAGCTTGACTCAACCCTGTCTTGAGATTACGCATCATATCTATCAAGCTAACTTTATTCCATAATTCTTCCATATTGCCAAAAAATTCATCATCAATTTTATCCAATGCGGCTTCGGCATCAATTTTAGCTAATTCCTTGGCGCTCTTTGCGGCATCAGCCATTAAGGCAACCATAGCGTTGAGTTCGTCAATTATCTCTTGAATTGCCGGGTTTTTTTTCCCGTAGCTTTGCGCTCTTTTTGCAGCGCGTTGGACATTTTTTAATTTCTTATCAACCTGCTTTATCATATTGCACAGCCGCTGTAAATCTCCAAATCTCGGACCCCATTCTTGCATAGCTCCGCCAACATCTTCAACATCAGCCATAATATCTTCAAGCTCATCGGGCGTCTTGGCGCCTTTAATCTTAGTAACTATTTCTGGCGCCTTATCAAGAGCCGCTTTAAGTTCAGGCGGTATGCCCACTCCGCACTGTTTTAATTTTTTCTCCGTTCGGACAATCATTTTTTTCATTTGATCAACGCCCTTAGAAAACTGGCTCAAGCCTTTTTTCATTTGTTGAAATCTTTGCTCGTCCATTTTTTGCATTTCTTCATCACTCGGACCGCCGGGACCCATCTGTCCATTTGGCCCTCCCGGACCGCCAGGAAATTGTCCTGGCTGACCCTGAAAACCATTCTGATTCTGCCCCGGGAATTGCCCCTGATTCGGACTTCCTGGCGGATATGGCTGATTCTGATTATTGTTGTTTGTCGGCATACCTCCAGGCGGCAGATTATCGCATTCTGTTGGGCAATTTAATTTATTTTCACCCTTATTCATATCGCAAAAACCATTGCCGCATATAGCGCCGTCTCCAACGGCTGTCTGCCCGGTTTTCAATATGATACAACCGCCATTTTCATCGCACACTCCTTTGGTTCCGCATCGGGAATCGGGCGTACCAAAAGGAGCTTTCACGCATTGCCCATTTTGCGAAACCTGGCACTGTGGGCAACTGACTGTTGGCGTCTGGGGCTGTTGAGTTGTTTGGGTGCCACTGCACGACGAACTGTTTGAGATGCAACTATTGGTATACTGGCAAAAATATGTTCCGGAAGGGCACTGTGTAGCCGTTGTATTTCCCGGCGGATAATATGGATAATTATTGCATGTTGTGCCATTGGCAACGCATGCGTTATTGCACATATACTGACCTGTTGGACAGCTTGAGTAAGTTCCTCCCGATGTCGGACATGGCGCCATTTGGCACCATCCTGATCCCGTGCCAGAAGAGCTCGGGCACCAGATTTGACCGCCTGAACACGAACCAGATGTGCTGCCGCTACCAGGACAGTATGTATCGCTCGTCGGTTTACACACACCATTGCACATATACTGGCCGGAAGGACAGCTTGAGTAAGTTCCTCCCGATGTCGGACATGGCGACATCTGGCACCATCCTGATCCCGTGCCAGAAGTTGGCATGCACCAGATTTGACCCCCCGTACAACTTCCCGATCCTGTTCCGCCCGACGGCATACAATTCGTTGCGCAACCTTGACTATCAAAAACACAACCATTCGGACACATGCTCCAATTGCAGGTATTAATAGTTCCCTGGGAATACGAGCCGGAACATGTCATTGTTCCCCCGCTCGAAGGCGGCGGGGCATTACATCCGCTTGGACAACCTTGCGAATCATAGCTACAACCGTTGGGACAGGTTGAATAATTACATAAATAAGATCCGCTCTGAGAATATGAGCTTGTACAAGTCGAGGTTGGCGGAGGCGGTGTCTGCGCAGTATTCTGCCACGGCATAGCGGGATCGTTGTCGCACCACGTTGGGCATCCATTGGCATCGTTTCTAAATCCGCCTGAGCACGTTGGTGGTGGCGGACAGCTCGTCTGGGCTATTGTATATGACTCTCCAAGCACTCTTCCGACGCTTGCAATCCGATAATCAACAAGCGTTTTCGCGCCTAAAGAATTTTCTTGTACAATAATTTGAAAAACTTTATCGTCTTTTCTCCATTCCATTTTCTGCGGTTCAATAACCGCTATTTCCCAACATTGCTCCGCCACTTCCGGAAGATAATAATTAAATACATCCTGTTCTGATGCATGAGCCGAATATTGGCTTGTGCCGCTGTTATCATAATTTGTCCGCAAAGCGCCCGGAAGTTTTGGCAGGCGTATTTCTTCAAGCCCGCCGACAACGGAACTATTGGCTGAATTTTTTGGCACACAAGGCGCTACAACTGTTTTAATATCTACTTTTGGAATAGGCCGCGCCGCGATATACAAAGGCTTTGGTTGCGTTTCAAGGACATATATTGCAGCAGAAGAAGATATCGCAATAACTTGC
>LBUD01000004.1 GCA_000992395.1 Parcubacteria group bacterium GW2011_GWA2_38_13 | reverse complement strand
GCGCCTTCTTCGCCCGAGCGTAATTCCAAATCCATAATATGCAAAAAATTTTTCACGGACGGGTCGGGGGTATTGAGCTCAAAATCAGAAATCTTTTTATAAAATTGGTTAAGATGATTTAATATTTCTTGCGTTTTCGCAGACTCAATTTTGGTTATTTCTTTTAAATATCCGGAATCTTCTAGAAACATCAAAACCATTTCTTTCACGGTTTTTTCCAACACAAACCTTGTATGCTTTTCAATAATTGAAACAACTCTCTGAGATTTTTTCACCGTATCTTCCCCTATCCCCTCAATCCCCGCGGCTTGCGCCAACGCATGGTACAATGATTTGCCTTTATATTTAATCCAGTAATTAAAATTAACAACCTCCTTTTGCGTAAAGCCAAAAATTTGAAGAGACAATATTCTAAATAATGAAGCGCTCTCGTGGTAATTATCCAATAGTTTCAACCACGCCAAAATATCCAAAACAATCGGTTTGTTGTACAATCCTTTGGAAGCAAAGTAAAGATATGGAATATGAGCCTGCGATAATCCGTAGTTGAAAACATCTGCGTGGCTGTTGGCTCGAACCAATATGGCAAAATCAGACCATGTGGCATCTTTGTCCCTATCTTTAATTTCTAAAATCGTATTAACAACCGCAGCCATTTCATCTTCCTGCGATTCCAATTCAAGATACGCGATGGCGCCAGATCCAGAATTTTTCGCTTCAAGCTTTTTAGAAAAACCCTTTTCGTCTTTCAATGTTGCCTCAAGGCGGTTTGGATTATTATTCTGGGTAATCTTTTTTAAATTGTAAAATATTACTGATAGAAGCTCCCCTAAATTTATAGATAGATTGATCATCGTCCCCGACAACGGTCAAATTATTTTTCGGAGCGGATAACAATTTAATTAATTCGTACTGCGCCCAGTTTGTGTCCTGAAATTCATCAACAAAAATATATTTAAACTGCGCTCGGAATTGCGCTAAAATTTTTGGCCTATTCTTGAAAAGCTTCAGACAATAATTTATAAGATCCCCGAAATCAAGCGCGTTATTTTCCAAAAGCAGCTGCTGATACACATGATAGCTATCAGATACCTCGTGTATTTTTTTCATCTCCTGACTGCACATTTCTTTGATTTCTTTTTTTGATAAATTTTCCTGCTCCTCGGGCGATAGTATTTGCGTGATAAAATGAACAGAGTCTGAATTTAATTTTAGATCCTCAGCATATCGCAAATAATCATCGGGCGTTATGGCCTCGTCTTTCAAGCGCGAAAAATGGCTTATAAGCGCGTGGATAAATTTTGTGGGATTGCCAAGCGGACGATAGTAATCAAGCTTGAATTTTGAAAAATTATTATAGATAAGTATCCATTGCTGTGTTTCATTAAAAAGTTTGAAATTATACGGCAAGCCGATTTCAATGCCATATGATTCTAAAATTCTTTGGCAAAAAGAATGAAATGTATGAACCCATAAATCAAGATATCCGTACGGTAGGATCCTATCCAGGCGCTCCGCCATTTCCCCGGCTGCTTTTTCAGTAAAAGTTAAGGCCAAAATTTCATTGCTTTTCGCGTATTTTTTTTCAATAAAATGCGCTATGCGCTTGGTGATAACGGTTGTTTTTCCAGTACCGGCTCCGGCCACAATCAAAAGCTGGCCGTCCTTGAAAGTAACGGCTTTTTTTTGTTCGTCATTGAGATTATCCAAAATATCCAAAGGCATATGAATGTAAGACTTTTTTATTTTAGCACAATGCAATGCATTATAAAAGGATATGTCGCGCTGATGGAATGAAAAAGCCGTTCATAATTTGAACGGCTTTTTGTGTGATGAAAAACTCTATTTATCGTGTGAAAAGGGGTACAAGTACAAGGGTGAGTGTTGCAAGCAGTTTTATCAAAACATGTAATGATGGTCCTGCTGTATCTTTGAAAGGATCTCCTACTGTATCGCCGACCACAGCTGCTTTATGCGTATCCGATCCCTTGCCTCCGAGATTTCCTGCCTCAATATATTTTTTGGCATTATCCCAAGCTCCGCCTCCATTATTCAAAAGTAGCGCCATTAAAACACCTGCAATGGTTCCAACCATTAATGTCGCGCCGACCGCTTCCGCGCCTAATACATAACCGATAATCGTAGGACCCAAAATCGCCAATAATCCCGGCAACACCATTTCTTTCAATGCGCCCTTCGTCGCAATGTCAACGCATTGGGTGTAGTCTGGCTTTGAGGTGCCCGCCATAATGCCCGGGTCTGCTTTAAATTGCCGTCTCACTTCATTAATAATATAATACGCGCTTTTTCCAACTGCCCGTATAGCAAGGGCTGAAAATAAAAACACAAGCATTGCGCCAAGCATTCCGCCCACGAACACAATCGGTTTTGACAAATCAATGCTATCAAGTTTTGCGTCTGCCATATACGCTGAAAAAAGCAAAAATGCAGCCAATGCCGCTGATCCAACCGCGTATCCTTTAGTCAGGGCTTTTGTGGTATTGCCCACTGAATCAAGCCTGTCTGTTCGCTTCCTTACTTCATCGGATGCTCCTGACATTTCAATAATTCCACCCGCGTTATCCGTAATCGGACCAAATGTGTCCATTGCCAATACATACGCGGCAGGCGCCAACATACCCATGGTTGCAACCGCTGTTCCGTATAGACCTCCGCTTGGTAAACCGGTTTTTGTACCAATGTAATATGCTAAAAGCAAGGCGCCGGAAATCACAACCACCGGTAGCGCGGTACTTTCAAGCCCTACGGCAAACCCTGTGATAATATTTGTAGCAGGCCCTGTCTGCGATGCTTCGGCTATGCTTTTCACCGGCCGATATCTATACTCGGTATAATATTGGGTAATGAGTAAAAATATAACGCTTGTTGCAATACCGACTAATCCGGCTAATGAAAATAATATCCATTGCGCATTTAAAAGCAAATATGTTGATAATCCAAGCCCAAGCATTGCTAAAAACGCGGTAATATAAAAACCGCGATTAAGCGCCTTCATAGGATCTTCGTTTTCATTTTTTATTTTCACAGTCCAGACTCCGATTATTGATGCAATAAGCCCGAACGCGCGCGCGACCAAAGGAAATATAATGCCGCCGATGCCAAAAGTTCCAAAAAGCGCGATTCCCAAAACCATAGCGCCGATATTTTCCGCAGCCGTTGATTCAAAAAGATCAGCTCCTCGGCCTGCGCAATCGCCCACGTTATCCCCCACCAAATCCGCGACTACTGCCGGGTTTCTAATATCATCTTCCGGTATTCCCGCCTCAACTTTTCCTACTAGATCAGCTCCAACGTCAGCGGCCTTGGTATATATGCCTCCGCCAAGCTGGGCAAAAAGTGCAACCAGTGACGCGCCAAAACCAAATCCAACCAATTCAAGAGGCACTACTTCCGGATCGGTCATCCCACCGAAAATAATAAAAAGTGCAGTCACTCCAAGAAGCGATAAAGCAACAACTAAAATTCCGGACACCGCGCCTCCGCGAAGCGCTTTTACTAGCGCCTCGTTCAAACTTCGGGTTGAAGCTGAAGCCGTGCGCAAATTCGCACGTACGGAAATAAACATTCCGGTAAAGCCGGCAGCTCCGGAAAATATTGCGCCAAGAAGAAACGCAATGGCGGTTTTTATTCCAAGATCTAATTTCCCCGTAAAAAAATATAATCCAAAGATGAGCACCGCGACAATGCCGGTAATAATTGAAATCGTTGTGTACTGCCGTTTCAAAAACGCTGCCGCGCCTTGGCGTATTGCTAAAGCGATTTCTTTCATTTTATCCGTTCCTTGGTCGCTTGCAAGGATATAACGTGCGAGAAACCAGGCCATACCAAGACCCAATATTCCCACGATTATGACAAAAACAAGATATAAATACATATATTATTTAATATAATTATGAATAAAATATAAAAGCAAAAACATTATTTATCTAAAATAAGATATTTTTGCATTGGTTTATGTATATAGTTATTTTAATGAAAATCCGAACTTTTTACAAGTAGCCCGTAATTGAAAATATAAAAAAACACCGGAATGATTCCGATGTTTTTTATAAAAAATTAATGGCTAATTTCTGCAATCTTTGCTCACAACAACAAATACCCTATCTGTTCCCGTAAATTTGCTTTCATTTTTTACAGTAAGCTCAATTTCTAAAATTTCTTCTTTTGTTAGATTTGATAATGTGGTTCTTTGAGTATCTGTGCCTGCCAAAGTAACATCTGACACGGTTTTTTTAATCCAACTGAATTCAATGTCCTCCCGTCTTGGATCTCTGCTTAATGACGCATCAATAGTAATTGACGTCCCCACAAAAGCAAAAATTATTTTTCCTTTTTTTGTATTAAATGGCGTACTAATAACCGCGACGGGCTTATTGACGTCACTGCAATCCGGAAGATCTGCTGCCATACCCGCGCATCCGCTTGTATCGCATTTGTCATCGCAATCATTATCAATGCCGTCGTCGCAATTTGATTCTACGGTAATACGCGTTCCCAAACAGCTTCCAGCGCCATTGCACTTTTCATTTTCTGTGCAAACCAAACCATCAATGCAGCTTTCCGTATTTGGTTTCGGCGTATAATTGCAAATGCCTGTCGCAGGAGTACATGTACCCGGCGAATTATAACATTGTGCCGAATTGGGAGCTATATTGGGAGGAGTATTACACACTACCGTATTTGTATTAACACACGCTCCGGATCCAAGATTACATGAATCGGAAGTGCAGGCATTTAAATCATTACAATTTTTTGGAGTCCAGCCGGTAGAGTTGGTTGCGGGATTACACATTTGGCATTTATTCCCCGGGTTTACGACGTTAGCCGCATAACATGAGCTTGCTATAAAGCATCCGACTCCATTAAACACGCTATTGCAAGAGAATGTATTAAATTGATTTGCTGCCATACCCGTGTTTGTGCAGGAATCTGTGGTGCAGGTTTTGGAATCGTCGCAGGCCTGATTTGTTCCCGCAACACATGTACCTGTGCCATTGCACTTGTCATCCTTGGTGCAGCCGTTAGAATCTTTGTTGCAGATTTGTGTTGCAGCATAATTGGACCAGGCAAAAGTGTTGGCTGCTGTATTACAATACTGGCAATCGTTTACAGGATTTTTATCGCCATTGGCATAACACACGCCTCCAATCACACATTTGCCAGCAACTGCTGCATGCGTACAATTATAAGTATTATTGCCCGTAGATGTGCAAGCATCTGCCGTGCAGAGATTGGCTGGTGTTTCTTCGCAGTTTGGCGCCGCGCCAGCAACGCACGTGCTTGGGTTAAGCCCACTGCATTTGTCATTCAAAGTACAACCGTTGGAATCTTTGTTGCAGGCCGTGATGTTTGGCTGGTTGGTCCAGGCAGTCTTACTTGAGGCTGATTTGCATATTTGGCAGGTGTTGGTTCCATTGGTATCGTTTTCGTTTTTACAAACGCCAGCGATTAAACAGGTATTTACGTTTACTGGGTTGCTGCAAGAGAATGTATTAAATTGATTTGCTGCCGTACCCGTGTTCGTGCAGGAATCTGTGGTGCAGGTTTTGGAATCGTCGCAGGCCTGATTTGTTCCCGCAACACATGTGCCTGTGCCATTGCACTTGTCATCCTTGGTGCAGCCGTTAGAGTCTTTGTTGCAAATCTGCGTCGTAGCGTAATTTGACCATACGGAAGTGCCGAGGGCGGTATTACAGTACTGGCAATCATTTGCTGGATTTTTATCGCCATTGGCATAACATGTGCCTCCAATCACGCATTTGCCCGCAGCCGCAGGGTGGGCACAGGAATAGTTTGTTTTGTCTGGATTTGCAGTGTCCGTGCAAACATCTTGAGTGCAGGCATTGCCGTCTACGCATGATGGGGGTGGGGTTACGCCAGCCGTACAAATACCGGCATTGCAGGTATCATAGGAACAGCCGTCAGCATTCAAATCGCCACAGACTATGCCGTTGGCTTTGTTGATTGGCACTGAACATGCGCCCGTTGCAGTATTGCAAGCTGATGCACTTTTACAGTCTGTTGCCGAAGCGCAAATAATAGCGATTCCAGAGGTGCATGATCCTGCCTGACAAGTATCGGGGTTAGTACAAGCATTACCGTCTGAGCAGCCGGTACCATTTACTTTGTTGATGGGTATTGAACACGCGCCCGTTGCAATATTACAGGTGCTGGCATTTTTACAGGCTGTGGCAGCCGCACAGGAAATGGCTGCTCCGGCAGAACACGCTCCTGCCTGACAAGTATCGGGGTTAGTACAAGCATTACCGTCTGAACAGGAAGTGTTTGGTGGCATAGACTGCCATGCTGTGTGAGAAACGGCGGACATACATTGTTGACATTGGTTTGCGGAATTACGGTCTAAATTTTGAATACACGTCCCACCTATATGACACCAAGGTTCGTTTGTACTGGCAACATCGCTGTCATCACAATCATTATTATTTGTAACCCATCCTGCGGGCTGGCTTCCTGTACAATATTGCTGTGGAACACCATTCCAAACGCCCCTTCCGTCACCGTCATTATCAAGATAATATGTTGTTTGCGTAAAGCCCTCATCAATGGAGGCATTGCAATTATTATCAATATTATCACAAATTTCTATAGCACCAGGCTTGATAGAGGCGTTATTGTCGTTACAGTCAGCATTATCTAAAACCCATTTAGTCGGTTCTGAGCTTGTACTCAAACACTGCGTTGCCGAATTGGAAGTATTCCCAAACGTATCACCATCGTTATCACGATAATATATTTTAACCTGTTCGTCTTCATCTGCCGTGCCACTACAATCATCATCAATATTAAGTGTCTCACAAGTATCTGCAAGCCCCGGATGAATATTTGCATTACTATCGTTGCAGTCTTCGCCGCCATCCGCGGTAGAAGCATGCCCATCCCCGTCGAGATCAGTGGTTCTATATCCTGCGAAATAATTGTTAGCCGTTTCTTCAGGTGTTAACGACTTATTATAAAATGCTAGTTGATAAATATCTCCCTTAATCAACCCCCCCATACCTGGAGCAATATTTGGAGCAACCGGCCAATAACTTCCAACATGAAACGGCCAGGATGCATCCCATTCCTCGTAATCCAGGTAGACCGGAGCAAATCCCACATTATATTGAGAATTTGTGATGTTAATGGTTCCAGAGGGAATAACTCTATAATTTATAGTATTATTTGTATTCGCAGAAAATCCTATATAATAAGGTGTGCCCGCCAATAAACAATCCACACATCTATGAATTTCCTGATAAGCAGGGGGCGAAGATAAATTCTTTTTTGAGATGCCCTTAAATACAACATCTCTTCCTTCTTGTATTATGGCAAAATTAATTAGAGTATTATTAAGTGACGACGCGATAATAGGTGCATTAACTGTAGCAGAGACATCAGAGGGCTTATACCAGACATCAAAAGTAAATCCTGTGTTTCCAACAGCTTTAATAGCATTCACAATCTTACTATCAGTAGAAGCGCTAAGATGGGTTAAATTACTGAAAAAAGCGTCATTAAAAAAAATTCCATTTAGAGAGCCCGGTAAAAAGGTAATGTTTGGATTTGATCCTCCATTAAAAATAATGAGATCCATTTTTGGAGCCGTCCCTTGATCAGAAATAATGTAACCGGCATTTTCTTTGATCGGCCAATATGCCGTTGCGCCAGGTGTTCGCGCCGCAAATACCGTGCCAGAAGAAAATACAAATAAATAAACAAAAAAATATCCAACGAGAATAATATTTACATTAACTTTTTTTAAGAAATTTAATATGTTCATATTTTTTATATTGTAATATTATACCATAATTAACAGAAAACAACAAAAAAATAATTGAGCTTTTTTTAAACATTATAAAATTTCCGTGCGTTTGCGCATAAAACTTCACACGCTTTTTCATACGAAATATTTTTAAGTTCAGCGATTTTTCGCGCAACATATTCCACGTATTGCGGTTTGTTTTGTTCTCCGCGGTGCGGATCCGGCGCGAGGTACGGCGAATCGGTTTCAATAAGTATTTTTTCTAAAGGTATGACATCGCGAACCATTGACTGAAGTTCTTTTGCATTCTTGAAAGTGACAATGCCGGTGACGCCGATATACAACCCTAAGCCCATAAATTGTTTTGCCTCATCAGCGTTTCCTCCGAAACAATGCACTACGGCATTTTTTACTTTTTCTTTTTTTATAATTTTATAAATCTCTTGATAACAGTTTATTGCGCCATCCTTGCTGTTGCGCCCATGGATGATCAGCGACAAATCAAATTCTTTTGCCAAATTTATCTGTTCAATAAATGTTTTCTTTTGTATTTCAAAATATTTGGCGCTATGAAAAAAATCAAGGCCGGTTTCGCCGATTGCAACGATTTTATTCGTATTGTAGGGGCGACCCTTGTGGTCGCCCGAATCTTGGGCGGGCACAAGACCCGCCCCTACAGTTATCAGATCAACAAATTTTTTATAATCAAATGCATTCTCTTGTTCATGAGAATGGATGGGATGGACTCCGATGGATGCGTACACTCCTTTTTCATATTCTTCGGCAATTTCAACAGCTCGTTTTGAAGTCGGAAATTGTGAACCGATATTTACCACCCAAATATCATTTTTTTGGCAGTCATCCAAAACTTCTTTCCAAATATTTTCAAAAGACTCAAAATTTATGTGGGCGTGAGAATCAAAAAGCATAATATTTAAAACTAAAACGGATCGGAATATGTCGGTGGCTGTTGGATAATTGGGCATTGCGCAACACCCATAGTTTCACAGAGGATTCCATTTTCGATAATCTTTTTTGATACCGCATTAAACAATGAGGTATTACCGCGGTTGTTCATCACTGAATCAATAGATGAGCGGAAAGATGCGCAACCAGGGTAGCAACCCGTACCGGCATCACAATTAATCCCAATATTATAGTCAGCGTATTTATTTATACATACCTTCTGGTGATAATCAAAACATACCGATGTCCATTGACAGTTTGGGGTATTCCAGCATTCATTTGGATTATTTTTTAATTTACATGACGCATCAAAATATCGTGCTGCCGTGCCAACGCATCCTTGTTTAGTGAGGCATTCTGACGATGGATCAGTATAGCCATCGGGCGTTTTATTAATTCTCAGACCAGCGCAAGAAGGATCGGCTACTGGATCCTGATTCACTCTATCGCACCATCCACGACCTGGAGGGTTAGCAAAGACGCCGCCTTTTTCTTTTATGCAAGGATTTAGTTCCGTGGAGACAGTAAGGTTTTCAACGGAACAATTTGATGTGCTGCTTTTCAAAGCAAACAGTTCATTCCATCCCTCGCGCGCCGAAAAATATTCATCAGATAAACCGAATAAATGTCCAAATTCATGGAGCATGGTGTGTTCGGGGGTAAATATGTTTAAAATTTTCTTTTTCGAGGGCACGACGATATAATTTTGTTTCGTGAATGCCCTTGCCCCCGCAAGCATATCATCATTATTCAGCACAACAACACCGCGATTGTAACCAAAATCACATACATCAAAAAGATTTAACAAAGCAGGATTATCACAATATCCGTCGCTTTTACATCCTAAATCATTCCCGCTTCCACCCGGACCACTTGTATCAATTCTCCAATATCGCAATTTATTATTATATTGGCTGAATGGATCCGTGGCGGCAATCACATTTTTATATCGCAAAGCAATACTTTTCCAAGCGGTGTAATCGGCAGGATCAGCATATTTATTTCCGAGGAATACAACATCAATGAATTGATTTGATGCTGTCTCTCTCGGCACCGTACCGGTTCCTAAATACACGCATACTTGAACCGTTGTATCATCACTTGTTGTTTCGTAATTATCACCCGGGGCATACGCATCGAGAGTACAGCGCACCGTATCCCCCGCAATAGTAGCGCTGCCGGGGATGGAAATGGAAAAATTGCACGGATCATTACCTGATTTACAAACATCATAATCGTGCGTGAACGGCTGGCCGTTAAGCCCGGATATATATAATGCAACGCTCCATCCTTTGTAATTCTCCACCCTGCCACTACATATTATGGTTTGATCCGTAGTCGGGCGGACATATTTATTCCCCTCATCACCCGAATCGGGCATCGCATCAATACTCATTTTTATGTCGCCTGGTCTTGGCACGCACTCGCCAGTTGGATAGCTACACTCAGCGTTTTGCACCCAGTTATTTGGGCATTTGTCTTTTGAACTATCAGTACATTGCGAAGCTGCCGCAATCCCGGCTTGGCAGCAGCCGAGTTCTTCACAAGAAGCCGTGGTGTGGTCATAAAGAGTAGCGGGATGCCACTCTCCCGATTTTTGATCACATTCAGATTTTGACAATTGATGATCTTGGTTATTATTCGGATCGGCAAAATTGTCGCAACAGCCGGTTTCTTCGCACTTGCCCATGGTATTGTTGCACTGGCCTCGAGACGGCGTACCGCCAAGGTTGGCGCAATCTTGCGCCTGGGAAACTTGTGAACATCGGTTGCCTGCTTGGCAACAAAGCGCGTCACGGCAAGAATTGGTGATTATATCACAGGCATTGCAGAATCCATCCCAATCGCCGTTAAGATTTTTGCATCCCAATTCAGTCTGGTTTTCCATGCATTGAGGCGCCCCTGCATTGTCTTTATATTCACAACAGCCGGTTTTGGGCAGAGGCGGAGCCATACATTTTGGCGGAATTTTTTCAGCATCGCAAACCATGTTGGCATGAAAAGCGCAGGAGGAAAATTCATACATATCACCTGATGGCTCATCATATCCTGCGGTACATTTAGTTTGATACCGCTGTTCACACATGGCATCATCCTTGCATTGATCTTGAGTTGCTGAAACGCAAGTAGTAAAAGTGGGAGGAAATCCTGCCATCCAATTAAAAAGCTTGCAGGTGATTTCGCAACAGGCAGGAGGCGGTGGTGGAGGAGGTTGCATGCATTTTTTTATACTATCAGCCGGGTCTTCTTTACATTCCATACCGGGATGAGGAGTGGCGCTTTTACAATTAAAACCATCGCCTGCTCCTTGGGAACCATCGCTGCAGATCGTCGCCTGCCGTAAACAACTGCATTGATCCGCTGTTGTCTGCACGCATTTATTCACTTTTGTTTTACCGTCAAAGGTTGCAATCCCCTGGATGGCCTGACAATCCAGCTCACAGCAAGCGGGGGATGGGGTTGGTGTGGGCGTAGGTGTCGGTGTAGGGGTCTTGGTTGGTGTTGGCGTTCCCCCATTTACATTGCCATTACTATTATTAACATTTCCGTTAATCGTACTCATGGTATAGCTTGCCATGGCAACAAAAAAAGAAATGCCAAAAAAAGATAGCGCTAAAGCAAATTGTGTGTTTAGAGCAGTTCGTGTATTGACTTCTGAATAAATAGGAGGTTTAGATGGCATGTTTAATATAATTTTATATCTTTATTATAACAAAAAATGCGCATAAAGTTATGCACATAACAGCTGTAAGCCGTAAATAATAAGCCGTAAGTATTTTTTAGTATTATTTTAATTATAATAATTTTAGGAAGAAGCGGCGTAAGCACTTTTGCAATAGCCATAAGCCACAGAGCTATTTGCGATTTGGCAAGCTCGGCTGTTAGCCAGTCGGAAAATGGAAAATGAGATAAAAATATTAATATCACTCCAAGGATCAATGTTGCCACAACCAATCCCAAAACTGCACCGGCTATACGGTTGATGGTTTTCAAAAACGGAATAATCGCGATGAGTTTAAAAATTTTATTGAGAAACTACCTCTAAGCCGGTTGCCAAAAACAGTTTTTTTATTGATTTATATCTTCTAAAATTCCTGCCATTGCTGAATTTTCTAAATCAGAAATTTTGAAAGTTGAAATTTGTTCTTTCGGCTTTTCTTGCTTTAACATTCTTGAAAATCCAAGACTATTAAGAGACGGCCAGCCATGAGTTCCACCTTCTGCAATATGAATTTCAACAGGGTTTGCTTCGGGATCTTTTTGTTTACAAAGTTCATCGGCTTCTAAAAAAATCCTTACTGCTGTTTTGTCGTCTGTTATAGAGCTTTTTGTACCAACCCATAATTGATACCTGCCTTTCGGATGTATATTCGCCAATTTTTCTGCGTCAAATTGTTTTTTTCCCAAAATTCTTCCGTCTTGTATAAGAAATTTTAAACTTCCTGTATCATCTCTACTGCCTTGTTTTAAGGTTTTAATCATTGCCTCGGAATAAGGAAGAGTTTTAATTAAGCCTTCCTTTAACACAAAATCTTTTCCAATTCCAGCAAGACTTTTTTCCTCTAATCCGGCTGGTTCTACGATTATTAAATCCCGTAATTCTTGAAAATCTGGGTCTTGGGCTAATTCCAGAGAAACTGCTCCACCCATTGAATATCCCATAAGGTTAACCGTTTCTAAATCCATTTGTCGTATTGTTTGTTTGGCATATTCTTTATGAAGCTTTAATCCTTCTTGCTGTTTTAATAGTTCGCCAAAATTATCAGGACGACCAACCATTGCTTGCTCTGGCCAAGCTGGAACCAAAACCCTTTCTCCTTCCAACGCCAAGCCCATTGAAAGCGCTGCTGATTGATGATAGTTTGTAGCAACGGGTCCTAATAAAAAATAAGGAATTCTTTCATCTTTTTTTTCCCCTTTTTCTCCTTCTTCTTCTTTTTTTCTTAAATCAAGCTCAACGACTGGAACTGAAAATTTTCCGAATTCAGTTTCTATATTAACAATTTTAACATTTTCATAATATTGTCTTTCTAATTTATCAAGATTTATTTCTAAAATTTTCGCTCTGCTACGAATTTCTTTTAAAAGATTTTTATTTGGAGCCGCGTCTTCCCCATTTTCTTCGGCATCTCTTATTTCTTTTCTTAAAATTTTGTAAGCTTTAAGAATTTGCCCTCTTTCAAAACGAAAAGTTTCGCCCCTTGTTTGTTCGGGATTTTTAGCGCCTCTTAACGGCGCTTCTCTTGTTTGAACTTCGGAAAAATGTTTTTCTATAAAACCTTTTTTGCCAAGCCCTTCCTGCAACTTTCCCGCCTCTTCTTGCAGCGGAATCTCTTCTTCCGGCTCCCGCGAGCCTGTTTCAAAATTTTTCATAAATTTTTAAAAAAATAATAATAAAAATGATTTCTTCGTAATAATCTTTTTTTTGTTGCAGCTTTTATTTATTTTTCTAAATAAAATGTACGCGTGATAAAAAATTTCCAAAATTTATGAGTATTAACATCTAAAATTTTTAACCCTAAATTTTTAAAAATATCATTCCATTCTTTTTGAGTTTTATTGCCATGGGGGTGTCCAAATATTTCAAAATTTACTAAACTATCCATAATAAATGTCAAATATTTTTGAACCCTGCTCTCGTAAAGATCTTCCATTACGATTAATCTCTTTGAAACTCTCATAGCTTCAACCAACACGGATACGGGATCTTTCGTGTGATGCAAAACCGTTGTTACCAAAACGATATCAAAATAATTATTATTGTATGGCAATTTTTTCCCGTCATAAATCACTGGTGCGATATCATTGAAAAAACTTTTATTTTTAATATCAATCGGCGTAACATCATAACCATTGCCGATTAAATCTTTTGACACATTGCAATTTCCGCAGCCTAAATCAAGAATTTTATCTTCTTTTTTCAGATAAACAACAATTTTTCTTAGTATATCATTCTTTCTATTGTTATCTATTTTTAGAAAAATTTTTCTTAAAATCTTATTCCTATTTAAAAAAAACATATTATTGTAGAAAAAGCACCTTTGGTAAAAGCGGCGTAAGCACTTTGGCGATTGCCATAAGCCACAGAGCTATTTGCGATTTGGCAAGCTCGGCCGTAAGCCAAGAGGAAAAAGGGAAATGGGATAAAAATATTAATATCACTCCAAGCATTAAAGCCGCCTCAATTAAACCTAAAGTAGCGCCTGCCACGCGATTGATGGTTTTCAAAAACGGAATAATCGCGATAAGTTTAAAAATTTTATTGAGAAACCAAAATAAAATTCCTATGGCTTTACTGGATACAACGTAAATCAAAACAAATGCGACTACGTAGGCAACATTTTTTTGCCCAAACATAAACGAGGAAAGCCAATCGCCCGTATCTTTATAAAAAATCCCGCCAAGCCACGCACCCAAGGCAATGCCTACAAGCGTTCCAAGCGCCTCAATCAAACCCATGATAAAACCATAGGTAATAAAAATAAAAGTGATGAGTATAAGGATGAGATCGAGGATAGTGAAAAACATAGTGTTGGGGGTCAGTAAGTTGGGGATCAGTAATCAGTAACTAGTAATCAGGAATCGAGAAAATTTTCCTGATTACCGATTACTGGTCCCTGATTCCTAACTTATTTGTTTAGAAATTGAATTTATTAAACCGTTTAATAGCCTTAATTCTTCATTATATTTGCCAACGATTTCAAGGGCTCTTTTGGCATCCACAAATCCGATGTCCTTACAAAAAATAATAAAGCTCTGCACTTCCGAAGCTGACCCGCGTCCATTATAATAAAATTTAATTTTATCCTTATAATGGTATCTACTAAATCCTTCTGCTATGTTTGCCGCAACCGAAGTAGCGGCTCTTCTTAATTGTGATATCATTCCGTATTTCTCTTCCAACGGGAAATTTTTTGTCAATATATAAATTTCTATAGCCAGAACATTTGCCTTCTTCCAAGCCTCCAATTCCCAAAAATTTTTTATTTGTTCCATAAATTCCCGATTACTGATTACCAGTTGCTGATCCCTGTCTTATAGATTTTTTAAAAAGCGCGCGCCATAGCGCTAAGCGCATTATTATTACTATGAAAAAAAACAAAGTGTTAAAAATACTTAATGGCAAAAGCGTTTGAAAATTTTTCGCAGATATCCACGCGATCCATTCAGGATATTTCTGCATGGATATATGTATAATAACAAATGCATACCCGATATATCCCACGTACCGGATAGTCTTTCTCCAGCGCTGTCCTCCAATTCGAGCTATCATTTTCTTTGTGGAAATTATTACAATAAAAATAAAAAGGATGATGGCAAGCAACCCGGCGCTTATCGGTATCCAATAATTTAAAAAATATCCGGGGAAAGGAAATTCATTTCCCAAAAATAATAGAATAACCAGAGCATGTATAATTCCACAGATTAAGCCCCCGACCCCAAGATATTTTCTATATATCAATGTATTGTCGGCGAAATTCCAAAAATAAGAAACGCTGCTTAAGATCATGGAAAGACCAACAAGCAACATGGCAGTTTCCGCTATTGCCCCGTTAATAATATATAAACTTATACGCCCATTGCTTATAAAAAGATATGTGCAGAATATAAAAAATACAAAAAATCCAAATACAGCCGTCTTTAACCAAACCAAAATAAAAAGATGCGTCGGCTTATTCTGCAAAATAATACTATTGTTTTGTTTTTCTTCTGCCATTAGTTTTGATTTATTTTCTATCTGTCATTCTGAGCCCCTGGCGAAGAATCCCATGGTAATCCGCGAGATCCTTCACTGCGTTCAGGATTACAATCTAAACAAGCCGCGGAAAAAGCGGACTTCCTTTTCTAATTTCCTCTTTTTCAAAAACATCCTGTATTTTTTTCGCAGTATCGGGCAAGAAGGGCTCAAGAAGTTTTGCCACTTCAAAAATTCCATTTGACGCTTCGTTTAAAACTTTTGCAAGCTCTTCGGTCTTCCCTGCCTTTGCCAAAGCCCAGGGCTCTTTTTCTGAAACATACACATCAAGTTTGGTAATTTTTTCCCAAATGAATTTCATCGCCTGGTCAAATTGGAAGTTCTCAATATACTTATCCATAAACTTGATACTTGATACTTGATACTTGATACTAACCTTCACACTATTCTGCTCTATCAACCCGGCAACGCGCGAAACTAAATTCCCCAGCCCGTTTGCCAGATCAGCCGTGTAGGCGTCTTCAAGCTTTTTTATACCAAAATCACTGTCCAAAACCGGATGAATATGGCGCAAGAGATAATATCGCACAGGGTCGCATCCGTATTTTGCCACAAGCTCTAAAGGATCAATAACATTGCCCAAAGATTTTGACATTTTTTCGCCTTCAATATTTATGTATCCGTGTACAAAAAGTTTTTTCGGCAAATCCACACCGGCAGACAAAAGCATGGCCGGCCAGTATACTGCGTGAAAACGAATTATGCCCTTGCCAACCACATGCACATCGCACGGCCAATATTGCTTAAAACGATGGCCATTGGTTGCGAAATCAAGCCCGGTAATATAATTGGAAAGCGCGTCAAACCAAACGTACATTATTTGCTTTTCATCACCCGGCACCGACACGCCCCAGCCATGCGCGCGCTCAAATGAACGTGAAACAGAAAAATCTTCAAGCCCCATTCTGATGAAGCTTAAAACCTCGTTCTTGCGTGAATTCGGAACAATTTCATAAGTATCTGATTCAATAATTTTTTCCAATTGTTTTTGGTAGTTGGAAAGTTTAAAAAAATAATTTTCTTCTTCCACACTTTCAAGCGGCTTTTTGTGCTCCGGGCATTTGCCCCCCACCAAATCCTTTTCCAGATAAAAAGCTTCGCACCCCACGCAATACAGCCCTTTGTATTTTTTCTTATATATATCTTCTTTTTTACATAAAGACCAAAGTTTTTGCGCGCCGGCAAAATGTTTTTTTTCAATCGTTCTTATGAAATCGTCGTTGGAAATATTAAGCGCTTTTGTAAGATCTGCGAAAATTTTTGTATTTTTATCAACGAGATCTTTTGTTGATATTTTGAGAGCCTCGGCCGCCTGAACATTTTTCAAACTGTTTTCATCTGCCCCGGTGAGAAAAAAAGTGTCATCGCCCGATAGCTTATGGTACCGCGCCAAAACATCGGTTTGCACAAATTCCAAAGCATGCCCCAGATGCGGCCGGGCGTTTACGTATGGGATGGAGGTTGTTGTATAGAATTTTGGCATATTATTATTTTGTCATTGCGAGGAGTCCCGACGAAGTCGAGGACGACGTGGCAATCTAATAAATGGTAGATTGCTTCGCTTCGCTCGCAATGACAACCAGTTATTTGTTCCTGATAATCACCACGAACTCTCCTAACACTTTATCTTTTGATAATTTCTCCAAAACTTCGCTAACCGTCCCCCTATAGATTGTTTCAAATTTTTTTGTCAGTTCCCTGCAAACAACTATTTGTCTTTCAGGTTCCAAAAAATTTTTCATTTTCTCTAAGGTTTTCATAATGCGATGCGTGGATTCATAAAAAACCGATACCATTTCATTATCTGCAATTTTCTTTATCAAGGTCTCTTTGCCTTTTTTGTGTGGCATAAAACCGTAAAAAATAAAATTGTCTGTTGGAAAGCCCGAAGCTGATAATGCTGTTACAACCGCGCTTGGGCCCGGGATGGGAACAACTTGAATCCCCTCTTTCACCGCCGCTTCGACTAGCATATTGCCCGGATCGGAAATTCCCGGAGTACCTGCGTCAGACACAAGCGCAATATTTTTTCCATTTTTTAATTCGCTGATAATAAAATCAACTTTTTCTATTTTTGAATGCTGATGATAGCTTACAAGCTGTTTTACAATACAATAACGATCAAGTAATATTTTCGTCTGGCGAGTATCTTCGCACAATATTAAATCAACGGATTTTAAAACTTCAATCGCGCGGAAAGTTATATCTGACAAATTTCCAATTGGCGTGGCTACTATATATAACATAAAATTATTTATACAATAACACAAATATTCTTATTTTTCAACTAAAAAGCCCCGAGGCTAACCCGGGGCTTTTGTAATTCATCTTTTGTTATTTATGTGCAAGGTGGTAAATTGTCTTGCGTTGGATCAGTGCCTTTAACATTGAATGGAGCCGGGAGACTCGACGGATCGCTTAGAAATTGATACCCAAGCAGGTAGACGGCATCACTCATATCTACTTTACCGTTATCATCAACATCCGCGGCATCCAAACATGTTAAACTTGGCTTCCCCTGGAAAAGATATGAAAGAATTGTAACCGGATCATTAATGCTGTATTTTCCATCCTTATCAACATCACCGCGCATAAATGCTGCGCCAACAGGTGTGGCAGGACATGCACTATAATTCCTAACGCATTGATAATTTACACACGTATATGTACCGCAAGCCAATGAGTACGCACAATCGCTATTTACCGTACAAGAATTCGCAGTATTCCAATTTTGGAAATTATAGAAATACGATTTCCATGGATGGCCATCTCTTGGCTTTGCCTGATAAAAATATGAATTCACCTCGGTCACAAAAATTCTGTTCCCGTCGTCAACAACAATATCCAGTAATCCGTTTTTATCAATATCGGCAATTGACAAACTGAAACTCATGGAATCACCCGGAAGATATTGCTCGCCCATCTTTTCACCCAAAAGGTTAAATACCATTATCTTGCTGCCGGTGAACATGGGCGCTTCAGGATCTAGCCCGTATCCCAATGTCACAATGTCTCTTCTGCCATCGCCATCCATGTCAGCAATAACCATAGTATTTACGCCTTTCGTTTCCATACCCTGTATGGGTGTAATGGCTGCGCCCGTTGCGACAGAGGTGTTATATATACTGATGAAACTACCGTCGTTTGTAATCAATTCAAGGGTGCCATTATTATCTAAATCAGCGATGCGAGAATCATACCATGAAGAAACATTATCAATCTTCCATAATAATCTAAGAACGTTATAGGATCCTCCCCACTGATCAGAAAATTGCGTAGTAGTATATTTTACAGCGTATACCGGTTCATTGGACGTCGCCCACCCTTGTCCGATAATAAATTCTTGCATTGAATCTCTATCGAAATCCGCTACCCCCAGTATTGCGCCACCTGCTGGCATTGTATTACCCGAGGCATCTTTCATCATTAAAAATTGCTCTGTCATAACGCCACTAGAAGGTAAAGAATATTTCACCACGCCCGAAGTGTTTGATACTAAAATATCTAAACGGTTATCGCTATCTACATTAGCAACTGTCATCATCCGCGGATCCTGTATTTCTTCAGGGGAATAAAAGTCTACCATTTGGCTTTTGAAAGTTAGAATATTTGAACATCCTACCGGTTCGACTACATCAATATTTATATATCTTTTAACGGAATAATCAGGATTACCGAATACGCCGGTTTCAAAATCGCGTGCGGTTAATACAATAAGTTCTTGTTTCCCATCTTTATTAATATCCCCTGCGGTATAATTATATATTGGAGCGTTCATTGGCATGACCAAAGACTGTGCCGGAGTATAACGGCATTTTGCCTTCCCGCTTGCGGCATCATATAAAACTATTGATTGTCCGCCGCTCATCATATCATTGCTTTTAAGGGCGATTACCTTACCCCCTGCCTGATTATAAAGATCAATCACCATGGGCCTATCGTATGGATTGCTTTGATCACACCATTGGTTTGCTTGTGCATAATAATCCCTGCCAGTTATTGGATCAATAGCCATAAGGCAGCTGCTTGCCTGAGAAATTTTAATTATCTCCATTTTACCGTCACTATTTATATCCCCCAAAGAAATAAGACCCGGAGAGTCATCTCCTTGGCTGATTTCTACAAAGGTTTTTGAACGTAATAGCGGGTCTTCCTGATCCCATGCTGAATTCACGCAATCAGGATCCGCCGGATATTGAACTCCGCGAACCGTGCATCCCATTGAATCGCATCCGCCGTCGCCGTCATTATCTACTCCGTCATTGCATTCCGGGTCTCCGATACTGCCTCCGCCTCCCTGTATCATGGCAAAATTATTCATACCCTTTGTTTCCTTGGTACAAGAATTATCAGAACATCGGCAGCTGAATATTCCCGGTTTCGGATCTACTCCGAGAACTGTTGCGCCGGGCGCTGAAGGGGCTTTACCGTTTTGAAAAAGAAATGCTAAAAGATATTTCGCGTCATCATCGTTTATTAAGCCGTTATTATCAACGTCCATGCTTTCGGGGCAAGAAAAAAGATCGGCATTTGCCTTGGCAATTGCCGTACCCGGCCTATTTAATGTACTTAATAATTTCTTATTTCTTAAAATATATATGGCATCAGAAATGTTTACTTTTCCATCGCTGTTTGCATCACCACGCAAAAACTTTACTTTACCGGCTATCAGCGTCGGGGTGGGGGTCGGAGTTTTTACCGGGGTCGGCGATACAGAAGTTGCCGGAGCGCTTGTATTTGTTAAACTAAATCTAAAAGAAGCTGCGGCAAGAAAAAATCCCGGCAATGCGACTACTGTCACGGCAAGCGTAATCATAAACACATGAGCGACAATCACACCGGGACTAGAAATTTTTGTCTTTACCTTAAGTTGTGGGTTATCCATAATTTTTTTTATTATTTATTTAAATTATGTATTTATTATACCACATTTTACCCCCCCCCTACGCAAATAACTTATCCACAGGAAAAAATTATAATATTTTTTTACTTCGCAATAACCTATGATATTGAATGGCAAACCTGTGCGCTTCATTTCGCACGCGCTGAAGCATCAATAGCGCAGAATTATTTTTGGCAAGTTGTATTGGAAACATTGCATCAGCAGTATAAATTTCTTCCTCTTGTTTTGCCAAGGCAATGGTTGGGATTATAAGCCCAAGATCTTTCAACGACATAAGCGCTGCGGTAAGCTGCGGCTTTCCTCCGTCTATTACCACGAGATCAGGAAGCTGGGATTTTTCCATCTTTAAACGATAATAACGGCGGTACACGATTTCTTTCATAGAATCAAAATCTGATTGCCCTTGCACGGTTTTTATTTTAAATCTGCGGTAGTTGCTTGTATCCGGCTTCCCTTCCCTGAATTGCACCATAGACCCGACAATATTTTGATTTCCAAGATTTGAGACATCAAAACATTCAATCACTAAAGGATAATTGGGTAATAATAAAGTATCACGAAGTTCAACCAAATTCTTTTCACCAAGCTCGTGTTTGGAAATAATATTTTCTTTCAATACATTAAGAAGCTGAATTTTACTGCCGGCTTTCGGCACAGTAATTTTTACTTTCCTTTTTGCCAATATTTTTAAATATTTTTCTATTAAATTTTTCTCACTAAAATCTTTCGGAATAATAATTTCCTGCGGGATAGCATTGGAAAAATAATATTGTTGAATAAATTTTTTCAAAAAACCATGATTCATAATTCCTAATTCATTATTCTCAATGACAAAATCATTTCGATTTGAAATCACGCCTTTATGAATATTAAAAAGCTGAAGGAATACAACATCTTTATCAATAATATAATTTATAACATCCTGATCATAGGTCTTGCGCAATGCAATCCCGGGTTTTTTAGAAATATATTCAAGCGCAAGTATCTGGTCTCTGCGATTTTTCGCCAATTCGTATTGCTCATTTTTTGAAAAATTTTTCATCTCATTGCCCAAAATCCGTATGAGTTCGCCCGTTTCCCCAGATAAAACCATTTTTGCTTTTTTTACATTTTCCAAATATTCATCTCTGCTGATTTTTTTTATGCAAGGCGCCGAACATTGATGCAAATGATATAAAATACAAGCGCGTTTTGGCAATTTTTTACACACGCGCAAAAGAAAAATTTTATTTAAAAGACGGACAGTCTCTCTGCGCGCATTGCCGGATATATACGGGCCGAACAAATTTTTTTCACCCCATAGAATATTTTTTTCCCTTACCACGACAATTCGCGGAAATTCCTCGTTTGTTATTTTAATATACGCAAAACTCTTATCATCTTTTAAAATAATATTATATTTCGGCTTATGCTGCTTGATGAGCTTAGATTCAAGCAAAAGCGCTGCGATTTCATCCGGGGTTATAATAAAATCCAAAGAATCTATCCCGTCCACAAGCTTTTGTGTTTTTGGATCAACAATATCTTTGCGAAAGTACGAGCTTATACGCTTTTTTAAATTTTTCGCCTTGCCGACGTAAACAATATTGTTATTTTTATCTTTGAAAATATAACAACCTGGCTTGCCGGGCAAATTGTAACAGCTTAAATTTATTGACATTTTATTCATAATAATGTATAATAAAATATGCGTTATTTTGTAAGTTCTTTCAACATTTATAAGGAGTGAAAGTATGAGTTGTTCAAAAACACCTCTTGGAATGTGTTCATATTGCGATGGGCTTTGGAGCACAATGGAGAGGCCGCGGGGACTGATGAGATGCGCGCAATGCAACGAGGTGGTAATAGTACCATTGACAGAATTCTGTATGAAACCGGATCGGATTGATGAGATTATGCAAAGAATCTGCGGAACAAAAATAATTGCTTGGCAACAAAATATATGGCCACCCGAAGGCAACCAATGCTCAAGGTGCCATCAAGTGTTTGATGACCAAGGGATTTGCCCGTGCGGAATAGATGCAAGCACTGGCCGACCGTACAATACGTAATTTCCCACAATTGAGGTGAAACATGAGATTATTTATTGTATCAGATACGCACGACTGCCACGAAAGAGAACTCGCTCTTATTTCCAGGGAAGCGTGGAGAAGGCACTGCGAATGCATTATCCATTGCGGAGATCTTTCCAACGCCCATTTTGGGCACAGAGCGCTTGGGTATCTTCCCCTATATGTCATTCGCACAAGAATCAATGAGGATATTTCTAACGATGTTATAAAAAATCTGCCGGCAAATTGGCATGTGCTTGATGACAATGATCAGCAAGTACTGATACTGAATGGACTACGCATCTATGTCAATCACTACCTGGGCATTGATGTTTTAAAATCCAATCTCGGGACGCCAACCACGGAAGCGGAAATACTTGATATCATTGAGCGCTACCGCTTAAGGCATGGCGACGAAGCCGCTACGGTTTTAAAACATGAAATCTTGGGCGATTTTTCAGCTACCGGCAAACGTACAAAGGTGATGCCGTTTGAGCTTGTAGATCGGATCCGAGAAAAATTTGGAACCGTGCGCTACGCACTCTTCGGGCACTCTCACCACCAGTTCTACCACGTCAACAGAAAAATGGCGCTCATCAATCCGGGCGCGTTTGATGTGGATATGAACGGCATTCCAAAAAGATCTTTCGCTACCATTGATACAAAAACATGGGATATTGTTTTCAGCAAAGTTCTCACGGCCTAGCTAAGCCTGAAGCCTTGATAAAATCAAGGCTTCTTTTTTTAAATTTATTTTTTCAAAACTTCTTTTAAATATTTTCCCGTATACGACCATTTCGCGCACTTGGCAATTTTTTCCGGGCTTCCTTCCGCAATCACGCGCCCGCCCTTGTCCCCTCCTTCCGGTCCTAAATCAATCACCCAATCAGCGGATTTTATAACATCCAAATTGTGCTCTATAACTAAAACGGTATTCCCTTTTTCAACAAGCCGGTTAATTACGGTTAAAAGTTTTTTCACATCCTCAAAATGAAGTCCGGTTGTCGGCTCATCAAGAATATAAATATTTTTTGTTCCTTTGCGGGATAATTCGGTTGTTAATTTTATTCTTTGCGCTTCGCCTCCGGATAATGTCGTGGAACTTTGCCCCAAGGCGATATATCCCAAACCAACATCAAAAAGCGTTTGAAGCTTATTGTGTATCCTTGGAATATTTTTAAAATAATCAAGAGCCTCTTCAACGGTCATAGCTAAAACTTCAGCAATATTTTTTTCTTTAAATTGCACCGAAAGGGTTTCTTCATTAAAACGCGTTCCTTTGCATTTTTCGCATGTTATATAAATATCGGGCAAAAAATGCATTTCTATTTTTTTCACTCCGTCTCCCTCGCATTCCTCACACCTGCCTCCGGGCACATTGAAACTGAATCTTCCCGGCTTATACCCGCGCGCCTTTGCTTCGCGAGTTGACGAAAATAATTCCCTGACGTAATTGAACACTCCTATATACGTCGCGGGGTTTGATCTTGGCGTGCGCCCGATCGGCGACTGGTCAACAATAATTGCCTGATCTATCTCACCGTATCCTTTTATGGATTTATGTTTTCCCGGCAATTCGCTTGATGCCCAAAAAATTTTATACAGCGCTTTGTAAATAATATCATTGACAAGAGTGCTTTTCCCCGATCCCGAAACGCCCGTCACGCACGTGAAGACTCCCAGAGGAATTTTCACGTCAATATTTTTCAGATTATGCTCTTTCGCGCCTATAATTTCTAAAAATTTAAAAGCTTTTTTACGTCTGTGCGGAATTTCAATACAGCGCGTTTTAGACAGATATTGCCCGGTCAATGATTTTTTTGATTTTTTTATATCCTCGGGCTTTCCTTCAAAAATCACGTGTCCGCCGTGGATGCCGGCGCCGAGCCCGAGATCTATTATATAATCCGCCTCATTCATAGTTTCTTCATCATGTTCCACGACCACGACCGTATTACCGATATCGCGCAATTTTTTCAGCGTTAAAATAAGCTTCTGGTTGTCGCGCTGGTGAAGCCCTATGGACGGCTCATCTAAAATATATAAAACTCCGCGCAATTCAGATCCGATTTGCGTTGCCAAACGTATTCTTTGCGCTTCTCCGCCGGCCAAAGTCGCTGCCTCGCGCGACAGCGTGAGATAATCAAGCCCGACATCAACAAGAAATCTGGTTCGGTTTTGAATTTCTTTTACAATGCCTTGCGCGATTTCTTTTTTCGTTTTTCCAAGCTCAAGCGTTGAAATAAATTTTTCCAATTCAATAATAGGCAATTCGGTTGCTTCCCAAATATTTTTATTGTTTACGGTAACAGCCAATACTTCCGGCTTCAAACGCTTTCCCTGGCATTTTTCACAAGGCCCTATTCGCATAAATTTTTCCATTTCTTCGCGCCGATACTGCGAATCCGTCTGTTCATACAAGCGGTACAATTGCGGAATAACACCTTCAAACTGCCTTTTATATTCTGATGATGTGTCGCCGCTATGGGATTCCCAATGAAAATTTATTGCGTCGCTTGATCCGTAGAGCAAAATGCTTTTAATTTTCTCCGGCAATTCTTTCCAGGATTGCCATAAATCAAAATGATAATGCCGGGCCAAACCCTCCAACTGATGCTTGCGCCAGCTGTCAATAATATTTTGCCATGGCTTTATGGCGCCTTCCATAACAGAAATGCTTGTATCCGGTATTACTGTGTTTTCGGAAAATTTTCTTGAAACTCCCAGGCCATGACATTCGGAACACGCGCCAAAGGGCGAATTAAATGAAAACATCCGCGGTTGCATATCTTCAAAAGATACCCCGCAAACAATGCAGGCATTGTGCTGAGAAAATATTTTTTCTTTTACCGTCTTGCCCTCGCCTGTTACAACCGCAACCAAACCTTGCGCCAATGCCAAAGCGGTTTCAACAGCTTCGTTCAGACGGCTTTCCATACTCTTATTCGCCACGACCCTATCTATTATTACCTCTATGGAATGTTTGTATTGTTTTTCAAGCTTCATATTTTCCCAATTTTCCAATTCAATAATTTTTCCGTCAATTCTCGCGCGAGCAAATCCTTTTAGATGAAAATCTTTTAAAAGATTTTCATACGTGCCCTTCCTTGAGCGCACAACCGGCGCGAATATTTGAATTTTTGTTCCTATTTTTTCCTGCATAACGATTTTCACGATTTCTTCGGCTGACTGAGGAGTTATCAATTTTGCGCAATTCGGACAATGAGGCACGCCAACGCGCGCGTACAAAAGCCGGAGATAATCGTATATCTCGGTGATAGTTCCAACCGTTGACCGTGGATTTTTTGAAACAGATTTTTGTTCAATGGAAATTGCCGGTGAAAGTCCTTGAATTTTATCCACATCGGGCTTATTCATTACGCCCAAAAACTGCCTCGCATACGCGGACAAACTTTCCACATACCTTCTTTGCCCCTCGGCATACAGGGTATCAAACGCCAAAGACGACTTTCCCGATCCTGATAATCCCGTGATAACCGTGATTTTATCAATGGGAATTTTTACATCAATATTTTTTAAATTGTGCTCACGCGCGCCTTTGATGATGATAAATTTTTCTGGCATAAAATAATTATTTATTATTATTGCATCTGATCCTCCCCCTCATGAGCCTGCCTGACCGGTAGGCAGGGGGGAGGGCAGGAGGGGATCATGGTAGCGCTGAATGTTATAAAACGTTACTATAACCTCCCCTACCCCTCCCAGCCCAAGGCTGGCAGGCTCACGAGGAGGGGAAATATACAACTACAATTTCCTAATTTCTCAATTTTATTTTAAAGAACTTTTTAATTTCTGAATTTTCTCCCTTAATTCAATAGCTCTTTCAAAATCTAAATTCTCTGCGACCGTGTGCATCTCGGCTTCCAGCTCAATAATCAACTCATCAATCTTAAGATCATTTCCCAATTCTCCGGGCACTATCACAACCTCTTCTTCTTTAATCGCTTTCACAATGCTTTGCGGGGTAATTTTATGCTTTATATTATACGCAATCTGTATTTTTCTCCTGCGATTGGTTTCACGAATTGCTGTTTGCATTGATCCCGTCATTGTCTCGGCATACATAATAACTTTTGAATGTATATTTCTCGCCGCCCTGCCAATGGTCTGAATTAAACTTTTTGCATTCCGCAAAAATCCTTCTTTGTCAGCATCTAAAATAATCACAAGCGCGACCTCGGGCAAATCCAAGCCCTCACGCAACAGGTTTATTCCAACAAGAACATCAAATTTTCCCAGCCGCAAATTTTTTAAAATTTCCGTTCTTTCGATTGTATCTATTTCCGAGTGGAGATACTCTGCCCGAACGCCTGCTTCTTTTAAATATACAGACAAATCTTCTGCCATGCGTTTTGTAAGTGTTGTGATAAGCGTCCGATAGCCCTTTGCCGTTATTTTTTTTACCTCAACAATGGCATCACGTACCTGCCCTTCCAGCGGTTTTATAATAATTTCCGGATCCACAAGGCCGGTAGGACGAATTATTTGTTCTACCACTTGCCCTGAATTTTTCAATTCATATTCATCCGGCGTTGCGGACACATAAACAACGTGCTTCAAATAATTTTCAAATTCTTCAAATTTCAAGGGACGGTTGTCATAAGCGGATGGCAAACGAAAGCCGTAGTCAATAAGATTTTTTTTTCTTGACTGATCTCCCACATACATCCCGTGCGCTTGCGGCATAGTGACATGGCTTTCATCAATAAACATCATCCAGTCGTCATTATTGGTATATTGAAAATAATCCAAAAGATTAAAAGGATGGCTACCGGGTTCTCTTTGATCAAAGTGGCGAGAATAGTTTTCTATGCCCTTGCAGTATCCAAGCTCAGCAATCATCTCAAGATCATATTGCGTTCTTTGTTTTAGGCGATAAGCTTCAATGGGGCCAAGCTCCTTCAGACGCATTTTCAATTCTTCCCGTATCCCAGCAACGGCAATTTTTTGCCTTTCTTGCGGGACAACAAACGCTTTGGCAGGAAAAATCATAACCGAGGCGTGCTCGCGGATTATTTTTCCCGAAACCGGATGCAATTCCTGAATTTTTTCAATTTCATCGCCAAAAAAATGCGCGCGAATAACCATTGTGCCCGAAGCTAATACAATGTCCACAATCTCGCCCCGCACCCGAAATCTTCCCGACTTTAATTCAATATCATTTCTCACATACTGCATTTCAATAAGTTTTCTCGCAAGACCGCGCGTGCCAGACGGCCATGAACTTTGAACCTTAAGCACAATGCTTTCTTTTTCAAAATCTTTCGGCTGGCCGAAACCGTAAATACAGGAAATAGAAGACACGACAATAACATCCTTGCGCGTTAAAAGCGCAATTGCTGCCTCAAGGCGCAGGCGTTCAATTTTTTCATTAATCATGGAATCTTTTTCAATATACGTATCGCTTGCGGGCAGATAACTTTCCGGCTGATAATAGTCATAATAAGAAACAAAATAACATACTTTATTCTCGGGAAAAAATTCTGTGAATTCATTATACAGTTGGGCCGCCAGCGTTTTATTGTGCGACAAAATAAGCGCCGGCTTTTGAATGTTTTGTATAACATGCGCCGCGGTGAATGTTTTTCCAGATCCGGTCACGCCCAAAAGTGTCTGCTGTTTGTATTTTTCAAATCCCCGCGTCAGCTCTTGGATTGCCTTAGGCTGGTCCCCCTTTGGCGAAAATGGCGCTTGTAATTTAAATAAACCCATACGAAAAATTAGTGTATATGCTAAGACACAAAAATAATTTGAATTTTTTCCATACCAATATGAAGGGACTTCGTATCCCTTAAAACATAGATTTTATTGTAACAATATTATAGAATAAAATTTTTTGCGTGTCAATTATTACGCAATTCTCTTTTAAGAATGGTAATTCCGGGAGTAGTGCTGCTGCGATCTGTAAAGACAAGCGCCACCCGTAATTCATCATAATCCATTTCTCTTTGAGTAATTTCTTTTTTTAATTCATACAAACCAAGAATATTTTTTTCTAAAACACCCAAACTCTTCCATTCATTGAGCTCCTTGCCATAGAACAATACCCTATACGAATATTTTGACGTTATATCCGCAAGTGTAGCCTGGACATAAATATTTTTCTTAGTACCCTCGTCCTGGATTGCCACCGTACCCGTCGCATATGTTTCTTGAACATTCAAGAGAGAAAATTCTTGAATATTTCTTTTAACGATTTCGTCATCTTTGTCTTTTTCATTTTGCAAAATAGCCATATTGATATTTGCGGGCGCGACTGCATCTCCCCGGAGAAACAGTACCAGCCGGACCCCAAGAGCAGCTACAATAATTATAATAAATAAAATGATTATAAAAGTATCCGAAGACGGATTTTTCTGAATTTTCATATCCTAAAATTCTTTTAAAACTTTTATTATGCTTTTCTCCGGATTGCAGGCGCCTAGAGTAATATCATTGCCGGATGTTTTTGAAATATAATATCCGATTTTTTCCTTACTCCATTTTTTTGTATCAGGGTCTATGGGCAGATCTGAAATATATACGGGCACAAATGGTTTTTCCAATACGCACCGAACCTGCGATATATCAAAGCATTCGCTTTGTGTTTCAACAATAGAGCAATTTTTTTCACAGCCTTCCGTATCCGAACCGATAATATAGGAAGCGCCATCAACCATTCCGGCGATTGCCTCGGGAATCTTGCCATTATTATCAAAAATGCATTGCGCCAAAGCCTCGCTTAAAGAGATCACAACATTCATCCTTTCCGCATCCCGGGCAACCTGATACCCGCGTACGGGATTAAAAACAAAAAAAACTATCCCGGCTAAAATAGCAAGAATACCCATGGTTATAAAAATTTCAATAAAAGTAAATCCTTTTGATAGCGCGGAAAGTTTCATAATATTTTATGATAATTATCCGGCAGAGAATAGCTCAAAGACAATATTGATAACAGAAAATATTATCAATACCAATGAAAATAGCGCCGTGGCAACCTGAATCGCTGCGTATAATAATTTTATTGCAATATAAGGATTCGCCTCAATTTTAGTTATAGTTTTGCTTTTCATATAACATTTTGATCTTTTTCAATCTGGCTTAAAATATAATTTATTATTGATAAAACCATACTAAATAATAATGCCCACCAAAAATTTTTCACGTGGAAACCCGGCACCACCGTAGCTGTCAGCATCACCAGGGCGGCGTTGATTATGAAAGTAAAAAGGCCTAACGATAGGATGTTAATCGGCAATGTCAAAATAATAAAAAGCGGCCTAATGACGGCATTGATTAACCCAAGAACCAAGGCAGTCACCATGGCTGCGAAAAAACTGTCAATTTTCGTTCCCGGCAATAAATATGCAGTTATAATTATTGCTAAAGTGGCAACAATCCAATGTATGAAAGTCCTCATAGTATATTGGAATAAAAAATTATAATCACAATTACAATACAAAGCTTGAAACAATTTTTTCAAAAATTTGCTCTTCGCCTTGCGTACTATCCACTTTCGTATAGATTATCCGATAAGTTTTTCCATCTTTTGCAAACTGATATTCTATAATTTTTTGAGATTTTCCCGAGTCAACACTTCTTACCCCCTCGTAGCGGGAAGCATCTGCTCCGCCGACTTTTACATCTTTTTTATCAAAGTTTTCAATACCGGAAAAAAAATCTTTTAATTCATGGCGTGATACTTCCACAACGATACTCCCAAGATTTTCTGATTTAATATCAATGACGTTATCTCTATCCGCAATAAAATAATCATCAACAAGAGAATCTCTGTCCCCTATTTCGTTGCGAATGTAATGCCTCCAATACCAACGTTTGGGATACTGCAACGAATATCCTATAGCTTTATTCGTATATGAGATATAGTCCTCTTCTTGTGCTGGAGTTGTTTGAGGTTCAGGGCTGGCATTGGTGTTTATGTTGGTATTTATATTCACATCTGATTCAACTTGGTCGGCGTTGTTGGTATTCTCGTTTGAATTGGTCAAATCCGTGGTGCCACATCCTGCCAAAATAAAGCTAAATACGAAAAGTATTATAGAAATTTTTTTAATCATATTCTATGGATTAATAATAAATATCCCACACCAACTGAGGGCATAATACTTTGAAATACAAAAAATGTCAATGCGATTATTTTGTTTTTATAAAGATATCTTGCGCAGATATTGTAAATAGAGTATTATGACAATACTAAAACTAAACACAAACATATGATCCAAGAATCACCATACGCCATACAGATTGGCAAGCCATCTCCAGTTTTTAGCAATATGCCCTGTTATCATCGGGGTGGAAAAAATACGATATCGATTTCCGACTATGCTGGCAAATGGCTCGTTCTTTTCTTTTATCCGCGAGACTTTACTTTCGTGTGTCCTACGGAGATTGAAGAATTCGCAAACTATTATGAAGAATTTAAAAAAATAAATTGCGAAATTGTTTCCGCAAGTACTGACAGCGTGCATAGCCATACGGCATGGTTTGATGTTGACTCGCGGCTTCATAAAGTCATGTATCCCGTAATCGGCGACACTACCCACGAGCTTGCAAAAAAATTTAATATTTTAGACGAGGAAGGTTCGGCGCAAAGAGGAACCTTTATTATTGATCCTAAGGGAATATTACGGTACTTACTTGTTTCTGATGGCTCAGTGGGCAGAAGCATCCCCGAGACTCTCCGTGTAGTTGAAGCTCTTCAAACAGGAGAGAAGTGTCCTGCGACCTGGAAAAAGGGCGAAAAAACATTAGGAAAATAATTTCACTTCGCAAAAACCTCCGGTTTTCACCGAAGGTTTTTTATTTACATGTAATGCGTACTTCTAGAACAACAAAAACAACCTACTTAATAAGCTCAATACTTTGGATGGTGACATCCTGAATGGGTCTATCGCTACTGTCCGTTTCTGCTTTCCCTATTTTTTCAACAATATCCTTTCCTTCCACGACGTATCCAAAATTCGTATGTTTTCCGTCAAGCCAAGGTGTTGATTCGGCAGTAACAATAAAAAACTGGCTCCCGTTGGTATTCGGACCGGAATTTGCCATAGCCAATGTCCCGCTCACAAGCAGATTTGAATTGAATTCATCCTCAAATTCATACCCCGGCCCCCCGGTGCCCCAAAACATCTTTTTATCAGCCTCTTTTGACAACGGATCCCCACCCTGAATCATAAAATTGCTGATTACGCGATGAAACTTTGTGTTGTCATAGAAACCCTCACCGGCAAGTTTGATAAAATTATTAACAGTTGCTGGCGCATCCTTTACATAAAATTCAACCGTGATATTTCCCATACTTGTTTTCATAACTGCTTTTGAAAATTCCGGAGTCGGTATCGCTTTCTGTTCGGAAACATCGCTTGCTTTTGGAACACTATTATTTATATTCATAGCATTCGTATTATTTTTTAGATTCTGCGTTTGGCACCCGGCTACAATAAAGCCCATAGCCAGCAGAGATACTATTGTCTTATTCATAGTATTATAATTAATTACTTAAATAATTGCCTCGAAAGCTTTCGGAGTGAAAGCGTGGCTTTTATTTATTATTTTATAATAAAAGCCAAAATAATGCGACTATATTTAAAAACGAATAATCATCATGTCCAACTTTCTCATTAAATATAAATTTCTTACAAACATAAACATTTTTTTGATGTCACAATATATGGAAATATATAACCATCGGGCATCCATTGTGCATCAAAATGCCTGAAATACCGGCTAAATATATTTTTTAATTCCACCGCAAACGTTTCGAAAAAATTTTTGTAATTTGTTTTAATTTTATTTCGCTTACTGCTATGTAAAGCAATAAAAAAACGAAATTCAATCGTTTCTTCATATAAAATAGAGATATGCGCACAAAACTGAAATATTAAGCGTCAAAGCCTCAAACTGATGACAACTACAATCAAGAAGACCGTTAAGTGTTTTTCGGGAGGTTGATTAAAGAAGCATTGTTTCCATCTTGGTCAGGAACCACTTAATTTATAAGAAGCTGATTTTCCAATTCTTCAATAAGTAACTTGAATCTATCATCAACTTGTTCATTCGCATTCGAAAAGACCCTAGCTCTTTCTTCTGATAGCCATTGATCTAATTCTGTCATGGCAGGCTTTTTATTTTCATCAATCTTTTTATATTTAAATGATAGCTCATTGATTAAGAATAGATCATTGGTTGCACTTTTCAATTTATCTGTTAATCTATAAATTGATCTAATCTTTCCTGTCACTCTATATAAATCTGCCACAATGATACTAAATTGATTTCTGTCATTTTCAAATTGCTCTACAGATAAATTTTGCTGGTCATGCTCCTTTGGATCGGTGGGTGTAAGATTTTTAAACCTATAGGTTCAATAATCGACGTCTAACTTGCTTTCCATTAAATTATAAAGGGAATTCCTTAAAGTCTCTTGGATTCCCCTAGTTTCCGCGTATATTTCCTCTTTAGCTACTCCTTTGTCCTGAAGTTCATCTATATAAGATTGTATAAATAAACCTCCCCAACCAGAAATAAGTCCCAATAATCCACCAAAAATTACACCTTTTAAAGTATCTGAAATCATAAATTATAATCTTGTGTATCCAAATCACTTTTTAGATATTATAAACCTCTCTGTCCTCTAAATGGCGGTGTTTTTTGATTGATGTTCGAACTTTTTTTGAGCAAAACCCCCAATAAGGAAGCCAGCCCCGCCACTGCTCGACAAGCTCGCCACACCACAGA
>LBUD01000003.1 GCA_000992395.1 Parcubacteria group bacterium GW2011_GWA2_38_13 | reverse complement strand
TAATTTTCCTTCGGAGGTTTTATAAATTCTGTCCTGCATATCTTTTCGCACCATAGCTCTATTGGTGGGAATTGTTACCACTTCCAATTTATAAATTTGTGCGAATTCTTCGGCTTCGGTTACGGCCGTACCGGTCATACCTGCAAGCTTTTTATACATTCTAAAATAATTTTGAAAAGTCACTGTTGCAAGCGTGCGTGATTCCTGCTGGACCTCCACTCCTTCTTTTGCTTCAATCGCCTGGTGAAGCCCTTCAGAATATCTGCGCCCCTGCATCAAGCGGCCAGTAAATTCATCAACGATTATAACTTCGCCGTCTTTCACAACATAATCGCGGTCAAGTTTGAAAAGCGTTTGAGCGCGCAACGCCTGTTCAATATGATGCACCATTGTAATTCCGCCTTCGGTGTATATGTTTCCCATGCCAAGGGCTTTTTCCACTTTTATAATACCGTTTTCCGTAAGGGTTGCTGCGCGCATTTTTTCGTCCACATTATAATCCTCGTTTTCTTTAAGCTTTATTACGAGCTGAGAAAATTTTCTGTATAAATCCGATGATTGCATATCCGGCGCGGAAATAATAAGCGGAGTACGCGCTTCGTCAATTAAAATACTGTCCACCTCATCAACAATTGCGTAATAAAATCCTCTCTGCGCTTTTTCTTTCGGATCCGGAGCCATGTTGTCGCGCAGATAATCAAATCCAAATTCATTATTTGTTCCATAGGTAATATCAGCGGCATAAGCATCTCTTCGCGATATCGGGCGCAAGTATTCGTATTCAACTCGAAAACTTGCTGTTTTGTCCCGTCCCGCATCAGTGAGTTTTTCGGATACGAAATTCGGATCATATAAAAATGATGTCTCGTGGTTTATACATCCAATAGACATTCCTAAGGCGTTATAAATTTGCCCCATCCATACGGCATCGCGCCTCGCCAAATAATCATTCACTGTCACCACGTGCACTCCCTTTCCTTCAAGCGCGTTGAGATACACCGCCAAGGTCGCCACAAGAGTTTTTCCTTCTCCGGTTTTCATTTCAGCAATTTGTCCGCGATGCAAAACAGCTCCGCCCATTAATTGCACATCATAATGCCTCTGGCCAAGTGTGCGCTTGCCTGCTTCCCTAACTGCGGCAAAGGCTCGCGGTAAAATTTCATCAAGAGAAACTCCTCCTTTTATAACCTTTTCGTTTGGATCTCCAAATATTTTTGTGATTATACTCATAATAAATAAAAAAAATAAAAATACTTATAACGTCTATTATTATATCATAAATTATTGATTTTTTCAAATAAAATCCCCTTGATGCAATCTCGGGGTTATATGAAAAAATTTTTTATTAAAAACCAACAAGCTGAATTTCATTTTCAAGCTGTATTCCCAAGAGATTCCTTACTTTTGTTTTTATTAATGACATAAGCATCACCACATCTTCAGCCTGCGCGTTGCCCAAATTCACAATATAGGCTCCGTGGCATTCGGAAATTTTTGCTTTTCCAATAATTTTTTCCTTTAAACCAAGCCTGTCAACAATAAATCCAACCGGCAATTTATCGTGATTTGTGGCTTTAATATATTCTTCTTCGTTTAAATCCAGGGCTTTCATTATTTTTTCTTTATCCACCTGTATCTTTTTCAAATCAATATTTTTAAAAACGCATCCGGCGCTGGGCTCATGCACTTCCGCCTTGCTCCTTTTTTTTATTATTTCATATACTTTGTCCTGTATGGATTTTTTATCTTCCGAAATCATGGCAATGGTGGCTTCCATAATAACCCCGCCTTTTTCCTTGATTGAACTTGAGCGATATGTAAAACCGATATCATCGCGAGAAAGAGTAAGAACTTTTTCGTCCCTGTATACGACAGCTTCTTTTACCACATCGCCAAATCCCCTGCCCCAGGCTCCCGCATTCCCGCACACCGCTCCGCCGACTGTACCCGGGATACCTGCCATAAACTCAATGCCGCCCAAGTTTATATCCTTTGCTTTTTGTATAAGGCAACTGATTGCAAGCCCTGCTCCGCAACGCACGAAATTATCGCCTACATTCTCAAAATTCGTGTTTGCTATTTTAATCACAAGCCCCGGGTATCCTTTGTCAGACACCAAGATATTTGATCCCCCCCCAAAAATAAGATAAGGAATTTTTGCAACAACAGCCGCGCGAATGGCGCCAACCGCTTCATCGGTATTTTTCGCCTGAAAAAAATATTTAGCCGGTCCGCCGATTTTAAAAGTAGTATAGGGAGCCAATATAACGTTTTCTTGAATATTTTTTATATCTAACTTCATAGAATATAATCGTATATAAAATTTCTAATTCCCAATTCCTTAATAAAATCCTAAATCCTAATATCGAAACCCTAAACAAATCCGAAATACCAATTTTTCAAATCACAAATATCTCTTATCTTGATTTTTCTACTTTGGAGCATTGTGATTTCTGATTTGTTTAGGATTTAGGATTTCGAATTTAGAATTTTTTATTTGGGCATTTCATTGGTAATTGGGAATTAGAAATTTATTTTATGTTCCTTCTCCCCAGCTTGAAAGATATTCTTTTTGTTTTAAGGTTAATTCATCAATTATAATTCCCATGGATTTTAATTTCAGAACTGAAACAATATCTTCAATATCCTTTGGAACATTGTATACCTTTTTTTCAAGACTTGCGGCGTTTTTTACTACAAATTCCGCGGAAAGCGCCTGTGTTGCAAAACTCATATCCATAACACTTGCCGGATGTCCCTCGGCCGCAGCAAGATTTACAAGCCTTCCTCCAGCCAAAAGATAAATTTTCTTCCCATCGGGCATTATATATTTATCAACAAAATTCCTGACATTATTCACCACTTCTTTTGCAATAGATGCAAGAGCTTTTACGTCTATTTCAACATCAAAGTGCCCGGAATTGCAAATAATCGCGCCGTCTTTCATTACTTCAAAATGCTCCTTGCGTATTACTTCGCAATTGCCCGTAACAGTGCAAAAAATATCCCCAATTTTTGCCGCCTCAAGCATGGTCATTACGCGAAACCCGTCCATAACCGCTTCAAGCGCTTTTATGGGATCCACCTCAGTTACAATAACATTTGCTCCAAGCCCACGCGCTCTCATGGAAAAACCTTTTCCGCACCAGCCGTATCCTGCAACAACAACATTTTTTCCAGCCACGAGCACATCGGTTGCGCGGATTATTCCGTCCAAAGTGGATTGCCCGGTGCCATAGCGGTTATCAAACATATTTTTTGTCTGCGCATCATTTACGGCAATAATCGGAATGCAAAGTCCTTTGCTTTTTTCCAATGACCGCAAGCGTATTACTCCCGTTGTTGTCTCTTCCATGCTTCCCAGAATTTCTTGCATCTGCTCCTTTCTTTCTTTATGCAATAATGTTATAAGATCGGCTCCATCGTCCATGGTTATCTGAGGTTTGAAATCTAAAACAGCGTTCAGATGTTTATAATAGGTAGAATGATCTTCTCCTTTTATCGCAAATGTAGGGATTCCGTACTCCTTGGATAATGCCGCTGCCACATCGTCTTGCGTGGATAATGGATTTGACGCGCATAATACCACTTCAGCCCCGCCGGCCTTGAGTGTCCTTACAAGATTCGCGGTCTCCGCAGTCACGTGCAGGCAGGCTCCAAGCCGTAAACCCTTGAATGGCAATTCTTTTAAAAATTTTTCTTTAACAATTTCTAAAACAGGCATATCTTGCTGGGCCCATTCTATTCTTTTTTTACCCGCAAGGCTCAACGACTCGTCTTTCACTTCGTAATTCATAATAAATATTTTCTATTAATTATTATATAGATAATTTTTCTTTATAATTTTCTTCGTATCTCTTTTTTATATCCTGCAATGAAAATGTATGCGTTTGCGTGCCATATTGTTCAACAGTATACACCGAAACTATTGATCCAAGCCTGCCCGAAACAAGCCAGCCCAAATCCAATACCATACCCTTGATTAAACCCGCCCGGTAGGCATCGCCGGCTCCGGTCGGATCGCAGGTATTGAGCGGCTTTGCCGGCGGAATTTCATATGTTTTTTCTTTTGTTTCAATAAACGATCCCTTTTCGCCAAGCGTGGTGATCAAAGCATCCACATGCGACAGAATTTCTTTTTTTGTTACATTGGTCTTTTCCAATATATAACTTACTTCGTAATCATTGGCTATAAAAACATGCGCGCCAAAAATACATTCTTTAAATTCCGGCAATGTTGCTAAAGATGTTATCATCTGCCCGGGATCAAAGATATACCGAATACCAAGTTTTTTAAATAATTTTGACAAACCGAATATATTGTCTTTATTTCCCGGAGAAAGTATTGCGATATCAATGTCGCGCAGATCGGGCGAGTCTTCGTCAGCAGGATGATTCATCGCACCGGGATAAAAAGCGGTTATCTGATTATCCCCCGCATCCGTAATAATATACGCTGCTGCAGTCGGCACTTCTTCCACTATTTTTACGTGCGACGTATCAATGGAAAATGGCATCAGCCATTGTTTATATTTATCAAAATCATTTCCGGCCGATGAAATCATTATCGGCTGTTCTTTAAGCAACGCAAGATTATAACAAATATTTCCGGCCGTTCCGCCGAAACTGTCTTTAAGCTCAGATATCAAAAAGCCCACATTCAGCATATGGATTTTATCCGGCATAATGTTGTCGGAAAATTTTCCGGGATGATCCATGATATGATCATAGGCCAAAGATCCGAATACACAAATTTTTTTCATACATTATCCATAAAATATTTTTTAATTTTATATACATCCCCCGCGCCCATGGTAACAACCACGTCGCGCGGTTTTATTTCTGATAATATATTTTTTGCCGCATCTTCCATACTCCCGAAATAGTGCACATTGGGATGATATTTTTTTATTGTTTCATAAACATCATGCGATGTGATGCCGATTTCTTTTTCTCTTGCGGATGTAAAAATATCCAGCAATATCACTTCATCAACATCCTTAAAACACTTGCCAAATTCATGAAGAAACGCTAATGTCCTCGAGGCGGTATGGGGCTGAAAAATACAAATAATATTTCTCTTCACATACATATCGCGTATGGCATGAAGGGTTTCCGATACTTCGGTGGGATGATGGCCGTAGTCATCAATAAAAGTTATATCTTTTTTATGATCCGTATCCATTCTGCGCTCAAGACCTGAAAAATTTTTAAATGCTTCGTGTATCACTTCAATTCCTATGCCATAGTGCAGCGCCACAATCATGCATCCTATCGCGTTTATAGCGTTAAATCTTCCCAAAAGGCGCAATTCAAATTCTCCAAAAACTTGATTGTCTTTAAACACGGTAAAATATGATTCGTTTAATTTCTGGGTATAACTTCCGATCCTCCACTTGGAACACATTTTATTGCCATAAGTGGACACTTTGTCATTATTTTTTCCAATAACATTTTCAACGCTTTGCCAGTCACAGCAGGCTGCCACAAAACTTTTTGTTTTCTTCACGAGTTTTTTAAAAACCTTTTCCATATCCTGGACTTTTTTATAAACATCAACATGCTCCCACTCAATATTGGTAATAATTGTTGCGTCGGGGGAAAGATCAAGAAATTTCGGCGTTCTTTCTTTTTTGCTTTTTATGTATTCATCCCCTTCAACAATAAAATATTTTCCGCCGCCCCAGTGCCCGTTAATGCCAAGATCCGGTATAAGCCCGGTCCCTATAAGATAGCTCGGATCAAGACCGGCCAGGGTGAATATATATGATAAAAGCGATGTTGTCGTGGTTTTGCCGTGCGCGCCGGTAACCGCTATGGTTATTTTTTCTTTGCTTAAAAGGCCCCGAAGATCTGATTCATTGATGATGGGGATTTTTTTTTGCAAAGCCTGGGCATATTCGAAATTATCCTCGCCCCACGAAGCGCCCACGACAACAAGATCCGGAGACCAGTCCAAATTTTTTGGATTGAATTCCTGAAAAACATATATTCCCTCCTGGTTCAACACTTTGTCGGTAATAAATTCTTTTGCCACATCAGATCCCGCAACTTCCATCCCCCGCTGTTTGCAGATAACAGACAGCCCGGACATGGCAACGCCTTTAATGCCTATGAAATGCACTTTATTGATTTTGGAAAGGTTGATGTCCATAATACTTACTTTTATTATATATACACATAGTAAATTCCTGAATTTCCAATTCCCAATTACCAATGAAATGCCCAAATAAAAAATTCTAAACCCTAATATCGAAATTCTAAACAAATTCGAAATACCAATTTTTCAAATTCAAAACAACTGTTTGGAATATTGTAATTTGTGATTTGTTTAGGATTTAGGATTTCGAATTTAGGGTTTGTTTAGGATTAAGGATTTAGGATTTTATTAAGAAATTGGGTATTGGAAATTTTATCTAATGATCTTGATAATTTCTTCCGTTGCTTTTTTTGCCGCGTCATTTGGAAACATTTTTCCGATATTTTCCGAAAATGTTTTTAAAAGATTTTTGTCTTGAAGGGATTCCTGGATTATTTTTACAAATTTTTCAGGAGTTAAATCATTCTGATGCAATACGCGAGCGGCGTTTTTATTTTCAAATTCACGGGCGTTATCTTCTTGATGGCTATATGGAATAGGAATAATTATTGCCGGTTTTGCAAACATGGCAAGCTCGGTAAGAGTTGACATTCCCGCACGCGATATTACCAAATCGCTAGCCGCATACGCATGCGAAAGCCCCATATGGTATAAAAATTCATACGCCCGGTACCGAGAATTCTTTTTCAGATATATCATTTTTCCTTCACCCGTTGAATGGATAATTTGGCAAAACTCTATGAGCTGATCAAAAGAATCAGCGATAAGCTTATTTATCACCAGCGCTCCTGTACCTCCTCCCATTACCAATAGAACCGGAAGATTTTCAGAAAATCCAAAAAAATCCACTGCTTCGGTTTTATCCAGACAAGCCAAGTCCTTTCTCAAAGGATTTCCCGTAACAACAACGTTTTTATTTTTAAAATATTTTACATTTTTTTCAAAAGTTGCCGTTATCAGTGTTGCAAAAGGCGCCATGAGTTTATTTGCCAGGCCGACTCGGGCGTCTTGCTGATGAATGTGAATAGGTACGCGCAAAATCCACGCAGCCCATACCAGCGGCACGGCCACAAACCCTCCGGCCGTTAGCACGAGTGATGGCTTAAAACTTATTATAAAAAAAATTGATTGAAAAAATCCAACAAGAATTTGCAAAATATCTAAAAAATTTTGTATTGAAAAATACCTTCTGAATTTTCCGGAAGCAATGGATTTATATTCTATTCCATAGCCTTCCGCTATTTTTTTTTCCGGACCTGTAATCGTTCCCACCCAAACGCATTTCATATGGGGAATTTTTTCCTGCATCTCTTCAAACAATGCAAGCAATGGGCTCACAGATCCCAATGTTCCGCCTCCGGATAAAATTATTCTTGTCATGGTATCAGCATAACAGAATTTACAACGATTTTCAACGGATACTTTATGAATATATTTATTCATTTTTTATACAAAAAATATATACATTTCAATAGTATGCTTTTCTGTGGATAATTTATATATTAAAATATTTTTTTGACAAATTGATGCTATTTTTTAATTTAAATTTAAACAAAAAACGTAATAATAAAAAATAATTGCAGAAAAATATTTGACATTTAATGCATTGAGCATATAATTAAATTACATCTAAAAATATATACCAATACTATGCGAGAGCTTAAAATAGCAACTCTTGGAGGGGGCACGGGTCACGTACGGCTTTTGGAAGCGTTAAAAAATCTTTATCATGTGCAGATAACCGCAATCGTGGCCATGACCGATAACGGCGGATCGTCCGGAAGGCTCAGGAACGAATTCGGCATTTTTCCGCCCGGTGATCTCAGAAATTGCATGGCGGCTTTTATCAACAGCCAAACTTTAAAAAAATTATTCCAATTCAGGTTTGATGAAACCGACGCCAAAAGAGAAGTGTCCGGCCATGTATTTGGAAATATATTTATAGCAGCTTTAGAAAAAGTGTTTGAAGGAAATTCTACGGAAGCCCTGCATTGGCTCCATGATTTTCTTACAATTGACAAACGCTTTCGCGTTCTGCCGGTTACAACAACAAAAGCGCATTTTCGCGCCGTGTATGCCGATGACGATACAATCATTGGTGAAGAACATTTTAATAACAGTACAAGCACCAAACCCATTCCGATAAAATATGTGGAGCTGGTGCCTAAGGGGACTTTTATATGCGAGTCAAGCGCCCGGGCATTGAAGGAGGCTGATGTGATAATTTTCGCCCCCGGAAGCATTTATACAAGCACGCTTTCCGTACTGCTTCCCGAAGGCGTAAAGGAATGCATTCAGGACTCCAAAGCTAAAAAAATATTTTTTTGCAATGTGATGACACAGTGGGGCGAAACAAGCGGAAAAGGGCTTCATGGAGGACTGCATATTTTTAAATCAAGCGATTTTGTTTCCACAATACAAAAATATATCGGCGCGGATTTAGATATTATTATATGCAACAACCAAAGGCCATCCGACGATGTGCTAAAAATTTATGAAGAGGTCGGCTCGTACTTTGTTGAAAATGATTTTGATACTACAAATATTTTAAAAAAACACCAAAAGGTGTATTTAGAAAATCTCATCTCCATAAAATCCGAACGTGTAAATCTTGCTAGGCACGATTCGGAAAAACTTCAGGAATGCCTGGTAAGGCGTCTAAAGGAATTATAATATTTTCGTGTTGGCAATTTTTTATGCCATCCTGTGCTTGGAAATATTTATAAGTATTCCAAGCGCGCACAAATTCGCAACCATGGCTGTGCCTCCGGCGCTCACCAAAGGAAATGGAATGCCGGTAACGGGCGCTAATCCCACCATCACCGCGATATTCAAAAATGCCTGGCATGTGATCCATACAACAATTCCAATTGCAAGAAATCTTCCAAGGGGATCCTGCGCCGCCATAGCGATTTTTATTCCCCGGTACATTAAAAACAAAAATAATATAATAAGGGCGGAGGATATAAAAAATCCCATTTCTTCCGCAATTATTGGGAAAATAGAATCGCTTGAAACTTCGGGAAGATAAAGAAATTTCTGCTGGGATTTGCCAAACCCCCTGCCGAAAATCCCACCCGATCCGATTGCTATCAGAGATTGGTATACCTGATACCCGACATTCACAATATCTGATTGGGGATGCAAAAAAACTTTTACTCTTTCCATAAGATAATCGGTCGTAAAAACTTTTACCGTAAACCCGGCAATGCCCAAAGCGCAAAAAAATAAAAAATGTTTTAATTTCGCCCCGGCAATAAAATAAACCGAAAGCGACATAAAAACCAATATTATAAGCGTTCCCAAATCCGGCTGCTCCAAAATGAGGTAGGATATGATTCCAAGATAAAAAATAAACGGGATAAAACCATATGTAAAAGAAATTATTTCCGAAAAGCCTTTTTTTTGTATCCAGCTTCCTAAAAATAATAGAAAAGTCAATTTTGCCGCTTCGGCCGGTTGGAAAGAAAAACCGAACACATTTATCCAGCTTCGGGTTTTTCCATACCCTGCCGCAAGCCCGGGAATAAAAACTAGCAACAACAATGCCAAAGTGATTCCATAGTATAGATAGGTAAATTTTCCCAGCTTTCTATAATCCAGATTCAGAAAAAAATAAAAAGCTAAAAAGCCCGGTATTATTCCGGTATACATTTGATGCAATATCGTATAATACGGAGTTCCGAATTTATTCAAAGAATATACGCTTGATGCTGACGCAAGCGCAAATAATCCGAAAACAATAATCAACCCCACCGCTCCCATTAATAAAAAATCAGGGGCGGACGTATAATTATCTTTTTTCATTGTTTGTTTCCAAATGACTTTTCTCATAATCCTTGCATTTAGTATCGGGTATATAGTATTTAGTATCAAGTATCTAAATATTTACTCTAACACTACATACAACATACTATATACTTGATACTTAATACTAGATACTATATATAATAATATATTTTTCTGGCATAGGCTATACTGCAAAACGAAAAAGGCACGTTGTTTTGCAACGTGCCCTATTTTTTTCCTTGTCGTCCGCATGAACAATTCGCTCAATCGGAGTTAGACGTGATTCATTTGAAATATCATCAAATGCCACAAACAACAGACCCAACAGGAATAACACTCCAAGCGCTAATAAACCACGCTTCGTTGTTCGGCATTCTCTTTTACAATATTGTATAAAATATTGCTCCTGACTTTTGAGAGACTCCATAATTTCACTCCATAAAAAGAACCATGTTTATTAAACACCATCAATATTTATAGCACATATAATTTTTTTGTCAAGCATAAAAACAAAAAATTAGCTATTTTTTAGCTAAGCTAACCACACCCTCACCCCACCCCTCTCCCGTCCAGGGAGAGGGAGAATAAATGAAAACATTCCCAAGACCCCTCTCCGCCTCCCCCTCTGCCTACCGCCTGCCTGACCGGTAGGCAGGGCAGGCAGGCCGTCCAGGGAGAGGGAGATTTTAATGAAAGAAAAATATTTCCATTATTTCCTTCTCCCTGGACGGGAGAAGGTGTCCCGACAGCAGTCGGGACGGATGAGGGTGAAGATAGTTTTTAGGACTTATCCAAACAACAAAAATCAACTATATATTTATCAATGGGAAATTGACGACGGAATTTATAACCAGTGAATTTTTAATATCATTTAAAACCATAAATCACATGGCGCACAGCAGCGCCTTGAATTGATTTCCGCGGTCAAATTCATTTTGAAATATTCCAAACGAAGCGCATGCCGGAGACAGCAAAACAATATCTCCTTTTTTTGCAAAACTTTTGGCAACGCCCAAAGCATCAACCATGGTTTTTATATCAGTAACCAGTAGCGGGTAACCAGTAGCGGGTAAGGATTTTAAAATTTTCTCACTGCCAACGCCTTTAAATAATACCACGGCTTTGCAATATTTTTGTATCAAAACGCCAAGCTCATTAAAATTCTCCTGCGGGATTCCCTTGTCGCTTCCACCGGCTATTAAAATAATATTCTTGATTCTTAATTCTTGATTCTTAATTCTCAAGGCCTTTATCGCCGCAATGGCTCCATCAGGCGTTGTCGCAGCCGTATCATTGATATATCGCACTCCTCTATCATCCATAACAAATTCCATCCTGTGCTCAAGCCCTTTGAAATTTTTTATTGCCTTCGAAATACTATCGTTGCCGATGCCGATAATTTTTGCAACACAAATCGCAGCTAAAATATTTTCCCTATTATGCTCGCCCAATAAAGATGTATCAGACAAATCAAAAATCTTTTCTTCTTTTTCTTTTGTTGTAAAATATACCCATTGGTCTTGGATAAAACATCCCGGCTTATCAATATTTTTTTTCTTGCCGAACCAATATATATGCGCCGATGCGTTTTTTGAGCCTGAAAGCGTGAAAAAATTATCCCAATTTAATATTAAAAAATCATTTTCCCTTTGATGCAAATAGATATTTGCCTTGGCTCGTCCGTATTCGTCCAAATTTTTATATCTATTAAGATGATCCTGCATGAGATTGGTAAAAACGGCAATATGCGGGCTTAATTCTTTCTCACCTAAATTTTCCAAATGCCAGGATGAGAGCTCTAAAACAATTGGATCATGGGTCTTTTTCGCTTTATAAATAATATCAAACATAGGAGAGGTTGCGATGTTTCCGCCGATAAGCGCATGAGGATATTTTTCCTTCACAATATTATAAATCAATGTTGTGGTGGTGGATTTTCCGCGCGTGCCCGTAACGCCAATAATTCTTTCGCGTCCGATAATTTGAAAAAATAATGTTGCTTCGTTTTCAATTTGCGCGCCGTGAATCTTCGCGATTTTTAAAAATTTTGATTCCTTGGGAACTCCCGGGTTTTGCACAACCATATCCGCCCATCTAAAATCCTTTTCCAAATGCTTGCCAAGGGTATAAGTAACCCCTCCCCGCCTCCCCTTCGTAAGGGGAGGAGTTTTTATTTCCTTTATTTTCTTCAAAGACGGCAAAAGCTCCTCTTGTTTTTTTAAATCCGTAATCCGGACCTGCGCGCCTTCTTTAATAAAAAAATTCGCAACGCTCACTCCCCCGCCATGCAAGCCTAAACCCATAATGAGTACTTTTTTTCCTTTAAAATTGTTTTCTTGTTTATTTTGCATGACGATTTTTATGCGATATTCTAAAACTTCCCCGCCCTGTATAAAGTATCCAGCAAAAAGAGTATAAGCCCAAGCACGGCGAAAACGCCGGACATCACCCAAAATCGCATAACAATTTTAGCTTCGGGCCAGCCGACGGCTTCCAGGTGGTGATGAAACGGCGCGGAGATAAATATTTTTTTTCCGCGCAATTTTTTTGAAGCAATCTGAATTATTACCGATAGCGATTCAAGTACAAAAAGAAATCCTATTATCGGCAGCAAAAAAACAGAGTTGGTAAGCATTGCAATTACGCCAAGCGTAACCCCAAGCGACATGGATCCGGTATCACCCATAAAAAAGCGCGCGGGATGGATATTAAACCAAAGGAATGCCAAAAGCGCTCCTACGATAACAGAGCAAAATGTCGCAAGATTATACTTTCCATTTACAAATGCGATCACGCCGAATGCCGCAAAAGATGTAAGAAGCGTTCCTCCCGCCAAACCATCAAGCCCGTCAATTTCATTCACCGAAAAAGCGGTCGCCACAATAACAAAAATAAATAATGGAATATACCACCACCCGATGTCATAATTACCCATGAAAGGAACATGAATCGTGGTCCAGTCTAATTTGAAATAAAACCAATACGCGCCGATAATTGCAATAACTGAATATATTAAAAATCTGTGCCGCATCTGCAATCCCCCGCTTTTTTTTCCGAGCCGGAAAATGTCTATAAGATCATCCGCAAGGCCGACCAAGGCCGATGCTATTAAAGCGCCCAAAGGCAAAAGCACTTCGGATCTTGATAAGAAATTAAGTTGCCCCCACCGGTCATCAAAAATTTTTCCCATGTAAAAGAAAAATATTGTAAGCACAAGAGTTGTCACCCAAACAAGCAAGCCTCCCATAGTCGGCGTTCCTTCTTTTTTCCGGTGCATTGAAGCGAATACGGGAGCAAGCTCGGCGGATCGGATGCTTTTTCCTAATTTATATTTATACAAAAAATGCGTAAGGACAGGCGTCCACGCAAACGCCAAAATAAAAGAAATGACTCCCAAAAAAAATACTTTTAAGATAAAAAAAATTTCCATAAAGTTATTAAATACGAAATTCTAAATCCGAAATCCTAGACAATATTGAAATTCAAAATAATAAATTCAAAACGGTTTGGTTTATTTGGATTTATAATTTGGGATTTGTTTAGAATTTAGATATTAGGATTTCGTATTTTTATTTATATTAAGTATAAACGGTAATCAAATGAGCCGATAATAGTAAGAGCGCCTGGATTGCCACTGCAGACACCATAAGAAAATAAGCGGCGATTGTGTCATTTCTATAAATATAATAAGACAAAATATAATTCAGCAAAAAAATCAATAACCCGATAATTGGCATGACAAAAATCTTATACCACTCTCCCATATAACTTATGCCGAAATATATATTATATTGAAGCGTTATGGGATCGCTTGCGGATTTGACGCGCCCATAAAGAAACACCCACAGAGCAATATTTATCATAATATTAATTATAACGCCAAGCTGAAAAATATCATCGCGAAAAATGTTTGAAATCAATATTTTTTTCATATTTTAGTAGTTTTTAAAATTATACTGGTAATTTTAAAATTTGTCCACTTCGTGTATTTCCACATATATATAAATTATGGTATAATTACAAAGCAATACCAATAAAAAATTATAAATCAAATCAAACAAAAAAATACTATGTTAAGCGAAAATCAAATAATTGAAATTCTTATACTACAAAAACTCATTACCCAGCCGGAACTCAAGGAATATGAGCGCAAAGCAAAAGAAACCAATATTGGAGCACTGGAATATCTCAAGCAAAATAAAGTATTAAATGAAAATCAAATATACCAGGCCATTGCGGATAAACACAGCATACCTTTCACGGATTTAAAAGATAAAAAAATCAGAAAAGACATCCTCATGCTTATTCCGGAAGCAATCGCCCAGGCGCATAAAATCATTGCTTTTGATAAAGATGAAAAGGATCTTCACATAGCGACATTAAACCCAAAAGACATTGAACTTTTTGACTTTTTGAAAAAAAAGACGAATCTTGACGTAAAAATTTTTATTACAACCCCATCATCCTTTTCCGAAGCTTTAAAGTCATATCATCTCGGGCTTCAGGTGGAATTTGGCAATATAAAAAAAGAACAGGAAACCGGCCAGCCGGACCCTGACAATAAAGACCTGAAAGAACTCGCCCAAGACCTTCCCATTATCCGCATCGTAGATACGCTTTTAGAATACGCCATATTTGAAGGAGCATCCGATATCCATATAGAACCCGAAGAAAAAGAAGTTGACGCCCGATACAGGATTGACGGCATCTTAAGAAACGTCATGACGCTTCCGAAATCAGTGCACGCCGGAATTGTCGCAAGAATAAAAATTTTATCCAATCTTAAATTAGACGAGCACCGGCTTCCTCAAGACGGTAGATTTAAAATTCAGACAAATGAATATAATGTTTCATTTAGGGTTTCTATAATTCCGACATTTGAAGGTGAAAAAGTCGTGATGAGGCTGTTGAATGAAAAAGGCCAGCTTCTTACCATTGAACAGCTTGGATTTCTTCCCACCGTTCTTGCCACTATAAAACGAAATATTTCAAAGCCTCATGGAATGATTCTTGTAACAGGTCCCACGGGTTCGGGAAAAACAACCACGCTCTATACATTCCTCAACGTGCTCAATACGCCGAAAGTAAATATCACAACCATAGAAGATCCTATTGAATACAGAATGGCGCATGTTAATCAAAGTCAGGTGAATCCAAAAATCGGATATACGTTTGCCGCGGGACTTCGGGCATTCTTGCGCCAAGATCCGAATATTATAATGGTCGGCGAAATCCGCGATCCGGAAACAGCCGAAATAGCAGTACATGCGGCAATGACCGGACACCTGGTACTATCCACTCTTCACACAAATGATGCCATAACGACGCTTCCCCGCCTCTGCGATATGGGAATACCGTCTTTTCTTATTGCCAATACGACAAATATAATTATTGCGCAAAGGCTGGTAAGAAAAATCTGCCCAAAATGCATTTATAGCTACACGCTTGATAAAAAAGGTGTTGACGAGCTTGATAAAATTATAAATCTCAAAGAGCTTGTGAAAACTCTTGAGAGAGAAAAAATAATTTCTTTGGAAAAACAAAGCCTGGACAAACTACTATTCTATCGGGGTAAAGGATGCAAGGCGTGTAACCAGGAAGGCTTTAAGGGAAGAATCGGGATATACGAAGCATTGGAAATTACTCCGGAAATTTCATCCCTGCTTGTGAAAAAAGCTTCAAATGAGGAATTAAAAATTGTTGCAAAAAAACAAAGCATGATATCTATTCTTGAAGACGGATTTATCAAAGCAAAAAATGGCGTTACAACCGTTGAAGAAATACTTAGGGTGACGAAAGAGTGAGTTTAAATTAAAAATTTTTAAAAATATTTATTATGGCTATTTCCCCTGATCCGCGACCAAACATCGCTACGCCGGCAAACACTATTACGGAAAATGATGAAGCCGCAAAAACCCCCAAACAAAAACAAAAAGAAAAAAAATTAAATATTTCCTTTATAGAAAATCTGCTATCCAGAATTTCCGTGAAAGATAAAATTTTTTTCGTCCAACAGGTTGGGATCATGGTTCAAACCGGTATTTCTTTGGGTATAGCATTGAAAACTCTCGCCGAGCAGACTGTTAACAAAAAGTTCAAAGCCATACTTGCCGACCTTCAGGCAACGGTTGAACGCGGCAACCTGCTGTCGGAAGGGCTGGAAGAGCACAAAATAGTTTTCGGCGAACTTTTTGTCAATATGGTGCGAGCCGGAGAATCAAGCGGAAAACTTGAAGAGGTTTTCAAACAGCTTTTCGTGCAGATGAAAAAAGACCACGACATTATATCCAAAGTAAAAAGCGCTATGATTTATCCCGCAGTTGTTGTGACGGCAATGGTCGGAGTGGCAATCATGGTTATAATATACGTTGTTCCGAATTTAACCGCTATTTTTAAAGAAATGGGCGGCACACTTCCGCTTGCAACACGCGTTCTTATTGCAATTTCAGAATTTACTCTCGCATACGGCATTTTTATTCTTATCGCTGTGGTAGTCGCCATCATCTTGCTTCGCAAGTTGATTCTAACACCCAAGAGCCGGTTTATTGTGCATACCATGATTTTAAAAACCCCGATTGCGGGAAATATTATAAAAAAAATAAATCTTGCGCGCTTTTGCAGAACGCTCAGTTCGCTTTTAAAAACAGACATAGCGATTGTAAAAAGTTTTGAAATCACATCCAACATTCTTGGAAACGAGCTGTATAAACGCGCGCTTCTTGAAGGCAAAGAAAAAATTAAAAAAGGAAAAAACGTGCACGATTCGCTGGAAGCGTACTCAACTCTTTTTCCGCCCGTTATCATGCAAATGATCGCGGTCGGGGAAGAAACCGGCGCGATTGATACCATTTTGGAGCAATCCGCGGTATTTTTTGAAGACGAGGTTGACCAAATTATGAAAAATCTTCCGGCTATTATTGAGCCGGTTTTGATGCTTATCTTGGGCGTGGGCGTGGGCGCGATGGCGGTTGCGATAATTATGCCAATGTACTCATTGGCAGAGCAGGTATAAACGCAATGAAATTAAAATCAATACAAAATATTAAAACATGCGCATCAGGCGCGAGACGCGATGGTTTCACGCTTATTGAGGCCGTCTTGTCGGTATTCATAATTTCAATCCTGGTAGTCGCCATACTGGGTATGTTTTCTTTTGCCCTGCGATTGGTTATGGAAAATAAACTTCTCGTCCAGGCGATAGCGCTTGGAGAAGAAAAATTAGAAATAATAAAAAATTTATCGTATGACAATGTGGGAACCGTTAGCGGAATTCCATCGGGCGTGTTTCCGCAAAATGAAATTGATAATGTGAACGGCACTGATTATTCCATAAATTATTATATAGTGTACGTTGATGATCCCGCTGACGGAATTTCCCCGACCGATTTTTCCGGAACCGATTATAAAAAAGTAAGGATGCAAATTTCATGGACCGGTCCCATGGGAAACCAGACCCAGACATTTGTCACATCAATTTCGCCAAAAAGAAATCATAATGTTGCCGGAACCGGCACTCTTTCCATTGTTGTATTTAATGCCAGCGGGCAGGCAGTCCCGCAGGCAAGCGTGCGGGTGCAAGCGTCATTTGCAACATCTACCGTTGATATAAATACGCAGACAAATTCTTTAGGAAGAGTCGTAATTCCCGGAGCGCCGGCAGGAACGAACAAATATTCAATCGTTACGACAAAAACGAATTACAGCACCGATCGGACATGCTCCATTGATGTTGCCGGCGCCGCGTGCACCGATGCGGTTGGAAATCCCGTTCCAACCAAGGCGAACGCATCCGTAATTGAAGGCGATTTTAATGAAATCGGATTTGCCATAGATATTGTTTCGCAATTAAATATCAGGACCATCCGCCAATCTGTTGCCGCTGATTGGGTTATAAATACCGATGCAACAGCCTATGATCAAGATAATCCAAGTATGGCCATATGCCCGGACGGAAGCTATATATTCACCTGGCGCGATAAAAGGCAAAATGACAATCCAAGAATTTACGCGCAAAAATATGATGCTAACCGAATTAAACAGTGGAACCCGGATCTTGCCCTGACAACGGCGAACAATCAAAACAATCCCGACGTTGCCGTTGACAAAGATTGCTATATATATGTGGTATGGAATGATGATAGAAACGGAAATCAGGATATTTATTTTTCAAAAATAAATTCTTCGGGAAATCAGGAATGGGGAGAAGGAAAAAAAGTAGACACGCAGGCGGAATCAGCAGACCAAACCATTCCTCAAATAATCATAAACGCATCTTCAACATTTGAATATATAATCTGGCAGGATTCCAGAAATGATGTTAATGATATTTACGCGCAAAAATTTACGCCAGCGGGAAATGGAGTCTGGGCTTCGGAAAAACGCATTAATACAGATGCTACAACCGCTACGCAGGGTATGCCAAAAATTCAAATTGACACAATGATAATCGAGGGAAATGAAAACCTCTACTTCGCTTGGTACGACAATCGTAATAGCAATAATGACATATTCTCACAGAAATACAACCAGGATGGAAATAATGTCTGGGCTAATGACACCAGGATTAATACGGACGCCACCACCACGGAACAAATGAATCCGGATTTCGTAATTTCAAATGACAATTACCTTTATTACACATGGCAAGATGCTCGGTTTGGCAATTATGATATTTTTTCCCAAAAATATGATACTAACAGCGCAAAAATATGGGCAAATGATGTGCGGATTAATTCCGACATAGGCGAAAGTTCGCAGGATGTTCCCGCGATAATTGAAGATAATTCAAATAATTTTTATATTGTTTGGGAAGACAATAGGTATGGGAATTCCGACATCTTTATGCAAAAAATCGATTCGGACGGAAATAAACTTATTGAATTCGACACGCGCATCAACCAAACGAATTCCAATGAACAGGGAAATCCCGATATATTTATTAACAAAAACGGATTTCTTACTGTAACATGGCAGGATAATAACGGCGGAAATCTTGATATTAAGGCCGCAGTATATAATATTGATCCCCAAATAATTACCAACATTGGAAATGTTCCTTTATCCATCCACGGAATAAAAAAAATCGGCGAAAATCCGGTTATCTATAAATATTCAAATAATTTTTCTACCAATGCAAACGGAACACTTACTTTATCAGGACTTGAATGGGATGATTATCCGATTGTCGCCTCGACTTACAATATTTTAACATCAGATCCGCCTCTGCCTATAATTTTAAACGCTGATCAAACTATTAATGTAATATTAAACTTAGAATGAAAAAATTATTATTAAAATTTAATTGCCGCAAACAGGGCTTTACGCTTATAGAGGTTTTAATGGCTGTTTCAATTTTTGCCATCTTGGTATTGATAACCATGGATTATATTTTTCAAGGCTATAATATGAATAGATTTTCTTTAGAAATGTCTGATGCGACAGAATACGCAAAAAAAGGAATAGAAAACATGGTGAAAGAAATTCGTGAAGCATCGTACGGAGAAAATGGCGATTATCCCATTGTCCAGGCTGACTCGCAAAGCTTTACGTTTTATAGCGATATTGATACCGATGCGGTTATTGAAAAAGTCCGATACACCTTAACGGGAACAAATCTTATCAGAGGAGTGATCAAGCCGATTGCCGGAACGCCGGCGCAATACCCAAGCGCGAATGAAGCAACCACAACCATCGCCCAATTTATTCAAAACGGGGCAAATCCTATTTTTTATTATTACAACGGCAATTACCCGCAAGATACAGTAAACAATCCGATGCCCCAGCCGGTTTCTATAAATGCTATCCGGCTTATCAAGTTGCTTCTCACAATCAATATTGATCCGTACAAAGCTCCTGATAATTTTAATCTGGAAATGTTTGTAACATTGAGAAACCTAAAAGACAATTTGTAAAATTTTTATGAAAAAAAGATTGTGCATAAAAAATAATAAAGGCTCAATACTTATTACCATGCTCGCTTTTACATTTATTTTTATTGTATTAAGCGGAGGACTGCTTGGCATTCTTGTACAACAAAAAAAAATGCACTTGGCGAGAAAAATTAAATTATCAGCGCTTCAAATAGCCGAGGCGGGAACAAATTATTATAAATGGCATCTTGATAATTCTCCCGAAGATTATGCCGACGGCACGGGGCAAACAGGATGCAATCCCTGCGGTCCGTATGTCCATGATTACGAAGACCCAAGCGGCGACATAATCGGAAGGTTTGAGCTTTATATAACTCCCCCGCCCGCCAATTCCACGGTTGTAAAAATCAAATCAACCGGATGGACGATTGATAATCCAAACACTAAAAGAATCGCCGGAGTCCGGTACGGCAGGCCCTCCTGGGCACGATACGCGGCGCTTTCAAATTCCAGCCTGCGATTTGGCGCAGGCACGACCGTTCACGGCCCCATCCATGCGAATGGCGGAATACGCTTTGATGGCATAGCGTACAATGAGGTTACAAGCGGGCTGGAAACGTATAACGACGTTGATTCCGATGCTTGTACGGTTTCATCATGGGGCGTTCATACCTGCGTTGCGCCGCAAGACCCATCGCCAAATACCCAGCCCCCCTTAAGAACAGATATATTCGCATCGGGCAGAAGGTATCCCGTGTCAACAATTGATTTTAATATAGTCAGCGCGGATCTGTATCAATTACAGCAAAACGCCGGATTAAAAATCAATAAATCCAACAGAGAAGGCGTTCATATACAATTTTTAGGAGATACTTTGCAATATCGCAATGTTCGCACTACAAATTCATGCTCATGGACCAGATGGGAAGGTGGGCAATGGCAGACCCATTCCACCACAACGGGGTCAATTGTCCAATACCAAGGAAACTGGACTAGCGCCAACATACCTGATAATGGTATAATATTTGTTGAAGACAATGTATGGATAGATGGAACATTAAATAGCGGAAATTTTGTAAACGTTGTAGCCGCGAAAGAACCTTTGGCATCCGCCACCGCAGATATCTGGATAAATCACAATCTGCAATATTCTGTTAAGGATGGCACCGTTGAACTTGGCATAATTTCCCAAAATAATATTTTAATCGGGCTTTATAGCGACGATCCCATAGAAATAGATGCCGCTTTATTGGCTCAAAAAGGGCGTGTGGGGAGAAATTATTATCCGTCTGATTGTAGCGGGACGTATTACAAACGCAATACTTTGAATTTCTACGGCTCTATTGCCTCAAACCAAAGATATGGCTTTTCATGGGTTTGCGGAGGTGTATGGTGCTCGGGATACGGGACAAGAAATATAAATTACGATTCAAACCTTTTGTATACCCCTCCGCCAATGTACCCTTCATCGGGAGAATATACATTTGTATCTTGGGAAGAACTTTTGCCCGGCGAAAGTATATAAATATTTATGTTTACGATAAAAGAACATAATGTCATAGGCCTTGATATCGGGGATTTCACGCTACGTCTTGTTTGTATTGAAAAATACGGAAAAAAATTTTCAGTTGTCAGCCAGGGCGAGCTTCCCCTTCCCCAAGGGTGCATTAACGATGGCGAGATACAAAAGCCCGATCAGCTAACACATGCAATACAACAACTTGTATCTTCCTCTAATGGAAAAAAAATACGGACTGACAAAGTAATCAGCGTTTTACCGGATACAAAAACTTTTATCAAGCTTTTAAAAATTGAAAGCGAAAGCATAGAAAAATTACCCGAACATCTTATTCAGGAAATGACCCGCCACATCCCCTATTCAATGGATGAAATATATTTTGATTGGCAAATGTCGGGTGAATTCCAAAAAAATGCAAAAAATGATGTATTGGCCGGCGCCGCGCCCATTCAAATTGTTGACAGCTATATGGGAGTAATTAAATCAGCGGGGCTATTACCCATTGCCCTTGAGATTGAGGCGGCGCCATTGGCCAGAAGTTTATTTTCGCTTCACCGCCAGAATAACTCAAGCGCAAGGATTATCATTGACTTCGGAGCAACACGAACCAGCCTTATTGTTTACGATCAAAACACAATACAATTTTGTATGTCCTTACCGGTTTCAGGTAATGATATAACGCGAAAAATATCAGAAAAATTGGATTTGGATTTGAAAAAAGCCGAACAGGCAAAAATTCTTTGCGGACTTGACAAAAAAAAATGCAAAGGAATATTGAAAACAATCCTTATGGGCAATGTCAGCATTCTTATGAGAAAGGTGGAAGAGGCGATATTTTTCTATGAAGAACAAAACGGCAAAACAGGCATTATAAAAGAAATTTTACTTTGCGGAGGAGGCGCATATCTTATGGATCTGGATACTATTTTATATGAAAAATTCCATATTCCGGTAAAGCTGGGCGATCCCATGACAAATATTTCTAAAATCGGAAACTCCATACGTTTAGATAAAAATAATATTTTGTCTTATGCAACTGCCATTGGGCTTGCTTTAAGGGGATCGGAATAAGAATTGTATGATTACGCTCAATCTCATTCCGGAAAAAGAAAAAAAAGAGCTTCAAATGCTTAATACATATATTGCTATTAAGAATTTTATGCTTGTGATTCTTGCCGGATTTATTATCTCATCCACCATGCTATTGATTGGAAAAATTATTCTTCTGAATCATTTCACATACGCGGTATCAAGCAATGTTTTAGGAACAATACCGATAAAAATTTCAAACTCGGAAATAAAAAATCTAAAAAAAGAGATTGATGCCGTATCTCAAATCCAAAAAGACCATATCGATTGGATAGTTTTTTTTATAAAATTCAATTCCATTGCCAACTCAGGAATTACCATAAGCGCGCTAAGTGTTAATGATAAGGGAAATGCGGCAATATCGGGTTCAGCAAAAAAAAGGCAAGATCTTATTGATTTTGAAAAAAATATTAACTCTAGCGGATATTTCAAAGAATACAAATTTCCATACGATGCGCTTTTCAAGAAAGAAAACATCATATTTTCGATAAATTTAGAATTTTCAGTAGACAAAATAACGCGAATAACCCCATGAATTCAAACAAGAAAAAAATTGCAATCATCGTATCAGCATTTGTAATCATTATATTTATTATTGAATTTTTTCTCGTTGCTCCCACGCTTAAAGAAATTAAAAAAATCAATAATGATATAAGGATAGAGGCGGAAATGCTGGAAACAAAAATCCAGCAAGGTCAATTTCTCAAAAAAGTGGTACAAGATTTTAAATCCGTTGAATCCCGAAAAAATGAAATTGATACTCTATTTATCCAAAACGGCAAAGAGCTTGAATTTATAACTCAGCTTGAAATAATATCACAAAAATATAATTTAGAGCCCGTATTTACAAAAATAGATAAAAAAAATTTAACCGATGGCAAAACATCTATCGCAAAAACCATGCCGCTTTCCCTTAAAATTGAAGGGGGTTTTGAGCAATTATTGAAATTTTTATCTGATATAGAAGCGCTGGATACTTATTTTAATATTTCCAATATTTCCATAAATTCACTGAATAAACAAGGCAACATAACGGCTGAAATTATTGGTACCGCCTTTATTCTTGAATTTGAAAATACAACATTATGAATTTTCAACCAAAATTCCGCGTAAAAATAACGATTACCAAAAAAGTTTTTTATATTATATCTTTTATATTTATTTTTATTATAGTTGTATTCACGGGATTTTTTCTCTATACATTCGTTTACCAATCAATAATTTCTTCCAATGACATTGCCATAAAAAGACAGGAGGTTGCCCCGGAATCATTTAGCAAAAATGAATTTGAAAAAATAATTCTTAAAATTCAAGACAAAAAAAATTCTCGTTTTGGAAACGAGATTGAAAAAATGAGTAATTTTTTTCTGGAAAACAGAATCGTCTCATCTACTGCGCAAATATTGCCTGATACAATCATTGAAAAAACAAAAAATGACGCGCCTCTTAAGGATTCGGAAAATATTATTAATGAATAGCTGATTATTCAATAACTTCTACTCCTTTCACTTCAGGAATTTTTTCTTTCAAGAGTTTCTCAACCCCTTGAAAAAGCGTAACGTGAGACATTGGACATCCCTGGCAAGCGCCATGAAGCCGGACCCTTACCGTTCCGGTTTTTTTATCAAATGAAATAAATTCAATATCACCGCCATCGCCTTGTATTTGGGGGCGAATATCACCGTCAATTACTTTTTCAATTTGTTTATCCATAGGATAGTATTAAGTATTGAGTATTGAGAATAAAGTTTTGAGTATGATTCATACTTGATTCTTTATACTTGATACTCGATATTAAATACCCGACACAACTATCATCACCTTATCTGAGCCATTCATCTCTTCGTCGCTTACATCATCTTTTCCTAAACCAAGTTTTGGCCAATCATGTATTGCGTTAAAAAAAACATCGTAGGAATATCTGTACCCTTCGCCCTTGCGCGTACCCGGATCATTGGTGATAATTTCCTGTTTATTCAGATCGTATCCTCGCACCAAAAGCATATGATATAGCGGCCCCGGTGTTTTATAGTTTGGATTTTTTAATAATCGTCCTGCCGCAGGCACGATAACCAGATACCCATGCTCAAGCTCACTAATAATATCCAAGGCGTCATTAATAGGTTTTACTGAGGCGTTCAATGAAAAATAATCTTTCAATATCTTGGCCACTTCATTCGCTGTTACGTCAATTGTGTATCCATTCTCTTCTTCCCACTTCACCAGCTTTTGTATTTTTTCTTCCATTATATTTTTATCCAAAGACAGCTTATGGAAAAAGGTGTCAGCCATTATCATAGAAGCCTCCTCGCACGCCTCGTTGTGAAGTTCATCCCAATTTAATAAAGGGGCTTGCGAGGCAAAAGGCACGCTATACAGCACGATTTTAGGCTTTGGTGAGGGGGTAGGAGTGGGTGTTGGCGAATCTTGCACTAATGGATTGCTTTGCGCATCATTAATAATAAGAATATCGTCTTTTGCAGTGCATCCGCCAAACACGAATGCGATAAATATTATTGTAATAAAAAAAATGTTTCTTTGCATATTGTTATTCTACTATATCGTGATATAAGGTGTTTGTCAAAAATTACCCTAAGAGGGGAAATTTTAAACAGCTCCTCTATTCCTTACACAGACTGTCCGATAATTACTTTTGTCATCCTGAGTGAAGCGAAAGATCACACAGATTAGCAGGAGGATTCTTCGCCACAGGCTCAGAATGACAGTTATCGGACAGCCTCAAAAAATAGGGGAATAAAAAAGACCCCATGTTTTTTTCACACAGGGTCAAATGACTTTACGACTTGGTTTTCAGGGAAACGAGCCTTAACACTCGCTTGGATAGAATTTCGTAGTTCAAAACTCCGAAAATTCCTCCCGCGATCATGCCGACAATCGGGTTATGGTAGAAATAACCGATGCCAGCGCCAAGCGCTGCGTCAAATGCGCACAACACGCGCTCTTCGGAATGGATGAATTTGAATATTGTCCAGACAAATGTGCCAAGCCTGGCAAATATAATAAAAATTCCAAGAACAACCCTAAGCGCTAGCCGAGGAATGCGCTTAATTGCAAACCAAATTCCAATGCCCGCATACATGGGTACGTAATAAAAATAAACCACCAAGGGATTGAACTCAAAGAATATATCTTTCATTTCTTGATAGGATATAACTTTATTATTCGCACCGTTAGTATATATAAAGGTATTGAAAATTCCAACCAAAGGAATGCCGGCAAGCCAAAGATAACACAGATTAAGTAAACTTTTATTATTTTCAGGTAATGCCAAGTCTAACAATAAACACAATATTCCAATTGGAAAAAGAACAGTCGCTGGCAATGCTAAAGAAAGCACAAAAAATTTACCTGTATGTATCCATGATTGCCAACTCGGCCGCCAGCCAATCACCTGCTTCCACGCGACTTTCGTGGCTTCGATAACGGTCTTGAGCTCGTACGAGAGATACCCAACACCACCGCCGACAAACATACCCAGCCACCACCAGAACTGGTTGAGCGAAAGTGCGACAAGTGAGCCGATGAAAGCGCCAAACGCGCACGCCAAGCCGATTTTCAAAGAACGATTCATACAAAACCTCCAAAATAGATGACCTTGACCATTTTGCGACCAAAACCACAATTAATACTTTTTACCATATTATAAAAATTTTATCAATAGCAGAAGCGTAATCGGAGAGGGAACATATAGAGGAATAAAAAAAGACCCTAGTAGAAAATCATTATTTGATTTCTTAAAAGGGTCTTAGGCTTATCAGCCGTTAAAGCTGATTTTTCCTATTGATCAGGCAGGATTGCGAACGCCAGCGAAGACAAAGCTGCGACACCAGTCACCCTCGAAATAGTAGAGGCCGAGATCCCGGTCCGAGACATCGCTGCCGAGCTCGACCACGAGCGGATTGCTGTACGGGCGCATAACAGGTTCGTGCAAGAAGATAATGGACCGTTTCCTCTGCTCATCGGGATATTGAACACCGAAGTAGAAAGCGTCCTCATAGGTTGGACGATCAAGTCCACGACAAGCGAACTCTGCCAGGACTTCCTTGCTTGAAGGATCGTGATCAAATTTCACGAATTCGATGGTGCGCTTCTCGGGCTCGTGCTTGGTGAGAGGGAAATGCTCGTTAGTGATCCAGTCGTTCGACCAGTTGTACTTTCCGAGCTCCTTGAGCTCCGATGCCGTGTGCGAACCCTCGCACGTAATCGTGAAAGTGCCGACAATCTTTCCATCCACAATACTTTTGGACTCAATGATTTTCTGAAGCTCATTTGCCACCAACTCGGGATCAAGAGGGCTTCCGCCATCCTGATCAAGCTGACGGCAAATTTCACGCATTCTCCGATGGCAAACACGATACTGATCGCCGGTGACAGAAAATCTCTTTTCCGCCATGACAATCTCCTTTCCTTAAAAAGAACTTCGGTAAACATAACCCAAAAACATATTATTTTTCTTGAAAAATGTATGGTTTTGGAAAACCAAAAACTTACTATTTGCTTGTAAATATACTATGTATTATTATGGCACATCTGAATATATTTGTCAATATTTACAAATACTCTTAAATATTATATCCTTAAATCTATATAAACCTTTAACTTTTCACTTTTAACTTTTAACTATTTTATGGCTCATAAAAAAGCAGGCGGTTCCACAAGCTTAGGCCGCGACTCGCGAGCGCAACGCCTTGGAGTAAAGCTCTATGGAGGAGAATACGCGAAAATCGGAGCAATAATTGTCAGGCAGCGCGGAACAAAAATTCGACCGGGAAAAAATGTAAAAAAAGGCATTGATGATACCCTTTTCGCAATACAGCCGGGTTTTGTGAAATTCAGCACGAAAAAAATAAAAAAAATCAATGGTAAGCTAAGGATGGCCAGATTCGCCAATGTCATTTCCGAAACCAAGGAAGTAAAGAAAGTAAAAGCAAAATAGTTCATATATTTTAAAAACGCCTCCACGGTCGTGGAGACGTTTTTTTATTTGGAAAATATTTTTTACTACTTTTTTTCGCTTCTTTTTTTTGCAGCTTCGGCAAATGCCTTAAATAATGGATGCGCCCGTAAAATCCTTGATTTGAATTCGGGATGAAATTGCGTTCCCACAAAAAATGGATGTCCGGGTATTTCAATAATTTCTACAAGATTTTTATCAGGCGAAAGCCCTGCGAGCAATAATCCTTTTTTTACCAGAGCCTCCCTGAAACTATTATTCAATTCATATCTGTGCCTATGGCGCTCTGATATTTTGGTTGTTTTATACGCCTGGAAACTTTTTGACGATTTATCTAAAACACACGGCCATGCTCCAAGCCTCATGGTATTTCCGTATTGTTTTTTCTTCAATAATTCGGCCTGCTCGGATATTATATGTATGACAGGAAATTTTGTTTCAGGATCAATCTCGGTTGAATTTGCCTCTTTCATACCGCAAATATTTCTTGCGAATTCTATTGTCGCAAGCTGCATCCCGTAGCATAAACCCAAATATGGTATGTTATTCTCGCGAACATATTGGATGGCGCGAATTTTTCCTTCAATTCCTCTCTTGCCAAAACCGCCCGGCACAACTATTCCATCATAGGCATAAATTTCTTTCACTTTTAAAGGATTTTTTTCATATATATCAGAGTCTATCCATTCCAATTGCGCAACGCATCCGCATGCGTTGCATCCTTCTTTTATGGCGTTTATAACAGATATATAGGCATCGGGTAAAATAAAATCGCCTGTAGCAAAGTATTTGCCCACAATACCTATTTTCACAATCTTTTTAAGCCTCTGATATTTTCTTATTTGTTTTTTCCATTCAGAAAATTTGTTTGTTCGTGATTTTATATTCAAATTTTTCAATATTTTTTCACTCAATTTTTCATTTTCAAAATTTATCGGAACATCAAGGATGTGTTTCACGTCGGGAGCCGATATGATATGGTCCTTTTTCACATTGCAAAATATTGATAATTTTTCTTTTCTCGGCTTGTCTAGGGGCAATTCCCCGCGCGCCAAAATAAAATCCGGCTGGATCCCTGCCGCGTTTACCTGCGATACGGCATGCTGGGTCGGCTTTGTTTTCATCTCACCGAGGTTTTTAGGTATTGGCAGGTAACTTAATAAAATAAAAAGCACATCGTTTGGATAACGATAATGCATAAGCCGGGCAGCTTCTAAAAATAAAATATTCTGGTATTCACCGACCGTTCCGCCAATTTCAATTATTATAAAATCAGCTTTTGATTTTTTTCCGGCTTTTTTTATCCTCGCCATCACTTCTTCCGGAATATGAGGTACAACTTCCACGCACTTTCCTCCGTAGCCCAAATTTCTTTCACGCTCTATCACCGAAAGATATACCCTGCCGGTCGTCATATAATTATCCCGATAAATATTTGTATCCAAGAAACGTTCATAGTTGCCGATGTCCTGATCGGTTTCATCCCCATCCTCGGTCACGAATACTTCCCCATGCTCCGTTGGATTCATTGTGCCCGCGTCAACATTTATATAGGGATCAATTTTTATCGCGGTAACGCGAAAACCGCGCAATTGCAACAATTTCCCTATAGATGACGTGGCTATCCCCTTGCCTATTCCCGACAAAACTCCTCCCATCACAAATATGTATTTGGGCATATATGAGAATTTATTATGAGAAAACCCACCGATAGGGTAGGCGAATTATGATAATAAATAAAAAATCAATACTATTTATATGTTATTCTTGACCGGATGTATGATGCAAAACACGCGCGCTTCAAGAGCGTGCGCGAGCCGGACAGTTATTTCATGCTCCCCCACTTCCTTTATATGCGTTGCCATGATCTGATCTTTAGAAATTTTTATGCCCATTTTTTCAAGTGTTTTTTCAATTACTGCGGGAGAAATGGCTGCGTAAAGAGTTCCTGTTTCATTTGCTTTTGCAAATATTTCAATTTTGATTGTTTCAAGCTTCTTGGCAAGCGCCTCGGCATTGGCAAGCGCCATCTCTGCCCTATGAGTTGCATTCTTCTTTCTTCCGGCTATCTGATTGATCAAATCAACGGTTGCAATATCCGCCAAACCCCGAGGAATTAAAAAATTTCTTGCATATCCCGGCGAAACTTCTTTTATCTCACCCTCTTTCCCCAGACCGTCAACATTTCTCAATAATAATACTTTCATATTTGCTTATTTTATTTCAAATTCATTAAAATCTCCAACCCCCCTATCCCACGTTGCGTCAATAGCAATAATCTCCGCATTCAGTACTCCATTATAGCAATAATCTAAAAGCTGATGCAAATCATACTATTTTTTAGTCAAAAGCTCAATTGCTTTATCCATCTGCGGATCTTTGTCGTTGTTCCAATCTTCATCAGTAAGCTCTATTGTAATATCGGGGTCTATTCCTTTTTCATTGATTTCCCTGCCAAGAGGCGTAAACCACTTTGCAATCGTAAGTTTTATAGACGATCCGTCTCTTAATTCCCTTAGATCCTGCACGGATCCCTTGCCAAAACTTGTTTCTCCGACAAGCTCGGCTAATTTTAAATCCTGCAGAGCTCCGGCAAGAATTTCCGATCCCGAAGCGCTTCCTTTATTGATAAGCACAATGGTTGGAATATTTTTTAATATTGCGTTGTTGTTATTCGCCCGTTCACCTACATATTGCCCATCGCGCCCGCGCTCAATGACAATATTCTCATCGCCACCAACCCAAAATGACGTTATTTCAATAGCGGTAGAAAGCAGGCCTCCCGGATTATTACGCATATCCAATATTATGCCTTTTGGCTTTTTTGCCATGAATTCATTGACAGAATCGCGGAAATCATCTAAGGTATTCTCATTGAAATATTTAAGCTTCAGATCAATAATATTGCCCGGCAAAAGCGACCATTCAACGCTTTCAATGCCGATTTTATCTCTTTGTACCGAAAAACTTCTTGTGTCGGCTTCGCCTTTCCGGAAAATAATTAAAGTTACAGAAGTGCCCTTAATCCCCCGGATAAGTTCAACTGCGTAATCCAGTGAAATATCTTTTGTTTCTTTGCCATCAATGCTTATAACGCTATCGCCGGCTTTCAGGCCTGCTTTTTGGGCAGGGCCGCCGCTGAGCGGAGAGATTATTGTGACAATATTATTTTTCAGCCCGATTTCCGCCCCAATTCCATCAAAACTTCCGGAAATTTCTTGTTGAAATTTTTTCGATAGTTCGGGTTCAAAATACACCGAGTACGGATCCCCAAGCGACGCAACCATCCCCTCCATTGATCCATAAAATAATTGCGGGTCCGTTACGTCCGTATCAACGTAATTGCTCTGAATATAATCCCACGCTTGCCAGAATAGATTAAAATCAACCTTTTTTGATACTGTTGACGGAATATCATTTCTGTCTGCTATTATTTCAACTGTCGTAGTGCCATTTCCCTGTGACCCGACGGTTCCGGGACGCGATGAAATAAATTTTTTGCCAACCGCAAACTCGTTAAAATAATAACCGGCAACAAAAGACACTGCCAATATTCCTATCATAATAAAATAGGTGTTCAAATTTGGTTTATCTTGTTTTTCGAAATGGTCTTGTTCTATATTCATAAGCTAAATAAAAAATGATACAATGATACAATAACGCGTATCATTATAATCTTAAAAATTAATCCGAACTATTAATTTGATATCTTATCTTATATTGTACTACGTTTTACGCCTTGCTACAAGAAAATATGAAACTTATAACAAAACGATTCCTCTATTCATTCTTTATCCTGTTATTTTTTATTATTACTCCGGTTATTTTAGCGTTTGCGTCAGGATACCGCTTTAATACAAAAATGTTAAAATTTGAAAAAACCGGATCTCTTATAGTTGAATCCGTGCCAAAAAATTCAAATATTTTTATTAATGGCAAACTCTATAAAACCAAAACACCGGCTAAAATAAATTATCTTCTTGGGGATGCTTATGAGCTTGAAATCAATAAAAACGGCTATTTTCCATGGAAAAACAATATTAAAATTGTATCAAACCTGGTCACTTTTATTAAAACGGTTTATTTGACTAAACAAGAAGCGCCTCGGTTAGTCTTGGGGGGGGATGTCGTATCTTTTCAAAATATCCCGGGATCGCAAAACATGATCATACAGGAAAGAAAAAATAATGAAATAGTATTAATGCTTTTTGATTATGACAAAGAATCGCTGGAACAAATAAAATCCTTTCCATTGGATTCTGAAATATATTTTATCGGGTGGTCAAATAATAATAAAAAACTACTTTTTGAAAGCACGCTTAAGGAAAAAAAACAATTTTTTATTTTAAATACAGAGGTAATGGATATCTCTAGCGTTTTCGATACGCTACAAATTCATTTTAATGCCATGCAATGGGATTTTTTTGATAATACTCTTTTATACGGCTCCGATGAATCCGGTCTGTATCAAATTGATTTGGCTCTTGTTTCCACAAAAAAAATCACAAACGCTTCCATAAAAAATTTTGTCGTGGCAAGCCCCTTTATCTACCACACATCGCTTGAAAAAACCGGCTCATATCTGAAAAGGAGTGAAATTTCAAACAGCTCAAAAACGCAAACAGTAAAAATACCCGACACAACGCAATATTTTATAGAACTCATATCAAAAGATCTGATGCTTCTGACTGAAAGATCCAAAGGAGATTCTTTTATTATAAAAACAAAAATTTTCAGCAGCGAAAATAAAAACGATATGGAAGACAATACTATTTTCGAAGGAAAAATAAAAAATATCCGTTGGACGGATGATAAAAACAGATTTCTGTACTCAAATGATTTTGAGCTTTATATATTTGACGTTACGGCAAAAACTGAAAAATTAATAAATCGTTTCGGAGTTCCCATTAAAAATATCGGATGGGCGCTTAACGAAAATAGCATCGTATACCAGCTGGACAACACGCTGTATATTACCGATGCTAAACCATATAATGAAAAAAATGTATATCTTTTGGCGCAAGGTTATCCTTTACAAAATTTTTCCATCGAAGGCCGAATGGGAAATAGTATTTGGATAAACGGAAAAATAAATGATAACGGCGGATTATTTATATATACGCTTATTTCGCCTTCTGATCTGCCTTTTTTTGAACAAGTAATGCAGCCTCAAGCAAGCTATTAAAAGATTCTCCGCAATCGCTCCACCATCCCTTGAGTATATCAAATCTCATTTCCTCGCGTTTCACATAATAGTTATTTACATCCGTAATTTCAAGTTCTCCTCTTTTGGAGGGCTTTAGTGTTTTAATGACATTCCATACCTTGTTATCAAACATATATATGCCAACAACGGCAAAATTGGATTTTGGTTCAACGGGCTTTTCTTCTATATGTATTATTTTATCACCCTGGATTTGAGCAACGCCAAATGACCGAGGATTTTTCACCTCTTTTAAAAATATTTTTGCGCCTTCTTTCATTTTCTCGAAATCATCAACAGCTTGTTTTAAATTATCCTCTACAAAATTATCGCCAAGTATCACCATAATTTTTTCCTTGCCCGAAAAATCTTCGCAAAGTCCCAGAGCCTGCGCGATTCCTCCCGCTTCTTCCTGCACGCCATAAGAAAATTTCGCTCCAAAATCTTTTCCGGATTTTAAAAGCTCCAAAAAATGCCCGGCGTGCCCTTTGCCCGATACAATCATTATCTCGGTGATGCCCGCAGATACCAAAGTCTGTATGGGAAAATAAATCATCGGCCGGTCGTATACGGGCAATAAATGTTTATTCGTTACGCGGGTCAAGGGATCAAGCCGCGATCCGGTACCTCCTGCTAAAATTATACCTTTCATAATATTATATATTATCTTTTATACAAATTTTAATGACCACACATTATCTTCTAATTTGAAAAATATTTCTCCACCTCTTCACTGAACGATTTAGTACCTTCTAACCCTTGAGCATTATTATCATTACCAATAAAATCATATATTATAGTTTTGTTTTCATAAACATCAATTACGTCTTCTCTAAATACACAACTCTCAATGTAGCATTTTTTACTTCCCACTAAAGCATAACATTTTTTATCCTTCTCGTTATACTTTACTTTTTCGATTAAGGTTTCATCATTAGCTAATCTATCGTTTAATATCTTTGCTGCACTTGGTGCAAGTTTCTGACATTCAACTATTTTATCCTGCAACTCTTGGCTTGCTAATCGTTTCTCTGTTTGAGATTTTGATTGTGGTAGAAAAAAAATAAAATAAAATCCGACTCCAACCCCGGCTATGAATATACCCAATGCTATTAAAATTTGTAATGCTTTATTCATATTATTTTTTCTTCATTTACTATGTAAATATTTAGACTCCTTGCTTTATGTTGTCAATATAGTCTACATACTTAATATATACCTAAAAGATACCTTTATCAAATTTAGTTATTTATAAAAGAAATCATCTTTTAGATGATTCTATTTGATTCTTTCATTAAATTCTGCTTTTCTTATAAACATAAGCAATTAATCTATAATTTCATTATGCACAGATCTAGACGCTTTCCATTCCATAAAATATTCTTTCGGAATCCCTGAATGTTTAACGGCAAACTTCATTGTTTTATCACTCTGACCTCCTTTTTCCTTTTTACTATAAATTACTTGTACAACCCTATCTATACCATTAACCCTACCGTTAAAAAAATAGTGAGAACCCTCAATATGTCCAAGATTAAACTTATAATCCCTTAAAAAATTTTCTAAGTCTTTAAATGACCAATTCTTTAGTCGAGACATAAATATATATTAACAACTTGAAGGACACGCTTGCTGTTTCATTAATTCTTGAACTGGCCATGAATTTAAAGTTAGTCTATTAAAATTTGGATTTGATCCTCTTCTTTGGATTTGTCTTTTATGGCTTATCATTTTTAAATATCTTTCATATATTTTCCAATACCTTCCATCTGCATGTCTATTTAATAAATTATCGTCTAAATTATTCTTACAAATATTAACCACATAACCTCTAACGGCTTCTCTAACTCGCTCTTCGACCCTATCAAAAGATGAGGCTTCTTCGATAATATCAAAATCAAGACAAATGGCTTTATATTTTTTACCAACTGGAAATATTATAACCCTGGCCACACCTGATTTTTTGGTATTCCAATATAAATTTTTCATATTTTTTAGATAAATACTCTAATGCATAACTATATTATATCACTTATCCACATCTGTCAATATTATAGCATTTTTTAGCCGATTATAGAAATTATCTCTGCTTTCCTTTATTATTTATAAAATCTTGTATTATTTTCCTATGATCAAACCCCATCTTCCGCGGAAGCGATTTCAAGGAAAAAAACTTTATTTCTCCAACCTCAAAATTTATTTTTGCGTCACCCGAAACAATTTTACAAATAAAGCAAATACAAATAATATGATACCTTGGATCGCGCTTTGGATTTGAATATACCCCATGAAGCTTTTCTATCATAACTTTATAGCCTGTTTCTTCCTCAACCTCTCTTTGTAAAGCATTCTCAATTGTTTCCCCGTATTTTACGTGTCCGCCCGGCAAAACCCACTTACCGCGGAATGGCTCGATATTGCGCTTTGTTAACAAAATCTCTTTTTTCGCATTGCAAACAATAGCATCAGATGCTATTATCGGGCCGCGAGATCGTAATACGATTTTTGGCAATACATGCATACCTTGTATATATTACTATGTATTCCATGCTTTCGCAAGCAGGCGGGCTATGTATTTTTTAAATTCCAACTGCTCATGGAGTGAATTTGACAATTCCAGGTTCAAATATTTTGAAAATAATTTTTTTGGCAATTTCGCAAGATAATCAAATTCTTTTTTGGAATGCGCCGTATGGGAACTCCAATCATCGCTATTAACCGCGCTGATATGATTGCATCCTACGGTAAACATGCTTGCCATTTTTTTATCTCTTTCGTGAAAATCCGGCGTGTGCGCTAAAAATTGATAGTAATGTGAAATTGAAAATGTATGGTAAACGCTTCGGTTTTATACATTTTCACCAGATAATCCAGCTCCTCTTCTTTCATATCGTTTCGCGCGTGCACGTGAGGAATTTTTTTTACAGAGGTCTTGGCGAGCTCGGCATAAATTTTTTTCCTCTCATTAACGCCAGCGGTAGTAAGAAATAATGATATTTCCGTGAGGCGAAATTTTTTTACCTCTTCAAGCATTTTTTTCCAGTCACCAATACAGGTGACCACGGAAGGATAAATCATTTGCGCTATTTGTACTTCATTCATAAGGAATTGAAAATTTATTTTATTTTTGTAATCTTTTGGTAGTTTTCAACAAATCCTTTGCCAAGCAACGGCCGCCACCATTTTTCATTTTTTACATACCAGTCAACAACTTCATCCATGCCTTTTTCAAATTCAATTATCGGCTCCCAGCCAAGTTCATTTTTAATTTTCGTCGTATCTAAAAGATAGCGCCGATCATGCCCTGGCCGGTCTTCAACATAAATTTTTAAAGTATCGGGCTTATGTAATCTTTTTAGGATCGCGCCTGTTATCTCTTCCACGCTTTTTTCCACTCCGCTGCCTATATTGTAAGCTTCGCCGATTTTTCCTTTTTCAATAATCATATCAATAGCCCGGCAGTGATCAATGGTATGCAACCACTCTCTTTTATTTTGGCTGCTCTTAAATAATGGCAACTCTTTGTTATCAATAGCGTTGGTTATAAATCGAGGGATAACCTTTTCCGGAAATTGAAATGGGCCAAAATTATTTGAACAGTGGCTGATAGTAATGGGCAGCTTAAATGTATGAAAATATGCCATTACTTCATGGTTAGCGCCGGCTTTTGAAGCATTATAGGGCGTTTTCGGCGCGTAAGGATCGCTTTCTTTAAAAGCGCGTTTCTCATCTAATGCCAAATCTCCAAACACTTCACAGGTGGAAACATGGTGGAATCTTTTAATCCCGCTTTCTTTCGCCGCCTCTAAAAGCATTTGAGTGCCCAAGACATTGGTTTTTACAAAAATATCCGGCTCCACCATTGCCCGGCCATTATGGGATTCGGCTGCAAAATTAACAACAACATCAACCAACTCATCATGGAATAATTTTTTATTGTGCTCCAGGTCTCCAATATCACCTTGGATAAACTTATAGCGCGGATTTTTTTCAATATCTTTAAGATTTTCTAAATTTCCTGCGTATGTAAGCGCATCAAAATTTATCACGTCGTCGTCAGGATGATGATTAAGCCAATAACGGACAAAGTTTGATCCGATAAATCCCGCCCCGCCGGTTACTAATAATTTTTTAGGCATATTGACGAAATTAAATATTTATTATATAGTATTAAATCGTACATTAACATCCACAACAGGAGTAAAATAATGATAAAGGGTATAGGTATACTTTCAAAAAATGAGTTAATCGCCAAAATACTGGAAATCGCCTGTAAATTTATTGAATTTTATACCGAAGATTTCTTCATAGATCTGGATCTTAACGGATACCATTTGTCATCACCGCCGAAACGGCAACATTTGGGCGTAGCCGATAAGCTAATACTCAGAAAGCTGATAGAAAAAAATGTTGAAGAGATCCCCGAAAACTTTCGTACAATGCACAATGTCCATAGCTTTGCTTACCGAATTCTTTATGGTAGCTATTATCCCGAATTTCATGGCTCGCTAGAATGATCTAAGGCAGTCCTCATGGACTGCTTTTTTATTTAACAGCCATGAGACTTATTAGACTTATACGACATATAGGACTTATAGGTCTTATAAGACGTACACGACATATAATTCTTATCGTCTATAATCTGCCGTCTGCGGCTTTCTTTATCGGGTTTGCCACCGGCAAACCCCTACAATTTCAAACTTCAATCAATTTCGTCGGCCAGAAATTATGCAAACCATCGCTTGAATACCGCGGTAACAAATGAATATGAAAATGAGGCACATCAATTCCAACCACAGACAAAACAACAAAATCCGCGCTCATCGCAGTTTTGATAGATATCATCAGTTCTTTTGATTTTTGAAAAATACCGGCGATTATATCATGGGGAGTTTCAAGCATATTCGCATAATGTTCTTTTGGAATCACAAGAACATGCCCTAAATTTACTGGTTTAATATCCAAAAAAGCTAAAATTTTTTCATCTTCATATACTTTTGCACACGGAATTTCGCCCGATACAATTTTACAAAATATGCAATTCATAAAATTTTATTTTTTATGTATTATCGCGTATACGCTAAGTCCTGCCCCAAAACCCATAACCCATGGCATTATATACGCGACCCGCGCGATAGCTCCAAAATTCGACTGATCCATCAAAGCTTGTCCAGCGATTATGACGCAAACCATACCGATTGCAACGGAGAATATAACACGCCATACCGTATTCATTATTTTAAATTTACTGTTTTTTTCTTCGCTTCCGTTATTTAATAATACCACGATAATTCCAAAAATCAATGTAAGCGTCAGTAGAAGATTAAAATTTATATAATTTGTAACTACCCCCGTTTTCATAAATTCCATTCCAAACAAAAGAAAAAGCGCAATGCAAAGCGATTCAAAAATATATTGCGCGATTTTTACTATAAATAATTTCATATTTTATAATACTATATATTCTTTTATCTTGTTTTTTATAAGGGTAAAAATAGATTGGGACGACAAAGGCGATCCGCTCATTTCTACTGTAATATGAGAAATTAATACCCCCGTATCACCTGTTTTAATATACGGCAATGACAAAACAAAATGAAGCATTGAATCGCCGGTATAATATTTTGAAGAATTAAAAACAAGTTTTGCCTCTCTCCAATCATTATCCAGTTCCTTGCCGTCCCCATATTTCGCTATAACATAAGAAATAGCATCCATATCAAATTCGCTTCCGTCGGATAAAGTTGCAAATTCCGGATTAAAAAAATTATTGTCCGAAAAAGATATCATTCCTTTTGTTTCTATGGTTATGTCGTTTCTTGGAACTATAATTTTTTTAAATTTAAAATTAACCTGTGTTATAAATTCTTTATGGGTATCGTCAATATTTAAAACAATATTATTTACCAATAAGGTTTGCAATCCCTCTACATGGGTTGTGATTGCTGAAATATTTTTTCCATTTGTATGTAAAAGCGTTGGTTCCATTCTTTCTTGAATAAATTCATCTGAATATCCAACGTTGTCGCCAAGATACACCTTGTTTATAAACACAAGATAACTGCAATTCGCGGCTATCCTTCGTATAAATATATCATCACTTGGCGATGTGATTTCTATTTTATATAATCCCTCAGGCACATTATCCACAACAATATGCTCTTCCCGAACTTCGGACATTGTTAGGCTGGATTGAGCATCATTATCAAGCTTTATAAAGTTACTGTATATTGATTCGGAATCTTTATTTATTATATCAATGCTTGCGTAATCATCACCCGCGTGCCTATTTACATCTTGTATCCATATTTCCATATCTATTGGTTCGTTTTTTATATACGTGTACATGCGATGTGTACCGCGCAAAGTTTTATTTATCGTAACACCGTTTTGACGGGCAATATAATTTTTCATTACGTAATCTTTTGGAATAGCATAATTATACGTTGCAATCTTTTCATTTGCCGGAAGATTTTCTAAAAAATCTTTTATGGATTGAAATTTTTTATTTCGCTGGAATAAAACCACGTCCTGATCGCGAATCATGGTCCATCGCAATTTATCCTGAAAAAGATAATCAATAATATTATTTTCCACCGGCTTTAAATCGAAAATCCATTGATCCTTGTTTGTCATGGCGCCTGCTTCAAAAATTCGCTGATCTATGTTTTTATAAACAATAGATACTTTCGCGGTATCCAACATTCTCGGCATTCTGATATCAAAATATACCGGTTCATCATGAATGGTTTGAAAATAATCACCGCTATCATTATGGGATATTTCACTTACCCTTGACTGCGGACGTAAAACGCTTATAAATGGAGACGGGGTTTTAAAATCATATTCTGCCGTCAGCTGTCCCGACACAACAAAATCTTTATATAAAAGCCGCAACGCCAGCGCAATTGGCAACAAAAAAAATATTAAACGAAGTGTTATAAATAATATTTTTTTTATGCCCATATGATACAAGCCTATTTTATTTCCATGGAATACAAATTTTCATTTCCAAATATGCGGATTTTATTATTGAGTTTCATCCCAAAAGAATCCAAATAACTATTATATACATTAATATCATTATCACCCAAAAAAGTATAATAATATATTGGAATACCGTCGCTAATCATTTTTTTCACATTTTGAATGACTTTTTCATTATTTGGCTCGGAAATAATTTTATATTTTGGAAAAAAAATTTTATCTGATTTTTCCGTCACTATCATTGAATCATCTGAAATAATACTAGAAACCAAATCTCTTTTCATATAATATCCGTTGATTGATTTTTGCACCGCCAGAAGGCTTTCTTCTGAATTCAACCAAACAAGATCAAATGATAAATAGGCAAGCGCTACCATTAAAATAAATATTGTTGCCATCTTCAATTTTCTATTTTTGATTACGCTAAGCAACTTCTGAAAAAAATACGCCGCGAAAGGCAGTGAAAAAATATATATACACAGCCAGTACCGAACATAGGAAGTTCCTATGGTAATTTTAGAAGGATCTAAATTATCTGTTATTGTCCATGAACCATAATACAAAATAAGAAACACTGATACGCAACAAAATCCAAAAATATAATATTTTTGTTCCTGCGCAAGCCGGCGAAACTTTTTAAGCATAAAAATAAATCCTAAAATACTTGGTATGAAAAACCACCATAATAAATAGGGATAATAATTATAAAAATTTATAAAAGCTCTTTTTGGGTGAAATCCAAAAGGAAATATCATGTTGAATACATTACTGATTGCCGACGCGCTTTCTAATTCATATGAATATCCTGCGGTTATGGCATTTCCAAAAATTTTTATATTTGCGTATACAATACCAAGGATTATGGCAAAAAATAAGCACATCATGCTTATAAATATTTTCCACGAAATATATTTCTTACTGGCGATTAACAACGCAAAAAAACCAGGAGCTATCCATACTATTTCTGAAAAACGAGTAAAAAGCGCCAAAGCAAAAAAAGCAAGCGACCCGACAATATATGAAACGCGCCTATTGCGCAAAAATTTTATAAAACAATAAAGAAAAAAAATAATAAAATTTACAAAAAGAATATTATGAAACATTGAACGGCTGTTATAATACCACCATGCAGGAAATATAAATAATAACAGCGTTGAAATAAATGCGATTTTTTTTGAAAATATTTCTTTTATTAATTTGAAAAAAAATATAGCGCCGAAAAAAGATATGATTGGTGTAAGAAAAATAATAATCCAAATTCCAAAAAATTTTGCCAACAAACCGTATATGATAATTATTCCGATAAAACTTCCGGATAAAAGCATTCCGTCCTCGGCTACATGCACTGACCTCGGAAAAATAATATTTGTATATTTTGCATTCTCGGGCTCCGGTATAAAAAATTCGCTTTTTTCCGAATAGAGTTTCGTAAATAAATAATTCGCGTTTTCATCCGGAGAATTAAAAATTCTATTGCCCGAATCCTGGACTGTCGCCAGCAAAAAATTACAATATACCAATACAAAAAACAACCCCCATGCAATAAGCGAGCCGAAGTAATACTTCTGCCTTGTCTTTTCTTCAATCATAGGTTCATTTGAATTATACCATATAATTGTCAATATCTTAAGTATTGTGTACAATAACTATATGATAAATTTAGCAGAAATCCAAAAAAAATCAATCATATCGCTTGTTGTCATTATTTTGCTTTTTTTGAATATGGCGATATGGAAAAATCTCTATATCGGAATATTTTTTTCGTGCCTTCTTTTTTTTATATTTTCATATTTCATCGGCGATATATATTTTCTGAAAACGTACCGGCCGTACTGGAATAAGATACTTGGAAGCATATTTTTGCTGGCGATAATAATAATCGCGGGCTCAATCTTGTATTACATAATACCTTTTAATAATTTCACAATTTTTTTTATTATCAGCATATTGGCTGTCGGCCTTATTTTTATTCCACGGGCAAGCGGGGTTTTACGTTTTAAGAATTCAACAGATAAAAAAATCAGTATTAAAGTTTTTGTGCTTATTGCGCTTTTTTTATTTTTTGAGTGCGTTAATTTTTTTATTATTGTAACATCAGCTACCGGAGAAGCCATACGATCGCCATGGCTTATTATTCCAAAAGTTTTTTTTACTTTTTATTTTTTTTCCACCCTGCTTTTGCTGACCATAGCCGTAAAAAATAAAAAAAGTTACATCACATTGTGGCTTGTGATTTTACATTTTATTCTTTCCGCAACCATCGCAATATCTGTTTATAAGCTCGGCTATGGATTTGATCCCATAATACATCAGGCTACTGAAAAAATAATTGCGGAAAAAGGAAGCATCACTCCAAAACCACTCTACTACACAGGCCAATATGTCCTTGTCGTGATGCTTTCAAAAATTTCTTTTCTTTCAACATCAATTATCGATATATATCTTGTCCCGCTGCTTTTTTCTTTTTTTATTCCTCTCATACTTTATTTCACTTTTTCCCAAGTAACGCAAAAAACCCATTTCTTGCCGTTTGCTTCAGCCGCTTTCCTTATGGTTCCCTTCTCGTCTTTTATCGTAACCACCCCCCAAGCGCTTGCTAATTTTTTTATTTTAATTATTATTCTGCTTTCTCCTATTATAATTTTTACAGGCGACAAAAAATGGATATTGCCTCTCATAGCGCTATCGTGCGCCACTCTTTTCATCCATCCGATAACAGGCATCCCTGCTATAATATTTATAATGTTTATTTGTTTATTATATTATCTTAAATTTAATTCCCCGGCATTTTCAATTTTAAAAAAATTTCTTTTTTTGGAAGCAGGTTTTTTGGCATGCATATCGCTTCCGATTATTTTTATAATAAATTCCGAATTTTCAAAAACACTCTCTTCAATAGTTTCTTTCAAACTTTTTAATACTGTGGGAGTTTTTCAAGACACATTGGAGTTTTTAATTCCAAATATTAATAATAATTTTAATATTATACATGATATAGCATATTGGTATGAAAATAATATGCATATTTTTTTCTTGTTGGTGTCCGCGCTTGGAACTATTTTACTCATACGAAAATATAAAATTCGCGCATCGGCTATGTATCCTATGCTTTTTATTATATTTTTTATCAATTATATTATTCTTCGCATCGTAGTCCAATTCCCTTCCCTGATAACCTATGAACAGCAAAACTATCCGAATAGAATTTTTGATATTTCTTTTTACTTTCTTTTGCCTATAATTTTCTTCGCGCTTCTCTACGCCTTGGCGCAAAGTTTTAAAAAAACCGTTTTTTTGCGTTTTATCATTATTGTATTTATGTCTTTTTTCATCACCTCGTCGCTTTATATTTCATATCCGCGATCAGACGCATATCATCTTGATCGGGGGTACAATATTACTCAAACAGACATTAATACAGTGCGATATATTGATGATATGGCAGCAAGCGATTATGTAGTGCTTGCCAATCAAATGACCTCTGTTGCCGCCATACGGGAATTTGGATTTAAAAAATATTTTCTTAATGAAAAGAATGGGGCGTATTATTTTTACTATCCAATCCCGACCGGCGATCCTTTATACCAATACTATTTAGATATGGTGTATAAAAATCCATCAAAAATTACTGCCAACGAGGCAGGAAAATTTATAGGCGTGCAAAATGTATATTTTGTGCTTTCAAGCTATTGGGATAAATTTGAAGAATTAACCGAGAAAGCGAAAAAAGAAGCGGACTCCTGGCAAAGCATAGACCAAGACAAAGCGTTTGTGTTTTACTATGATTTGAGTAAAAAATAACGGCTCAAGCGCGTTGAGCCGATACTTTTCTGTCATTCTGAGGCCGATGGCCGAAGAATCCCCTCGATAAGCAGTGAGATCCTCCACTTCATTCAGGATGACAAAAAGAAAACCCCGTGCCTATCATGTTGATAGATACGGGGTTTGTGTCCGAAGGACTAAGTTCTAAGGATCTAAAGAAGATCCAAGAGCCTAAGTC
>LBUD01000002.1 GCA_000992395.1 Parcubacteria group bacterium GW2011_GWA2_38_13 | reverse complement strand
ATAGAAAGCATTTATAAAACTGTTTGTGAATACCACAAAAAGTATTTGGCACAATTTGGAGTAAAGCTACCTAAACTTTACGCTTCAAAGAAAAAATTTACAAAAGATGCACTGGTTTTAGTTTATTTAGCATATGATTACCCAAATACTAGAAAAGTCAGCAAGGAAGAACTTACTAAATTTGTCAGAAGTTATTATCCAAACACAAATGATGTCCAACAGGCCAGACATTTAGGCGCTCAAGCTGGCTGGTGGATAGTCGCAGGCGGACGAGATAATATTGTTTTAAAAATAGAAAGAGGATCATACCAATTTTGGACGTTAGAGGAACCCTATCCTGGATTTAAAAAGGGGCATAGAATTTCAGAAACTGACGATTGGGACGCAATAAAAGAAAAGTATAATTATCGTTGTGCCACTTGCGGTTCGCAAGAAGGAAAGCCGCATTTTCATTGGCCGGCGTCAAAAACAATTTTAGAAAAATCGCATATGGATCCAAATAAGTCGCTTGTTCCTGGAAATATTATTCCTCAATGATAAAGACGTAAGAACAATAATCTATAGAATACTTTACAAAGAATTTAAAGGAAAAAATCCTAAATTCTAAAAAATGAAAAACGATAAATTTATAAACAATATAATTTGTGCTGATACCTTAGAATTTTTACCTCGAGTTGAAACCAATTCAATAGATGTTGTTTTAACCGACCCCCCATATTTTTTAGATAAGCTTGATAATAATTGGGATTATGAAGAAGTATCAAATAAAAGTAATCAATACACAATTAAATCGCTTCCTGCTGGAATGAAATTTGACAGAGAACAGGGAAAAAAATTTTACGCTTGGTATTTAAAAATTTCAGCGGAAATTTTCAGGATTTTAAAACCGGGTGGTTTTTTCTTTTCTTTTTCCAGCCCTAGACTATACCATAGAATGGCTTCTGCTATAGATGACGCTGGCTTTGAAATCAGAGACGCTTTTATGTGGCTCTATACTCAAAATCAAGCCAAAGCAATGGGCGTTGATCACTTTATTAAAAAGATGGATATAGATGAGAAAGCAAAAGAAAAAATTAAAGAAAAATTGAAAGGATGGAAAACCCCACAAATTAAATCATGCTTTGAGCCAATTGCGATGGCTCAGAAGCCAACTGATCAAACATATCTTAAAAATATGCTCAAACACGAAGTCGGTTTATTTGATACCAATGTCAGAATTGGCGATAATATGTATCCGGCGAATGTTTTTACAGTAGATAAAATAGACGAATTAATTGATAGAGCTTTTTTGTTGCCGAAACCGACAAAAAAAGAAAAAGGAGATTACAATGACCATAAAACCGTTAAGCCCTTAGCTATTTGTGAATATTTAATTAAATTGTCGGCTTTTTCAAAAGATGCGGTCGTGTTAGATCCGTTTGTTGGCAGCGGGACAACCGCGGTGGCGGCTAAAAAATTAGGGAAAAATTATATTGGTATTGATGCGAACGAAAAATATGTAAAAATTTCAGAAAGAAGGTTAAGCGAATTGGATAAAAAACCTAATTTATTTAGAAATATAGCAAATACAGAAAAACAGGAAAAGGGGGGCTTACAGATACAGCTACAAATTGCTTAAATTTATGTTGCAAAACACTGGATCTGATAAAATAGTTATTCAGGTTATAGACGGATCAAGTCCATGTATAGAGATATTATTTAAGAGGTGGCGACGAGGCATATAGAATTATGAAAATATTAGGGGTGGGTATAACAAATATTAATTTAAGGAAGATTCCTGTTGGAAAGTTATAAATAAAATTACTGGATTAGATTATAAGGAACGATTTAAAAAGACGCTCAGTGAGCGTCTTTTTGTAATAGTTTAGTATTTATAGATTATGAGTATGGAGTCAAATGCTGCCGAAAGATGCTATCCTTGAGCTCCTGCGTCAACTGCTTTAAGATCAAGATTAAGCTTCTCGGCGAAAACCTCGTCTCGCTTTTCATTCGTTTTTAGAGTTTTCTCAATTTTATCCAGTTTTCCATCAATTTTGTCGAATCGTTTTTCCACTTTTTCGAATCGTTCGTCTATTGCATCAAATCGTTTATCTGCTCCATTGAATCGGTCATCAACCTCATTGAACGACTGTTTAATTTCGGTTTTGAGGTTTTCTTCAAGCTCATCAAAACGACCATTCATAAGTTTGGCCAACCCCTTAAAGTCTTCAGATAATAAGAGATGCTGTTTGTTTTTATCCATAGTATTTGATGTTATAAGTTTAATGGTAGCATTTTGTAATTTTTATGTCAAAAACATGCACTCGTGCGGAATTTTACTAAATAAAATCATTTTATCTCTACCGTAATCCGATCGCTTTGGTAGGTATGACCATATTTGTTGTTATTTTTAGCATACTGTGGGATATGCAGTTTATTGGAGATTTATAGCCAAAAAGATGAAAATGGTATGATTTTAATATATTTTTCACGGTTATGTTGACAAAACCGTGAAAAATGGTATACTGGTTATATATGACAAAAATACTTAAAGTTTTCAACGAAATAAATTCGCTCCGCGAAAGATACTATAAAGCGTCTTTGGGTAAAGACGCGCTTATTAAGCTTATCGCGGAAACCGAAGTGGCCGAACAGGTCTATAACTCCAACGCCATCGAAAATAGCACGCTTACTCTTGAAGAAACCGAAAAAATATTGTTGCAAATTGATTTGGACAGATATATTACTGAACGAGAAATTTTTGAAGCCAAAAATTTGGCCAGGGTCGTATCGTATATTGATACAAGAGCCAAAGAACAAGAGCTTTCTTTGGAAGTGATTTTGTCTCTGCATAAAATGCTAATTTCTAACATACGGGATGACATCGCCGGCAGATTTAGGAAAGATAACGAATTTGTGCGGGTTGGAAATCATATTGCTCCCAATCCAAAAGAAGTGGCGGATCGGTTGGAAAAAATGTTAGCTGAATATAATGCGACGAACTATGAAAATATTATCAACCGTATTGCAAAGCTGCATTTGACTTTTGAATATACCCATCCGTTTTGCGATGGCAATGGCCGGATCGGGAGAGTCATTAATAATTATGCTTTAATCCGCGAGGGGTTTGTTCCGATAAATATCAAATTTATTGATCGGAAGAAGTATTACGAAGCATTTAGAGAGTTTGATATGAAAGGCAAGGCTTCAATTATGGAAGAAATAGTAGGAAAAGCGCTGACCAATAGCTATCATAAACGGTTGGCATATTTGGAGGGCAAAAAAATTGTTACCCTGGCTGAGTATGCTAAAGAAAATAAACTGTCGCATTCAAATTTGATCAACAAGGCCACCCGGCAAACTATTGAAGCTTTCTTAGAGAAGAATATTTGGAAAATTGGAGCGGACAATGACAAAAAATAATTATTATAAAAAAACTTCCTTAATATGCTTGAGGAAGCATAACCAGATTTGTTGTTATTTTTATGAATAGATGCTATTATAATTCCATAGTATGTTAAAAATAACATAATACGGGAATATATGCAATTTATTGAATTAAAGCAAAAATTGGAACAATTTAAGATTTTTAGTCTTCAGGATGTCAGAAAGATTGAAGCTGACTTTGATTTACGAAGATTGAGTGAGTGGCAAGGCAAGGGTTATATAAAAATGATCCGCAGGGGCTATTACATCTTTTCTGATTTGGAAATTAACGAATCAGCGCTGTTTTTAATGGCCAATAAAATCTACTCGCCATCATATATCTCTCTTGAAATGGCATTTTCCCATTACAATGTAATACCGGAAAGCGTCTATGGCATTACATCGGTAACTTCTGAAAAGACCAATGATTTTGAATCCGTTGTTGGAAAATTTATTTATAAACATATCAGGCCGGCATTGATGTTCGGATATAAGCTCGTTGAATACAAGGGGCATAATTTTAAAATTGCTGAAATTGAAAAAGCGGTTTTGGATTATTTTTATTTCAATCCGCACCTGAAGACAGAAAATGATTTTAGTGAAATGAGATTTAATGGCGAGGAATTTAAGGGTAGGGCCGATAAGGCCAGGCTCATGAGATATCTGAAAGAATTTGGAAATAAGAGTATGGAGAAAAGAGTTAATAAATTTTTAGAACATATTCAGTATGCTTGATTTAAAAAAAATAGAAAATTATTATCCAAAAAATTTACGCGCTTTTAAAAAGAATATTTTGCGCGAGTATTTGCAGTATGAAATTTTGGAAATAATCTTTAATTCAAAATACGCAAATACACTATCATTTTTAGGCGGGACGGCATTAAGAATTCTTTATGACAACACCCGTTTTTCCGAAGACCTGGATTTTGATAATTTTGGCTTAAGCGAAAAGGAATTTTCCGAATTGACCGATGAGATAAAAAAAGAACTGGAAAAACAGGGTTATGTTGTCGAGATAAAAAATGTATTTAAGGGCGCGTTCCGATGTTACATTAAATTGCCGGGAATTTTATTTGATAATGAATTATCGTTTGCGAAAGACGAAAAGATTATAATTCAAATTGATACGGTGCCGCAAGAATTTGATTATAAGCCGGAAAAAAAAATTTTAAATAAATTTGATATTTTTACTCAAATTAATGTAACGCCTATCGACTTGCTTCTTTCGCAAAAAATTTATGCAACGCTGAATCGCAAGCGCGCCAAAGGACGTGATTTTTTTGATGTAATTTTTTTATTGCAAAAAGCTAAGCCAAATTACGAGTATCTTCAGAAAAAAATCGGCATTGGCGATGGCATAAGGTTAAAAGAAAAATTAATGGATTATTCAATGAATGTTGATTTTGAAGAAATTGCAAATGATGTTGCGCCTTTTTTATTTAATCCTAATGATAGCCAAAAGATTAAATTATTTGCCGACTTCATCAGGCAGGTAGAGCTTTAATCTTTGCTTAAATCTAAAAAACTTCCTCCAATATTTTGAGGAAGTTTTTTTAGATTTTATATATATTTAAAACTATTTTATCTCTACCATAATCCGATCGCTTTGGTAGGCGAAGCCATCTTTATTATTAATAACTACATAAAAAGTATAAATTCCCGCGCCCGGGTACGAAGTCCATTGAGTAGCGATGGTATTGGTTGCGGGAAGTCTTGTGGTATTGATATATATTTTTGAAGCATCTGATTTTTCAACATAGAAATACGCGCTATCAATATTTTCCGGCCTTCTAACTTCAAGAACAAGAGAAAGGGGGAAGCTTTCTTTTGTAAGTATGGCTCCGCTGTTTGGTTTAGACCAAACAATTCCCTCTTCAATTGAAGAAAATTCCAAATTAAGATCAATGAACGCCTGATCTCTATTTCCTACATCATCAAGCGCCACAACCCGAAGCGTTGATATGCCGTTGGGAATATTATTATTATCAATTATTCCATTGAAATAATAAGGCAATATGGTTGTTTCTCCAATAAATTTTCCTGCAAGATAATATTCAACCTTTCGTATGCCTCTGGGCGCTTCCGCAGATACCTCCACGTGCAATAGGCGCTCTTTCATGGTCTGATTGTTCCATGGCGAGGTAATTGATATCTTCGGCCTATTTTCAAGCGTGTGTACGTCATCATATTCTTTTGGCGGCTCTTCGGGAGAAATATTTTTTTTCTTTGCCCATTCTTGCACCGCAGCTTCCCATGCGTTAAATTCCGGATCTTGGACCGGGTCTTGGGGTGGAGGCCCTTGCGGGTCGTCTTTATTAATATAGTATAAAATATTATGGACTTCTTTAAATGTTTTTTCTTCAATAAAATCAAGCGGAGTAAATTCCGTTGCAAGCTTGCCCGTGATTCTGTCTATTGCGATTTTTACGCCGTCTTTAATGCTTCCATTTAGCACCGGCTTATCAGAAATAACCGGGCTTGGCTCATTAAAACTTTCAGCCGGCGTTTTCGCCAACGTTTTTGACATATATTCATTCCAAATAGGAGCGGCAATGACCGATCCGTCAGCGCCCGCTTTCATTTCCGAAAAATCATTATTGCCAACCCATACTCCCGTGGCAATGCTTGGAGTATATCCGATGATCCACGCGTCCCGATTGTCGTTTGTTGTTCCGGTTTTCGCCGCTACTACACGGTCTTTAAGGACGAGAAGATTGTTTTCTCCGAACATAAAAGCCCTTGCGGAGTTGTCGGATAATATAGAAGTGATTTGCCTTGCTATTTGTGTTTCAATAATCTTTGTTTCAACATTTTTAAATTCTTCCAAAACGCTTCCATCTTTATCTTCAACCCGTAATACCGGGGCAATACTATGAAGTTCTCCCTCGCGTGCAAGCGCGGCAAACGCGTTGGTATGTTCAATAAGCTTTACTTCAGCTCCTCCTAAAACCAGCGATAGGCCAAATCTTGAACGCTGTTCCAGCGTTGTATACCCAAATTTTTCCGCAAGATCCAAGACATTATCAATGCCGGTAAGATAGAGCACTTTAACGGCGGGAACATTGAGCGATCCCGCAAGCGCCTGGCGCAAGGTAACGGGGCCATTTTCTTTAAGGTTGTAATTATATGGAGTATAGGGTTTTCCGTCTGTATTTTTAAACGTTGTTACTACGTCATATACAACCGTGTCCGGGGTATATCCTTTTTTAAAGGCGGACGCATACACAATTGGTTTAAATGACGACCCGGGCTGGCGCGGACGCAACGTTACATTCACCTGGCCGTCAATTTCATCATTAAAATAATCAGCCGATCCTACCATGGCAAGCACTTGCCCGGTTTTCGTATCAAGCGACACAAGCGCGGCATTTGACGCATCCCATTTTTTATTTTTTTCAGCCTGTTTTGTTATGGCTTCTTCGGCGATTTTTTGTTTTTCCAAATCAAGCGTTGTGATGACTTTCAAACCACCTTCGCCGACAGTTTTTTCTCCGTATCTTTCGCTCAAATATTCTTTAATATACATTACAAAATGCGGCGCAATGATATTTTCCGTTGGTTTGCGAAATACAACCTTTTCTTTTTTAGCCGTCTCAGCCTCTTCGGCGGAAATATAGCCGAGCTTTGCCATACTGTCTAAGATCCACCACTGCCGATTGTACAACCCTTCCGTGTTATTGCCGTATGGCGAGTAATATGTAGGCCTTTGGGGAATTGCCGCCAATATGGCGCTTTCGGCCAGGGTTATATCTTTTGCGTCCTTGCCGAAAAAGGTTTGGGAAGCTGCCTGAATGCCATAAATCGTAGATCCATACGGTATTTCATTAAAATACATTTTTAAAATTTCATCCTTAGTAAATCTTTTTTCTATTTGGTACGATAATATGATTTCTTTGGCTTTTCGGGTATATTGTTTGTCGCTTGTTAAAATGGCGTTTTTAACAAGTTGCTGGGTGATGGTTGAGCCGCCAACGCGGGAACCTGTTAGGGTATTGCGGATGAGCGAACGGACAATTCCGGTTATGCTAAATCCTTTGTGCTGATAAAACTCGCGGTCTTCTGCCGACAATGTTGCTTGCTGAGCGTATTTTGGGATGTCATCAAGCTCAACTATAGTACGTTTTTCCGCACCATGAACTTCGTACAGCACCGTTGTTCCCAATCGATCGTAAATTTTTGTGCTTAGCGGTACTTGCCGGTCTATAATTTTATTTGGATCAGGAAGATCTTTTGAAACCCAGGCGATTAAAATAGCAAAACCAATCGCGCCCGCAAGCGCTCCAAATACTAAAAGTATAAGCAGAAATTTAAAAAACGCACGCAATTTTCCAAGCGTATTGCGTTTTTTTTTCCCAAAGACTGGGAGCCTGCGTTCAACGCTGTGCCTCCACGTGTTGTATGAATGAAGATGATCTTTCATGGTTTTTATTGCTGATTTTGGGCGATTATTGCAGCGCCGTAGATATTCGCATTTTCCTTAAGGAGCGCCCTGACTATCGGTATTTTTTTCAAAGACGGATATAATGCGTTTTTTCTGGCAATTTTTATTGCTGGCCCAAAGATTGGCCGAACACTCGCCATGCCTCCGCCGATAATAATTATTTCCGGATCAAGAATACTCATGATATTGGCAAGGCCTATTCCAAGGGATTGCGCCATAATTTTCATTACTCTTTTGGCGCTAGCATCGCCGTCTTTGGCTTTTTGCGCAATGGTGTATGTGTCGCGAGTTTTTCCGGACATTTCTTTATAAAGATGGATCATGCCCGTTCCGGACGCGTACGATTCTAAATGCCCCCTTTGCCCGCAACCGCAAAGACTTCCATTGTCAGCTATAGTCATATGTCCAATTTCGCCGGCAATTCCAAGGCCACCGCGGTATAACTTTTTGTTTATAACAATACCTCCGCCTATGCCGGTACCAAGAGTCAACCCTACCACAAAATCGTATTTTTTTCCAGCCCCAAAAACGCTTTCGGCAAGGATAAAACATTTGGCGTCATTTTCAATATATACGTTTTTTTTAAACTCGTGTTTAATAATTTTAGCTATTGGTACGTTTTTTACATCATGAGCCATGTTCGGGCTTGAGATAAGAATGCCTTTTTTTTGATTTATCTCTCCGGCAATGCCGATGCCAATAGAATGAACGGCAGGAGAATCAAATATTTTTATAATTTTTATGATATTTGCCAATAGGATTTTTTTCCCAAGATGCGACTCAGTGGGATGGGTTATTGTTTTTGAAATGGTATGATTATGCGCAACAATGGCGGCTGAAATTTTAGTCGCCCCAACATCTACGCCGATGACGTATTTCATAAATTAAATATAAAAAGTTAAAAGTTCAAAGTGCAAAGTTCAAAGATATGGAAAAAAATTTTTAACTTTTAACTTTGAATTTTAAACTTATATTTCCCCAATCCAGCGCAAAATATCCTTGCTGCTTTTTTCATTTGGAATTTCAGTCATATCCACTATCAGATGGGGGAGTTTTGTCTTTTTAATTTCGTTTATATATTTCCTTTGTTGCCCGATATACCAGCCCGGGCTTTTGAGTATTCTTGTATAGTGCGGGTAAAGGCGCAGGCGATCTTGGATTCTTTTTTGAAAAACGCTTTCATCTTCTTTGATGGTGCATAAAATAATTTTTGCTTCCAATCGCAATAATTTTTTTTCTACGCTTTTATAGGATATTGCAATATTTCCGCGAAGGCGGTTGTAAACAATGTCGGAAATATGGAATTTTTCAAATAAAACATTCTTTTCTTTTAAAATTTCAAGCATTTCCACGTATTTTTCAATACATGGTTTTCCGAATCGCGTTCCAAAGATGCCAATATCAGAATTAAACCAATGGCAACCATCAAGGATATTGCCCGTTGCATTATATTTTGCTTCCACAATATCATATACCTGCGACATCACATAGCTTTTTCCAACAAGCTCGGCGCCTTCAAATATTATATGGTGGCCATTTTTTTTCATATTCGCTTTTTTGTAATATAATAAAAATTATTGTGGCGGCTGCTGTTTGATATGTGCGAAACAGGATTTGGAATGATTTTTTTAAGATAATTTTTTGTTTCTTTCAATAATTTTTTCGCGCGGTGGATATCAAAATCTCTAATGGTGAGAAAGTACATAGCGGATCGAAGAGCGGTCCATGCATGGTAGAGATTGAGCCGGTTTTCAATATTTTTCGGCAGATTTGTTTTTTTAAAATAAGCGCCGAGAAAGCTTCTATTGATGATAGAAGTATTTTCGGGGGATATATAGTGGTGCATCATGGTGCTGAATTGCTGCATAAAATTGCCCAAGTCCCGCATTGGGTCTGCGATGCAACAGTCAGTATAATCAATAACTCCGATGCTGTTTTTTCCATAAGGTTTTATAATGACATTTTCCGGATGGAAATCGCCATGGATGATGGATTTTTTTATTTTATTGCTGTTTGATCTATCAATTCGTATGATAATCTTATATAGCGCTTCAATTTTATCCTTAAATTCCGGGTAATCCGGATGCTTTTCTTTTATTTTATTCATCATGAATTTTTTGCCGGGAACTACCCTGGCTATTGAAGATTGCCGCGGATTAAAATTTTTCGCCGATGAGGTGGGAATACTATGAAGTTTTTTCAGCCATTGCGCGGTAAGAGAGACTTGTTTTTTTATTTTATTAATTGAAGGGTGTTTTTGGGTTACATATTCGTACAAATTAACGCTGCCCGGAATCTCATAATAAAACATTGCTTTAAGGTTTTGCTGATAGAAAAGCGGAACAGGAGCGCGGTATCTCCCGCGAGTAAAGCCATGGTTGGAAATGAATTGAAGCGCCCTAAATGTCCCTTTTCTTGGTTCGCGTGAATTCGCATTGCAAAAAATATTGACAGGGAGCGCGCGTTTTCGCGCAAAAGATATAACGTACCGCGTTACGATGTGATAAGATTTCTGATTAATCTGGTGTTTATATGGAAAAATTTTTATATCAGTGATTGAACCCTTTGTTTGTATCTCATGCTGAAGTTTTTTTGTAAAAAGCTTCATGAGATACGGCATATTTAAAAGATAAAATGCCGTACCAAGTTGCTGCTGGGTTTGTTCATAAATAGACGGATGGTATTTTTTCCAGTGATGACTCCATATTTCTTTGATGAGCTGCTGGTAGATTTTTTCCGCGTGAAGCTTTGTCTCGGGAGAAATATTTGTAAGGGATCGGATGCTTGATATAAGCTCTTTGATGCCCTTTTCAATTTCATCCGGGTTCCATGTGATAGGGGAGAAAACGTCCGGTTTTTTTTCTGACGCCCACCACCACGCGCAACTCGCCAGCCCCCGGTCAAGATGGTAACGCGCCCATTCATAATTTGGCGAGTGGGTATTTCTATGAACAATTCTTATCGCCAATTTTCTTAATTTCCATAAGAGGTGGTGTATCCTGTTGTGCGGATCATCCCATAAAATAAAAGGTATGTGATGTTCAAGATCGGCCGGCGTTGTTTCCCATGATGCAATAATAGGATCAATAAGTTCCGATCTGGGAGGAAGCATTTCAATATATTGGCTGACCGTGAGAATGTTTATGCGCTCGTCCTGATAGGCTTTCGCAAGGAGATCGTGCCCGTTTTTGTGGTGATGCCCGTACATTTCCGCATCCGTTGCGGTAATCACGACGGGCGGGGTTGACGTGGATTCCAAAAGTTTAAAAAGCGTTCGAGGGACAAAGGTTTTAGAAATTTCTCTATTTCGGAAAATAACCAAAAGCCCGTTATTTTTAATTTTATATTTTTTTTGGAATTGAACAGAGTTCAGCCTTCCGTTATAATTTATTTCATCAAGGATGATCCACTTAAAACCCATTTTTTTAATAATTTTTGCAACCTTCCTGTTGTAGGCCATCTCAGGCAGAAAAAAACCGCTTGGTTGGTAGAGGCCGCCAAACGCTTTTTTGAGAACCTCATTATTCAATTCAATTTGCCTTTGTATTTCCGGCGCCGGAAGAAGAGGAAGGATGGGATGGTAGCACGCGGATCCGGTTATTTCTATTTGTTTATTTTCCAAAAGGTCGCGGAAGCCGTTTATCACAATTTCATTTTTTGTCGCATATAAATGTTCAATAAGAGAGCCTGAAATATTGCACGTAATTTTCGCACGTGGATTTTTTTTCAATTCTTCTATAAGGGGAATATAGCTTTCTTTGGTTACCTTATTTATGATGTCGTGATTTTGGTATGGAGGCTGGTAAAAATGTAAAAAATTTATCCAGTACATCATATATTAAGCAGTATGGTTATTTGATAAAAGTTTATTTTTTATTGCTTTTCTGTATAAAAGCACATATTTTTTCGCGGGGATCCGCCATGAAAAAGATTCACGGAAGCCGTTTTGTATAAGCTTTGACCATACGCTTTCGTGCCTGAATGTCTCTATGGCTCTTGTGCATGCGATAAGAAAGGCCTTTGAATCGTATTTATGGAAGACAAAGCCGTTCCCTTTGCCGGTATTGGGATTAAAATCAGTGATGGTGTCCACAAGCCCGCCTGTGGCGCGCACTACGGGAATGCATCCGTAGCGCAGGCTGATAAGCTGGCCAAGTCCGCATGGCTCAAAACGCGAGGGCATAAGAAAGATATCCGAGCCGGCGTAAATAAGGGAAGCGTTTTTTGTATCAAATTCAAGGTGGTGCCCAACTTTTTCAGGATATTTTTTTTTCATATCAACGAAAAATTTTTCATAGGCCTTATCTCCTGAGCCCATAATGACAAACTGGATATCCAAGGTCATGAGATCATCAAATATTTTCATAAGAAGATCAAACCCTTTTTGCTCGGTTATTCTCGTGGCCATTCCAAGTATTGGAACTTCGCGCCTTAGTGGCAATTCAAAATATTTTTGCAGATATTCTTTATTTTTAAATTTATCGCTCACTGTCTGCGGCCCGTAATTTTGTTTCAGGCCGGGGTCGGTTAAGGGGTTATAATCATTATAATCAATACCATTAACTATTCCAAACAGCTTTTCTTTCCTGTTTTTTAGTATGATGTTCAGATCTTCGCCAAAATCTTTAGTGAGAATTTCTTTCGCATAATTTTCAGAAACAGCATTTATGAGATCAACCTTCATTATAGCTCTTTTTGCAAAATTTATCCGCTCAACTGCCGGTGAATGCTCAAATTTCGGTAATGGGGTTCTGCCGTCATCTTTTAAATTGGAAGGAATTTCCCACCAATTTTGCCCAAGCTGAAATGTCAGATTATGTATGGTATATATCGTCGCGGTGCGTGTAAAAATCGGATCGGATTTATACCGCCCTTTTAAAAAATATGGAATAAGTCCGGTATGCCAATCATGGCAGTGTATTATGTCCGGCTCAAAATTTAATAATTTAATAAGCTCGATAACTGCGACGTCAAAAAAGAAAAAGCGGGCATTTTCATGCTGCGATCCGTATATATTTTTATTTTTTCCAAAATATTTATTGTTTTCCACAAAATAAATCGGCAATCCTTTCATGAGCTCCCCTTGCCAAAAATTCGCTTCCATAAACACGTCCTGGCTGACCGCAAGCTTAACATCGCTGAATATTTTTTTCAGTTCATATTTTTTTATATCTGTAACCTGGGAATAAAGCGGTGTTATGACGATTATTTTATGCTTCAGACGCTTAAGCGCGCGAGGAAGGGATCGCGCAACATCAGCAAGCCCGCCCGATTTTGAATACGGATCGACTTCTGACGATATGCTTACTATTTTTAAGGGTTTGGACATAATATTGATTAAATTCTAAATTCGAAGCACGAAATCCGAAACAAATCATAAATCCTAAATTCAAATAATATAAAAGTTTAGTATTTAAAATTTTAAGTTTTGAATTTGTTTCGAATTTCGATATTAGGATTTCGGATTTATGTTATAGGTATCCTAAATATTTTGAAGCAATGAGAAACATCGCATGCGACCACACTAATGGGCGAATGCCTTCGCGAAAATCGGAAAATATTTGTTCCGGAATCATGTAATCGTCTTTTATTTTTTCTACTACCCACATAAAATATGCCTCTGATTTTTTTCGGTCGTTTCGTAAAGAGTAGTAAATTGACATCCAAAAATTCAATATGGGCCATGCTCCTGCGCCTTCCTGGGCCGATCCTTCTCCGTCATAGTAATCAAATTGGAATCGATGCACGCCTCCGTTGATTGTGATATTTTTTTCAATAGCGCTAACGGTTTGAATCATCCGCGCATCATCGGGAAGGATGATTTCAAATGGGTATGTAAGTCCAAGCAATGAGGCGTCAATATTTGGGTCATCAATTCTGCCGTGATTACGCAAAAAACGTTTTTGTTTATGATCATACGAATCGTCGATTCTTTCAATCATTTGGCGCGCTACGTCTTCCCATTCAATATTTCCCAGCATCTTGTGGGCTAAAAGCAACCCCTTGGCGCAAGCTGCCAAAGAATACGTGTGGTTATTTTCCATTCTTGTCGATGTTTTTCTATTGCTTTCTTCCCAAAGGTCTACGGTATTTTTAAAAAAATATTTTCCGCGCCACTCCGAGCAAAGCCCGTCAGCAAGCCTTCGGATTACAACTTCTTGTTTTTCCGCTTTCGCCAAATCATCTTTGTAAAAATTATAAATAGCCCATAACACGGATCCTGCCTGATCCGGCTGGAATTGATCAACTTCCATCCGTCCATTGGTCGAATAATTGGCAAATAAAAGCCCTTCTTTTTTAAAATTTTCCGGACGATAATTCAACCAATGAAAAAATGGTTCTTGAATGGTGCGTATTCCTGCCATTTGAGCGGCTACGCAGATATAGGCGGCATCGCGCGGCCAAACATAATGATAGTCTTTTGCTTGCCGCGGATAATATTCTTTATCAGAATTCGCCGCGACAATCGCTCCATTTTCCAAAGAGGCGTCTTTGATTATTTGTATGCTGGTTTCAATAAGTTTTTGGACTTTTTTATCCATAAATTGATTAAATACTAAATTCGAAGCCCGAAATCCGAAACAAATCATAAATCCTAAATTCAAATCATATACATTGTTTAGAATTTTAATTATTAAACATTGTTTCGATTTTCGAAATTAGTATTTCGGATTTAATATACTGTTATTGTATCGTGTGGGCGCAGGTTATGGCAATGGCAAGCGCGTCGGCGGCATGATCGGGGGTTGGAATGGTTTTAAGCTTTAATATGATTTTTACCATTTCCTGAATCTGTGATTTATCCGCCCTTCCGTACCCCGTGATAGCTTGTTTTATTTCCAAAGGAGTGTGCTCGTGCACCGGAATCTGCGAAAAATCTAAAGTGACGATAATTGCCCCGCGAGCCTGGCCGACAAGAAGAGCAGTTTTTACATTTTTGCAAAAAAACAATTCTTCAATGGCAGCATAATCCGGTTTATATTTTTTAATAATTTTATTTAATTCAAGCGAAATTATGCCAAGCCGTTTTGGAAAAGTATTTTTTTTATCCGTTTGAATGCATCCATGGGCTATAAAGGAAAGATTATTTTTTTCTTTTCGGATTACTCCATAGCCAGTGTCCGCAAGTCCCGGATCAATGCCTAAAATTATCATAAGTTCAAAGTTAAAAGTTCAAAGTTAAAAGTTAAGGAGCTCGCCTTGCTCGCTATTTTTAAAAAAATAAAGTTGCGAAGCGACACCAATACTTTGAACTTTTAACTTTGAATTTTGAATTTTATATAATGTTCGTATAATAATTATTTACCTCATCGCTTTCTTCAAGAGTTGAAACAAATTTTTCAAATTTTTCTTTTGCTGACGAGTCGTCAAGAGTTGTCTTATTTTTCGCAACAAATTCCATTTCCGCAAACTCAATAGCAATATTTTTTGATTCCAGTAATTTTTTTAATTTTTCCAAATCTTGCGGTTTGCAGTATACGGAATTTATATCTTCGTATTTTTCAATATCTGATGCTCCTTGGTCTATAAGCTCTAATTCCAGCTCGTCATTCATTGTTTTAATACCGATAACACCCTTGTTTTCATATTGCCAAATGACACTTCCTGGCGCGCCAAGGCTGAATCCATGATCGGAAAATATATGTTTTAATTCATTTGTCGTCCGATTCCTGTTGTCGGTTAAACTTTCAATAATACATGTAATTCCTGCGGGGCCATGCGCTTCATATATAACTTCTTCAATGGTTTGCCCCTCTATGCTCCCTGTGCCGCGTTTTATGGCTCGGTCAATGTTGTCTTTTGGCATATTCGCGCCCTTTGCTTTTTCAATAGCAAGCTTTAATTTGAAATTCATTTCAGGATCTCCTCCGCCAAGTTTTGCCGCTATGGTTATGGTATTGCCAAGTTTGGTGAAAACATTCCCTTTTTTGGCGTCAGTAACGCCTTTTTGTCTGTGAACTTTTGCCCATTTGCTGTGTCCTGACATAAAATGAATAATAAAAAATTAATAAAATATCTAAAATTTATAAATATATTTACTATTATCATAACAAATTTTAATAATAAAATCAATGCGAAAATGGGTTGATTTTAATAAGAATTGTGGGTATAATAAAAGAAAAGATAATAAAATTTCTCATTACCACAGACTGTCCGATAACTACTTTTGTCATCCCGAGTGAAGCGAAGGATCCCACAGATTAGCAGGGGGATTCTTCGCCACAGGCTCAGAATGACAGTTATCGGACAGCCTCATCCAATTTCCAATGAAATTTCAAATGTCTAATTTAAATATTTGTATTTATTGGTATCATTAGCACACATTAGTATATTCGCATTATATTTTGTATCCTATGCTGAAAAATTTATATCTGACAGTTAAGAAAGAAACTTTTGAAAAAAAATGGCTTGTATATATTCTTTTTTTTATAACGGCATTTTATTTTTTTTATTTTTTACATACTATGCCGAAATTTACCGATCCGGACTCGTTTTATCATACAAAAATAGCAGTGCTTATGAGAGACCAGGGGATTATAAAAAGTTTTCCGTATCTTCCGTATACTATTTTAAATGAAAACTTTGCCGATCATCACTTGTTGTATCACATTGCCCTTGTTCCATTTGTTATGTTTTTGCCTCCGCTTTATGGCGTGAAATTCGCCACGCTTATTTTTGCCAGCCTAACCATTGTGGTATTTTATTGGTTTTTGAAAAAAATAGGTGTGCGTGGCGCATGGTTTTTTACCGCGATTCTCATGGTTGATTCATCGTTTGTCTTCCGTATAAACCTTGCAAAGGCGCAGGCGCTTGCCATAAGCATGTTTTTTATCGTGTATTATTTGATTGTAAAAAAGAAGCTTTTACATATTTTTTTCTTTTCATTTTTTTATGTGTGGCTGTACGGCGGATGGCCGCTTATTTTAGTTTTAGCTTTTATAGATATCCTGTCCCGCGCGCCTGAAATTTTTGAAAAATCCATTCTTTCCAGGCATTATTATATACATAAGAATACATTAAAGGAAAAAATACGCTCAGACTTCAAACTTATTGCTGTCGTCGCAGGAGGGCTTGTCTCGGGAATTATAATAAATCCGTATTTTCCAAAAAATCTTATTTTTTATTGGAATCAAATTGTAAAAATTGCCGTTGTGAATTATAAAAGCGCTATCGGCGTGGGTGGCGAATGGAGCGCGTATAAACCGCTTGAGCTTATAACAAATTCCAGCGTGGCGCTGATACTTTTAATTATTGCGGGCACATTTTTTATAATGAATTTTAAAAGAAAAAACGCGCTGACGATGAATCTATTTTTATCCATGGTAGTTTTTTTTATTTTAGCAATGAAGTCTAGGAGAAATTTGGAATATTTTGTTCCCCTCGTGATCGCATTTTCCTCCGTTGCCCTTACGTCCTTTTTAGAATATTATGATGTAAAAACATTTTTAAAAGACGTAAAAATTTTTTTACGCGAGCAGAAATTTTTTTTGATTGCTTTAATAATTCCGGCGCTGATGATTCCTTATATTATAACGCGAGATTATTTTAGCATGATGAATTTTTATGAGAATGGGATAGAATTTGATAAATACGAGGCTCCAATGGAATGGCTTCGTGAAAACAGCGCGGCGGGCACAATAGTATTTCATAGCGACTGGGATGAATTTCCCATGCTTTTTTATTATAATTCCAACAATTATTATATCGTTGGCCTTGATACAAGGTTTATGTACGCGAAAAATCCTGAACTCTATACGAAATGGGATGCTATAACAACAGCGAAGGAAAAAGAAAACATATATCCAATAATTAAAAATGATTTTAAGGCAAAATATGTGTTTATTGATCTTAAGCGCCACGAGGAAATGGATAAAAATTTTATGGATAATTTTAAATTTAAAGAAGTGTTTGATGATAAAAAAACAAAGATATACGAGGTTTTATGAAACTTTTAATTGCTATTCCAGCGTACAATGAGGAAAAAATAATCCAAAAAAATATTATGGAGATATGCCGTTTTTGCATTTCCCATATGGCGCAATACGATTGGAGCATTGTTGTTGCGGATAATAATTCTACTGATTTAACCCAATCTATCGTTAAACGCGTATCTCAAAAATTGCCAAGGGTTATATATATGATGGTTTCACAAAAGGGAAAGGGCATAGCTGTGCGAAGCGCGTGGCTAAAAAATGACGCTGACATTTATTGCTTTATGGATGCTGATCTTGCGGTGGATCTTGAGGCTCTTCCTCGGCTTATTGCGGCAATAGCGGATGAGCATTATGATATTGCGTGCGGATCCAGATATCATAAAGAATCCCGCGTGAAGCGGACACGTTTGCGGAAAATAATCTCGCTTGGATACCGGTTGATATTGAAAATTGTTTTTCATCTGCGAGTTAAGGACGCGCCTTGCGGCTTTAAAGCAATCAATCGAAAGGTATGGAAGGAAGTTTTGCCGAAAATTAAAAGCAATGAATGGTTTTTTGATAGCGAGCTTATAATCATTGCGGAACATTACGGCTTTAGAATAAAAGAAATTCCGGTGGCATGGGAAGAAAAAAATGAAAAGGGCAGAAAAAGCAGGGTGAATATTTTACCATTGAGCATAGAATATATTAAAAAAGTTTTAGAATTGAAAAAGCGCTTGAGTAATAAAATATGAAACTTATAATAATGGTGCCTGCTTTCAATGAAGAGGCGAGCATAGCAAAAGTTATACGGGAGATTCCCCGAAAAATTAATGGAGTGGAAGAGGTGCGGATTTTGATAATGAATGACGGGTCGCAAGATGAAACCTCAAGGATTGCTCGCGAGGCTGGGGCTGATTATATTTTTGAAAATAATATAAACAGAGGATTGGCATATACTTTTCGAAAAGGACTGGAAGAGTCTTTAAGGTTGGGCGCGGATATTATTGTAAATATTGATGCTGATTCACAATACGATCCAAACGAAATCGGCGCTCTTATTAAGCCCATTTTTTCAGAAAATGCCGGAATGGTTATAGGAGACCGGCAGGTGAGGAAATTGGATCATATGAAAGCAATTAATAAATACGGGAATGTGGCGGGAAGCTGGGTTTTGCGCCGGTTGACCGGTGCCAACGTTATTGACGCCTCTTCGGGTTTTCGGGCATTCAGCCGTGAGACAGCGTTTGCCTTAAATATTTATTTTGACCATACATATACGCACCAGACCATAATTGAGGCAATGAATAAAAAAATTAAAATTGCGCAGATTCCCATAATCTTTCGAAGAAGAGAGAGCGGAGAATCTCGTTTAATCAAAAATATATTTACGCATATAAAAACCTCATTGGCAAATATTATCCGAACTATCCTTGTTTATAAGCCATTAAAGATTCTATCGGTAACGGGTCTTGTGTTTGTTTCTATGGGCGTATTGCTTGGATTGCGTTTTTTATATTATTATTTTTTTACAATCGGTGCGGGCAAAGTACAATCTCTTATATTATCAGCCGTGTTTATTCTTTTCGGAATAATTATTATAGTTCTTGGATTATTGGCGGATCTTATCGGTATTAATCGCCGGTTAAATGAAGAAATACTTTCAAAAATTAAAAAAATGGATTATGAAAAGCGCGGGTAAAATGATTTTTTTGGCGTGGTTTTGTTTTGTATATTTTTCTTATTTATATTTTCACGATAGCATCCATTTTTTTTTCTTTAATGCTGTTCTATTGTTGGTATTATATTTATTTTACAAATTCGTTATTAAAAAAATTGGATTGAAGATTCGCTGGCAAATAAATATATCTTTATGGAAGGCAGTAGTCCTTTTGTTCCTTGTTGCATATATAATTGCTTGTTTTTTAAGTATACCGTATGGGGATGGCTTGAAATCCGGTATATCGCAGATATTTGTACACTGGATATTTATTTTTAAAACAATGTTTTCGCGGGCATTGTTTTTGTCTGCCCTATGTATTGTATCAGCGTCTTTGGGCAGGAAAATTCTGCGCAAGCTTAATTTTTCTTTTCAAGACATTACCACGGAATATATTTTTTCTTTTGGTGCCGGCACGTTGACAATGCTTTTCATCTCATTTTTCATGGGAACGCTTGGAATATTATATTTTTGGTATATTATATTCGCGCTTATTGCCATAGTATTGATATGCAAAAACGAAATTTATTTTTTATGGAAAAATTTGTTACTGCAAAAAATTTCAATACAGCTTTCAGATAATTTTTCAGATAAAAAAAATATTGTTGCATGGGGTTATATTTTTTTAAGCTTGTTTTTTCTTATTACCTTTATCCAGACACTGTATCTTGTTCCAACAGAATACGATGATTTGGATATATATTACAGCGTTCCGCTTCTTTTTGCCGATTATCATGGGATGGTGCCAACATATAATTCTGTATCAGCGATTGTTGGCGGTATAGTAATGCCATATTATACAACGATAAATGTCTTGTTATCACCTTATTACAATTTTTCCATATCCTGGCTGTTTTTATGGCTTTCGCTTTTTCTGTTTTATGTTTTTACAAAAAAATTTTTTTCTCAAAAAATCGCATTTATAACCCTATTTATTTCCGCGTTTGTTCCGCTTAATATTAATTTTATTAATTCCCAGAAAATTGATTTTATATTGGTATTTTTTTCTATTCTATCCGTCTATGGCATTTTTCAATGGTTAAATTTCAAAGAATCCAAATGGCTTTATCTTTCGGCTATTTTTTTAGGCCTCACGATTCATATAAAAATGAACGGATTATTTTTGGCATTATCTATATTTATTTTGTTAAGTATTTTTTTATTATTAAGAAAAATATCCTTGAAGCACTATCTTGTATATTTTATATTTGCTGGCGCCATGCTTATTCTCATGGTTTTCTACAATATGTACTATTACCATAACCCTCTAGCGCCATTTCGTTTTAAATTATTTAGCCATAATACCGAAAATATATTCAAATTCCAAGAACGCGTAACTACATACGACATCTATTCCAAAACCGATTATATTTTTCGAAGGTCGGACGATATTACCGCCATTACTCGCCAAAATAATGCAAGTAATTCAAGGATAATAAACTTTTTTTGGTTGTTGTGGAATATTACGATAAACCAGAAGGGATTTAATTATATCTATTCGGAGATTGGTCCGTTTTTACTTATATTTTTTCCTTTTTTTCTTTTGCATTTTTTTGCTAGAAAATATTACAAAGATAAAAGCCTTGTTGCGTTATTAGTTTTATCAAGCATATATTTTGTGATATGGTATATGAAAGGATACGAACGTGCTTGGTATGCATTGCCCATATTATATTTTCTTTTTATTTTCTGCGCCCGGTATCTGGAAAAAATGGAGAATAGTAAAATAAAGGCTATTTCTTATATATTAATACTTATTTTTGCCATGCGTTCCTTGTTTTTTTCTTTTTTCTTCATGGACTCGCAACCGCATATAATAAATACTCCAAATATTTCAAATCAAAATTTAGCAAAATTTCCTCAAAGCCGACTCCTGCTATCTTTATATGAACATATTAATAAAAATATTATTGCAAAAAATAAAAATTCTTTGATTCTTATGATGCCGGAATCAAGGACGGGAACAATACAACAATGGGATAAGCATATTATATCCGATCACTGGGCAATGTATTGGAGCTACTTGGTTGAAGAAAATTATTCTTTTTCAGAGATAAAAGATATTTTTATACAACAAGGCATTACGCATATATTTTTTTCTAATAGTTTTTATTCTTGGATAAAATCTTTTGCTGATAAAGACGATAAAAAATACCAAATTGTAAAAAATTTGGAATTGTTTGAAGATTTTAAGAATACATACCTTATACAAGATTTTTGCACTGAGGGACATGATTGTGTGTACGAAATAAAAAAATAGTAAATTATTATATAAAAAAATGATAAAAATTAAATCAATATTTTTTTTATTTTGGTTTATTTTTGTGTATTCCGGTTACATCTTTTTTCATTTTCGCAGAAATATTGATGTTACTATTTATGCTCTGTGCGTTGTGATGATTTTTTACACAATGTATAAGATTATATATAAAAAATGGCATATAAGAATACATTTTCAGAAAATTTTTCCAATGTGGGGGGCGTTATTGATAATATTTTTATTTACCTTATTTTTTTCATTTCTTTTCAATGTGGGATTTTCCGATAATTATCCAAAATATAGTATCGGACTAATTTTTTCATCCTGGGCGCATATTTTTCTTGCGGTTTTTTTAAGGTTGTTGTTTATTTGCGCTCTTGTAGCAACCGCCATATCGTTCGGGAAAAAAATACTTGATTCTTTCCGTTTTCAATTCGATAGCTTATCGGAAGAAGTGGCGTTTTCTTTCGGGGCGGGATTTCTGGGAATGCTTTTCATTTCGTTTGCGCTTGGAACGCTTACGCTGCTATATTTTTGGAATATTGTGTTTTTGGCACTTGCCATAATTTTTCTGTGCCGTAAAGAGATGAGATATTATTGCAACATATTATTCCATCACAAAATTGAATTCCGAATTCCCGATTGTTTTTGCAATCAGAAAAATTTGTTTATTATCGGTGCATGCATTGTGGTGTTATTTATTATTTTTACTTTTATACAAACATTTAGATATTTTTCCTCAGATCTTGACGATCTTGATATATATTACAGCGTGCCAATATTATTTTCGCATTATCATGGCGCCGTTCCATTATATAATTCCATAGCAGCCATGACGAGTGGCATAACAATGCCATTCTATGCCGCAGTGAATACGATATTATCACCCAACTATAATTTTTCCCTATCATGGCTGTTTTTATGGCTTTCGCTTTTTCTGCTCTATCTATTTACCAAGAGATTTTTTTCTCAAAAAATTGCTTTTATTACGATTTTTTTAGCAGCTTTCGTGCCACTGCATGTTGTATTCGTCAACACACAGAAGATAGATTTTATTCTGGTATTTTTTTCCATTTTATCAATATATTGCATTTTTCAGTGGTTACATTCCAAAGAATCCAAATGGCTCTATCTCTCGGCTGTTTTTTTAGGGCTCACTATCCATATTAAAATGAATGGTTTGTTTTTGGCATTAACAATTTTCATGCTTTTAAGCATCTTTTTATTTTTTAGAAAAATACCATTGAGGCAATATATTTTGTATTTTGTATTCGCGCTCGTCGCGCTTCTTCCAATGTTTTTCTACAATATATATTATTACGGCAATCCTTTGGCGCCGTTCCGATTCAAAATAGTCGCCAATAATAATGAAAATATATTTGCATCCCATAGGCGCGTTACCGCATACGATATCTATTCCAAGACGGATTATATTTACAGGAATCCGGATGATTATACGGCGCTTACCCGCCAAAACAACATTAGCGATTCCAAATTAATTAATTTTTTTTGGACGCTTTGGAATGTTACGATAAATCAAAAAGGGTTTAATTTTCTTTATGCCGAAATCGGCCCCTTCCTGCTCATATTTCTCCCGTTTTTCCTTTTACATTTTTTTATTAAGAAATATTATAAAGATAAAAACCTTGTCGCGCTATTAGCCCTGTCGGGCATATATTTTTCGATATGGTATATGAAAGGATACGAGCGGGCTTGGTATGCATTGCCACTATTATATTTTTTATTCATTTTCTGCGCATGGTATTTGGAAAAAATGGAAAAAAGCAGGATTGCGGCCATGCTCCATATTTTAATAATTGTTTTTTCCTTACGCACTTTATTTTTTTCCTTTTTCTTGATGGGCTGGCAGCCGCATATTATTAACAGCCAGAATATATCAACGGTTGATTTTAAAAAATATCCAGGAGGCGAAACAATTGTTTTGTTTCCACAATATATAAATAATGTTATTATTCATAAAGACAAAGAATCGTTGATACTTATGTTTCCGAGTTCATTAACAGCGAGTATCTATGAATGGGATAAGCATGTCATAGCCGATAACTTTGGAATGTATTGGATTGAGGCTCTGGATAAATCCAAAAATCTTCAAGAACTTAGGGATGTCTTTGTGCGTCAAAGAATTACTCATATTGTGTTTGCACGGAATGATTACGAAGAAATGAAATCGTTCACGGATTCCATTGAGCGATATCCCTTTCTAAAAAAAATCGGAGTTTTTGAAGAATTTAAAAATTTATACTTGGAAGAGATGCAATGCATAAATAATTATTATTGCATATATAAAATTAAATAATACGATAGTATCAAATTAAGTATGAATATTTGTATAATTACAAATGGATATCCCGCAAACAGCCAAGATTACCAGGGGGCTTTTTGCCATTCATTCGCAGTCGCCCTGAGGAATTCTGGGCATAATGTTTATATATTTACGCCCGATAAAGATGCAAAAAAAGAAGAGAATGATAATATGCGTGTGTTTTGGCTTCCATGGCTTGGTGGAAAAAAATCACTGATTAATTTAAGTTTTTTTAACCCCCTTGATCTTATTAAAATCGGAAGCCTGATAGCGGGCGGTAAAAGAAGTATTATAGAGTATTGCAAAAATAATAAAATTGATTTTTGTCTTGCGCTCTGGGCTTTGCCAAGCGGATATTTTGCTATGCACACAAAAAAGAAATTGGGAATACCGTATGCGGTTTGGTGTTTGGGATCGGATATCAATATGTATGCTAAATATCCAGTTATAAAAAATATTATTAAAACTGTTTTACAGAATGCGAATGCGCTGTATGCCGATGGTATACAAATGTCAGAGGATGTAAAAAAAATTTCGCATAGGGATTGCGAATTTTTATCTACAACGAGAATTTTGCCAAAGATACAGATAAATGTATCGGACGTTGATAGAAATAAAAAAAATTTTGTATTTATCGGAAGACTCGAGTATATTAAAGGAATTGACATCCTTATTGAGGCCATGAGATTATTACTATATAAAAAAGAGTGCGAAAATATGAGTCTTTACGTATTCGGATCTGGCTCTCAAGAGGAATATGTTAATAAAAAAATTATTGAATATGGTTTGGAGACGTTTGTGTTTTTTAAGGGATATGCGAATCAGGATGATGTATCACGATATTTACAGCAGTGCGATTGGTGTATAATACCTTCAAGAAGCGATAGTATCCCAGTGGTATTTTCTGAGAGCCTGCAGTCCAATACGCCACTCATAGTGTGCGATGTCGGCGATATGGGATATCTTGTGAGAAAACATAAAGTCGGGTTTGCGGCAAGGCCGAATAATCCAGAAAGCCTTGCTGAAACAATCATCTCGACATTAACATTGGGAGCCGATGATTACTTGGGTTATACAAAGAATATTCCATTCTTGGCTCAAGAATTTAATATTGAAAATACTGTAAAAAAATTTATATTTCAAGCCCAGGAGCTCGTAAAAAAAAATATATGAGAAAAGAGTTTTTATCCTTTGCAAGTCCGCGTCTTGAAGAAGATGAAATTCAGGAAGTGGTTGATTCGCTCAGATCGGGCTGGTTGACGCGCGGCCCGAAGGTGGCAAAATTTGAGGAAGATTTTAAAAATTATGTTCATGCCGGTTTTGCTTGCGCCGTAAATTCATGTACCGCTGCGCTCCACCTCTCTTTGGTTGTCGCCGGCATTAAAAGCGGCGACGAGGTAATTACTACGCCATTTACATTCGCGGCCACAGTCAGCACTATTATACACTCGGGAGCTACGCCAGTATTTGTGGATGTGCATCCGAAGACCATGAATATTGATCCGTCTAAAATTGAAGAAAAAATTACCAAACATACGAAGGCGATTATCCCGGTTCATTTTGCCGGCCGGCCCTGCGATATGGATGCCATACATGCTATTGCAAAAAAATATAACCTTATTGTTATTGAAGATGCAGCGCATGCAACAGGAGCACAATACCACGGGAAAATGGTTGGGAGTATGAGCGATTTCACGGCATTTAGTTTTTATGTAACAAAAAATCTAATTACGGGAGAAGGCGGAATGGTAACGACTCATAATAAGGAGTACGCAGAAAAAATAGGTGTTTATAGTCTTCATGGCATGAGCCAGGATGCATGGAAACGCTATGCAGACTCAAAGCCTAAATATTATGAGATCGTGTACCCTGGCTTTAAATATAATATGATGGACACCCAGGCTGCTCTTGGGCTACACCAGTTAAAAAAACAGGAGAAATTTTTATTGCGAAGGGAGGAGATTTGGAAAGAATATAATGAAGCGTTCTCGGGGCTTCCATTTGAAACACCAGCGGACCCGGAGCCTAATACTCGCCATGCCCGGCACCTCTATACTATGGTATTGGATATGGAAAAGCTTGGGTATTCCCGCGATGAATTTCAGATGAAAATGCACGCAAAAAATATCGGCACTTCGGTTCATTTCATTTCTCTTCATCTCCATCCTTATTATCGGGAAAAGCTTGGTTTTAAAAAAGATGATTTTCCCAACGCCGCTATGTTATCTGAAAGAATCGTATCACTTCCTTTTACTCCCAAGCTGACAGATAATGACGTGGATGATGTCATTGGGGCCGTGAAAGAAATTATTTGCGAAGTGCGGTGATTTTATTTTTTTATGTCTTTTGCCAATATTCATCTTTTTAAAAAAATTTTTACGCATCCTTTTCTTTTGATAAAAATTTTATTTGAAAAAAAAGTTGTACAGAAAATGAAATATGGGACAAAAGACGGAGATTATGATGCGGAAAGGTATTGGGGCGATAGATATAAAAAACACGATTTACATCTGGCGGCATCTGGCAGAGAAACTAAAACAGATGAGGAAAACTCTGAATTCTATAAAGCACAAGCCGATATATTATTGAGACTATGTAATGAGATGGGTATATCTATTTCCAACCCTCGGGTTTTGGAAATCGGTTGTGGCGCCGGGTATTATACCGAAATATTTCATAATCTTCATCCCGCTGATCTGACCTGCATTGATATCGCCGACGATTTATTTTTAAAACTGAAAATAAAGTTTCCCAATGTGCATTTTGTCAAGAAGGATATATCGAAGGAACTTCTTGAAGATACATTTGATACTATATTCATGGTTAATGTGATATATAATATAGTAGCAAGGGAGAAATTTGATTTTTCAATGGAAAACGTTAAACAGTGTTTGAAGAAAAACGGAAATTTCATCATTGGACCGGTTTTTGAAAAAGAAAAAAGAAAGATGTTTCACCTTCATTATTGGTCTATCGATCAGGTAAGGAACCATTTCCCGGATTATCTCGTAAGTATAAAAAAATTTAATTTCGGAGTTTTTTTATTTATTAAGAATAAAAGCAATCAGTTTTAATGGTATATATGGACAATAGCTCGCAAAGCACAAAAATACTTTATATTACCCGGCCCATTATTCCGCCATGGGATGAAGCAAGTAAAAACATCGCACTTGTATTATCAAAAAACATTCAATCAAACAACATTTATCTTCTTACGGGAGGAAATAAAACTTTTTTTCAGACAAGGGCAACAAAAAAAAGTATATATACAAATTCCCAGTTCAATTATTATCAGAAGTTTCGGCTATTGCGGTATCTTTTTTCTCATTATAAAGAGTTTGATCTTATCCATTCATTTTTTTTACCATTGGAAAAAACATCTGTTGTTCTTCAATATCTTAAAAAAAGGCATTCTAAAAAAAATGTACAATCCTTGCCATGTCTGCCTGATACGTTTCGGGATAACAAGAAATTATTAAATTTATTGTTGTACGGAGATTTGATCATAACATATTCGGATTTTACTAAAAATATGCTTCACAGTTTAGGATATGATAATGTGTCAAGAATCTATCCTCCTGTCGATACGGACACATTTTCACCACAGACAAACACAGCCGTGTTGAAAGAAAAATATAATATCGGATCCGTACCGGTTATATTATTTCCTGGAGAATATTCTCTTTTGGGTCGTGCTAACAACCTTGTATCCATCGTCTCTGGGGTTGTAAAGCGAACGCCAAAGACAAAATTTGTTTTCGCATGCAGAAAAAGAAATAGGGATGACACAATGATTGAAAAAAAAATAAAGGTTGAATTGGAAAAACAAGGGCTTATCGACAATGTGGTATTCTTTGAAACGCATCCGGATATACATGAGCTCGTATACGCATGCGATATTTGTATATATCCGGCGAACAGAATGGACAGAAAGTTTGATCTTCCGTTGACGCTTATTGAATCAATGTCTTGCGCCAAGCCGATAATATTTCATATGGTCAGGGCATTGAGGGAGTTTGCGAAATTCAAGGCCGGTATCGGGGTGGATATGGGCGATACATGCGGATTTTCCGATGCAATAGTGCGCTTAATAGAAGATAAGAATGAGTATGATTATTTTGCAGAAAACGCACGAAGGGCAGCTCTTGAGCATTTTGATAGCAAGGTAATCACGAGACAATACGAAAAAATTTATAAACATTATTTATATGCTTAACGCGAAAGAGTATTACAATATATTTAGCAAAAAGTACGATTATTCCGGAAATATTGGATATCTGCCGGCGATAGACAGAATAGATTCGGATATTATTATCGAATACGCTCGCGGAAAAAATGCTTTAGAGGTTGGGTGCGGGACCGGGCTTATTATGGAAAAAATTAAAGGTGATGTGCGAGAGATATGCGGCATTGATATCTCGCCAAATATGCTTGCAAAGGCGCGAGCTAGGAATTTAAATGTTATTGAAGGATCTGCGCTTGATATGCCATTTGAAGACAATACTTTTGACGTATCATATTCATTAAAAGTTTTACCACACATCAAAGAAATCAAAAAAGCCATATCAGAAATGGTCCGTGTGACAAAAAGTAATGGCAACATAGTGCTGGAGTTTTATAATCCTATAAGCTTGCGCGGAATCCGCTTATTGATTCGTTATTATTTATTTCCTTTGAAAATAAATAATAACGTGACAGAAGCGGATCTATTTAATCGCATTGATTCCCCATGGCGCATAAAAAAATATTTGCCGGATAACGTAGAAATCGTAGACACGCGCGGTGTGATGATTTTTGCGCTTTTGCCTTTTTTATATCGAGTGCCAATTATTTCAGGGGCTTTGATCGCCATAGAGAGGATATTTCAAAAATCCTTTTTAAAGTATTTTGGCGGATTTTATATAGTGATTGTAAGAAAAAAATAGTTAATTTATTATTACACGAAACAATAATATTATAAACAAATGAATTTACTTCAGCATTATAAAAAATTAATTCTTTTTAATTTTTATAGGTTTAGGGAAGACAATTATCCAAGGATGTGCGAATATTTTGCCGGTATCTTTCTTTATGAAATTGAAGAATATATATCGCTTCAAAACAAAACAATTTTGGATGTTGGCGGGGCGAATGGGGAGTTCTGCAAATTTTTATCTGAAAATCGAAACTGTAAACCGATTAATGTAGAACCCTTTCCAAAAAAAATTATTTGGTCCGATACTATCAAAGCACCCGCTGACGCAATGCCATTCCAAGGCAATACGTTTGATGTGGCGTTATTGAGAAATGTTCTTGAGCACATATCTTATGAAAAACAACAGCTGTCTTTGGATGAGATATATAGAGTATTAAAGCCTGGAGGCATAGGATACTTTGCCATACCGCCATGGTATAATCCTCATGCAGGCCATCAGCTCAAGCCATTCCATATTTTTCCTTTTGCAATAGCAAAATTTTTAAGGAAATTATTTTTTCGTAATAATATCCCAGGCAATTCTTACGAAGAGTGCGATTTGTATAAAATAACTTTTAAAAAAATGAATGCCATGATTCTGAGATCGGGTTTTAAAATTCTCGATACGAAAGATACACATTTTCGATTGCATTTTTTTACAAAAATTCCCGTTATCAGGGAAATTGCAGTTCCTGCGGTGGCATTTATTGTTAAAAAACCTTATGAAAAAAATTATTATCATACCGACATATAACGAAAGGCTAAATATTGAGGCGCTTATAAAAAAGATTTTTGATTTAGCGATTGAAGATTTACATGTTTTGGTCGTTGATGATAATTCTCCGGACGGAACCGGTGAGCTGGTTGAAAGTAGGAAAGCGCAATATCCACACTTGGATATTATTCATCGGGAAAAAAAGGAGGGGCTGGGGCGTGCGTATGTTGCCGGATTTAAAAAAGCTCTTAGCGACGGTGCGGATTTGATTTTTGAAATGGACGCGGATTTTTCCCATAGCCCGAAATATATTCCTGAATTTCTTGCGGCTATACAGGAGAGCGATCTTGTTTTGGGATCAAGATATTGCCGGGGCGGGGGAGTGGAAAATTGGAATTTCACTCGCAGAATGGTTAGCCGTTTTGGAAATATATATGCACGAACAATGCTCAGCGTGCCCATACGGGATCTCACGGGAGGATTTAAATGTTATAAGCGAAAAGTTCTTGAAGCAATTAATCTAAATACATTGGAATCCGTGGGCTATAACTTTCAAATTGAAACAACCTATAAAGCATATAAAGCCGGATTTGTAATTAAAGAAATTCCGATTATTTTTACAGAAAGGCGCGAAGGTAAATCAAAATTTCAAATTAAGATAATGCTGGAGAGTTTTTTGAAAGTTCTGGCGCTGAGATTTCGTAAGCACAAGTAAGCTATATATAAAAATATGTTCGGTATAAAAATCACAAAAAGCGAGTGGTGGTTTGTCGGGCTTATTGCCGGTATTATTATCGTATGTACATCCATACCGTTTGTTTTTGGTTATATGTATGCTCCCAAGGATGCATATTTTACCGGCATTCATAGTTTGGCGCCGGGGGATTATCACGTTTATTTTTCCAATATTTTGGAAACTTACAAGGGACATTTTCTGTATCGGGATTTATATACTACAGAATCAACCCGATATAATATAATAAATACTTTTTGGAATTTTGCCGGCATGATCGGAAAAGTTTTTTCCTTTTCGCCGATTTTGGCATTTCACGCGGCGCGGATAGCCGCTATTCCAATTTTATTATTTACGCTGTATGTTTTTGCAAGTTATTTATATAGAGAGTTGAATAAAAGGAAATTCTTTTTTTTATTTCTGTGTTTTGCATCAGGCGTCGGGGCTTACCTTGAGCCATTATTTGCGAATGTTGACATGGACGGCGGGTACTATGGAAAACCAATGGATGTGTGGGTTGCCGAATCCAATATATTTTTATCAATGCTTCACTCCGGGCATATGGTTTTATCCCTTGCGCTATTGGTAATAATTTTTTTATTGTATCTGGTCGGGCTGGAAAGACAAAAATTTATTTATTGTGTTATTGCAGGGGCTTTATCGCTTTTGCTTCTAAGTTTTCATCCATTTTTATTTCCAATTATATGCGCGGTTATTTTTTCGCATATACTATATTTGTTTGCTACGAAAAACAAACAAAATATTCGCGCGTTTTATCAAGGAGCTATTATCCTGCTAATTTCCGCGCCAATGCTTTTATATTACGCGTTTATAATGACAAATGATATTGTTTCGCGTGTGCGCGCTGAGCAAAATATTAACTTAACCCCGATGCCACATTTGATTCTCTTAAGTTACGGATTTTTATTCATATTTGGCGTATGCGGAATATATAGATTTTTAAAGCAAAAAGAAAAGGACGATATAAAAATATTTTTACTCATTTGGCTTGTTGCGCAGATAATTATAATTTATTTGCCTTTCAATTTTCAAAGAAGAATGGTGGAAGGGCTATCCATTCCGCTGATATTTTTTGCTTTTGAATATCTTTGGTATCTATATCCAAGGATAGAAAATACTATAAAAAGCGTTTTTATAAAAAAATATATTTTTAATAATCCGGTTGCTGCTATTTATATTTTAGCAATGCTTTTCGGGGCATCAAATGTATTTGTCTGGGCAAGAGATATCGCGCTATCCATAGAAGCAAATCCCTCTGTATATATTTCTCAAAAAGAGAAATTGTCTATGCAGTGGTTGTCAGATCGACCTGAAGACACGGTGCGGATTTTAGCTGATGTAAATTCTGCGCATTTTATTTCTGGGATAAGCGGGAAAACAGTTTTTGCAGGCCACGCGGTAGAAACATTATATTTTTCAGATAAGGAAAAAAAAGTGCAAAAATTTTTTCAAGATAACATTTTTGATAATGAGAAGTTTGAGTTTTTGCGAAATTATGGCATAACGCATATATATTACGGCTCTCGAGAAAAAATGCTTGGGAAATATAGTCCTGAAGAAAAAAAATACCTCTCCACGGTATTTGATAGTGGAGAGGTGGCAATATATAAAGTAAACCCGAAATTTTAAATCCTAAATCCGAGACAAATCCAAAATCACAATGTTCCAAACAGATATTTTGAGTTTGGAAGATTGGAATTTCGAGTTTGTTTAGGATTTCGATATTCGAATTTAGAATTTTATTTTTTCAAGCAGGACGGATTCGCCAAGAATTCGTTTTTTTGTTACATAGTTTTTTGTAGATAAATCAGAATCAAAGAATACATTGCCATCTTCTATTTCAAAAACATTAAGATATATACTATACTCTCCCGCCGAAACCGAGCCCGGTATGTACGGCCAATAATTAGTTTGAATAATATTTATTGTTTTCCATTCATGGGTTGGAAATATCCCATATCCCAATGAATATATTTTTTCATACACGTTTTTACCCGCATTATTTTTTAGATGTATGGAAATAAAATAATTTGTTTCTATTTTTTGATTTACTTTCCAAAAAAGCTCTATCGGGATCACCCTCACCCCCGACCCGAGACTGTCCGTCAACTCCCTTGTGTCATCCTGAACGGAGTGAAGGATCCCACAATATAGCGCAAATTGCCTGGGGATTCTTCGGCCATTGGCCTCAGAATGACAATCGTCGGACAGTCTGGGAAAAATATCGGCAAGAGGTAATCCCTTTCTCTTGATAGTCGTTGGGTAAAAGCTGAGGCCGGAAGAATTATATCCAAGAAGGGTAAGTCCAAAGCCAAATTGAGTATTTTTTGGATTGGATATTTTTGTATTATTATCAATAATTGAATATAAGAAAATATTCGAGTTGTAATTTTTTTTATACAAAGCAATATCATCAAAAATTTCTACAATGCCAAAATCATCTTTTTTTATTCTTTCATTAATACGATTATCGCCAAAATAATAGTTTTCTTGGTATACGGGATTATTTTTATATTGAAGTTCATAGGATATGAAATCGGAAAAATTTATAAGAAGATATTGGGTATCTTCGGGTAGGGCATACGGGGTATTACTCAATTGTTTTTGTCCAAGATAGAAATAATGCATTGAATAAAGCTGTTCTCTTGATGAGAGCTGGGGCAGAAAATCATAGGAACTTGCAATTGGCGCATGGCTTGGTATTTTATTTAATAAAAATTTTTTTTCAGATATCGCATAAGCATCTCTATTTATAATATTTTTTACAATGGTTCCGGCAATGGGTCCTATAGTGATACTGCCATATATTGATGCAATAATAAGGATTATGATTCCCAATGGTTCTTTAATAAAAAGAGATATAAATTGTGTCTTGGGCCCAGGGGTGTTTTTTATTTTTTTAAGCTTTTTTAAGGAATATATAAATGATATAAAAAGAGGCGGTAAAAAAAGCGCTCCATAATGGGTTTTTAAAACTATAATGCCCGGATGAGAGGCTAAGAAAAATATTTGTAAATACGAGGGAATCGCCAACAGAAGGTATTTAGGGCAAAGTATTGGTAAAAAAGCAAATGGTAAAAGAAGCCCTAAGATCATTTCAATATTTGGTATATTGAAAAAATGAAATAAAATTATTAATGGATGTAAAAATATATTTTGAATAATTTCAAATGGGGTTTCTCCAAGCCAAGCGTAATAGACAAAAAATTTATATCCGCCACCTGATCTGAACGAATTGATAACGCTCATTGCTGAAAAAAAATATCCTATAGCTACAACAAATGGCGTAACGATCCATATAATGCCTTTTTTTTCAATTAGGGACAGAACCGCGAACATAAAAACATAAAGCGCAACATCTTCTCGCGCAAGAAGCGCGCAAGCAATGCATACAAGAAAAAGTAAAAAGTTATTTTTTTTATAAAAATAAAAAGCAAAAAGCAAAAAGGGGATTGCAAAAGCAAGAAATGAAAATTCAAACATGCTCATATTCTGAAGAGTCGGATTTAAGAGCCATGCAAGCGATATGCCAAGCGAAGCGATGGGAGAGAAGTATTTTTTTGAAATAAGGAATATGGGAAATGTGGACAGCGCTAAAACAATATTTTGCATAACGCATAGCGTTAGCGGATGTTTATAGATAGTATAAAAAGGCAATAGAAATAAAAGGATGGGGCTGAAGTGGTCGCCAAGATATGTGGGGGAGTGAATAGACGAAGCAAAGAGATTGCCATTCGCAGAATTAAAAAAAACTTGGCTGATGATTCCAAGATCAAGCGAGCTGTAACCGTAATTTAAATATTTAAATATATTTAATGCGCTGAAAAAAAGTATATAAAAAAATATGGAAAACCATAAATAAAAATAGGAATATTTATTAAAATGTGTTTTTAGGGCGAATATCATAAATATATTGTATTTTAAAAAGAAAAAGTAGACAAAATTTAACCCCGCTACCTTTTATTTGTGTATGTGTTTTAAAATATTTTTTTTTGGTAGCGGGGTTAAAGCATAAAGCAAGATGTGCGGAGACACTATAATCTCATGAAAAATAAGCACCAATCCGTGTATTCGCTTGTGGCGCAATAAATGCTTCCGACAACATATTTTGCTATTGAAAGCGAAGAAAAAATAATTATTACGCCGATAATTCCTGTGCGTAAAATGCCCTTGCCCCTTCGCACCTCATCTTCTTCTCCCTTTGCCATCATATAAACATACCCGCCGTAAAAAATCAGAAGTATGAATACGAATATGAGCATTCTTGTCATAATATTAATAATCATGGATGCAACTATGCGAATATCCGGGGGAATGCCCGACTGATATCCAAAAGCTCCTCCGATTGGCCTTAATAAGCCCCTGACGCTGTCCCAAAGCTTTGCTCCGCCGATTCCTTGCGCAAAAACAGGATATACTGGCGTAAAAAATAAAAATAGTAGCGTTATTATTTTAGAAAGTTTTAATATGATACGCATAAAAGTAATTAAATTCGAAATTCCAAACCCGAAACATTTTAAAACTTTGTGATTTTGAATTTGTGATTTGTTTAGAATTTAGGATTTCGTATTTAGGATTTTTTAATGGATTTGAGTATAAAACAAATATTTCGTAATTCAAGGTTAGTTATATGGTGTTGCCGGCGCGCCCACTCCCGACCCTCCGGTAATAAGATAATATAAGATAAAATAGCCGAAGGCGTATGATGCCAAAAGCACTATAAGGCCGATAATGGCTTGCCTGATTATTGCCCTTGCTTCTTCAACTTCCTGTTCATTTCCTCTTGCCATCATCCATTTGTATCCGCCGTAAAAAACCAATGCTATGAATAATATGGAGAGAACGGCAAGAACAACAAAAATTAAAAGCGCGATTACTCCAGGCAATGATATTACATTAAATCCAATTTTTTGTGCAAAACCCGAAGACCAGCGTTGCATTTTATCAGCGAGTCTTTCTGAAAATATAGGATTTTCGGTCGTGATATCTTGGGCACGTGCATACGCCCCCATTATTAAAGCATAGGAAATAATATAAAAATAATATGCCTTGTAAATAATTTTTTTAATAGCGTTGAGATTCATAGAATTAATTTAAGAAACAGCGGCCCATTCGCCGAAAAGAAGGCTATATACCATAATCCAAATTCCATAGGACGATCCAAGTATAATAAGTCCAACCACTGCATCGCGGATAATGTGTTTAGCTTTTTGCACATCGCTTTCATTTCCCTTAGCATCCATCCAAATAAATCCGCCATACATAATAAGCACGATAAATATTACACCAAGAAAGGAAATAAGCATAAACACGATTGCTCCAAGTGTTTCAATAAAAGTATATTCCGGGCTGCTCCCCACGCTATTGGTATTATAGAGCTGGTTTGTGATGCCGTTTATCAGCGGATTGTTAAATGGGCTTGCAGATATGGGATGAGCAACTGCTATTATTATTAAAGTTAAGATAACTGTTAGCAATATTATGAAATGTAAATTTTTTTTATCCATATTTATTCTTTAAATAATCCTCCCAAAATTGATTCAAGGAGTCGCATAATGCCATAGGCAAGCGCTATGATGACTAAACCGATAATGGTTGTTTGGAGAATTTTTTGCGCCTTTCTTACCTGCTCATCATTGCCTTTAGCCGTCATCCATAAAAAACCCGCGTAAATAGTAAGGAGCATAAATATAACTCCAAGAAACGCCAAAAGAGAAGCAAGTACTATTCCAATATAATCACCCAAAAACCCCTGGGCATTGGCCGGCTCTACGGTTCTGAGTCCCAAGCCAGCAGCAATCCTATTAAGCTTATCAAGCATAGCGTCACCGGCAAGCACAGGGCTTGGAAAAAACATTATTACGGCGCCGAAGATAGCTATTATTGAGAGAAAAATATGCATAATTATTAAATTATTATGGAGCAGGGCGTAAAAGTGTAATGGCAAGAACCGTGATAAGATACGCGGTGAATACAACGACAATACCAATAGTTGAGGAAATTATAATTTTTTTTGCTTTTTCAATTTTTTGATCGCTGCCCGCCGCTGTCATCCATAAAATACCGCCATAAATGATTAAAAGAAAAAAAAGTACTGCTAAAAACGAAAAAAGTCCTTTGAGTACAAGGCCAAGATACGTTTCTTTGTCAGCATCATTGAGAGCTAATTCCATGTTATCAATACTGCATTTAATTTTTTCTTGAAGCTTTGGCATTTCGGCGCAGGGCGAGGGTTGAGCTAAAACTTGCAGTGGCGAAAGAGCCGAAAAGAAAACGGATAATAAAATACAATATATAAATATTTTTTTTGCCATAGATTATATTGGTGTAAGAATTTCAACAATGAAAAGCGATATCATCTTTGATAAAAGTATGATCGCTAGGCCGATAGTGGAATTTATAATTATTTTTTTTGCTTTTTCAACCCTTTGGTCATTGCCAGCCGCGGTCATCCATAAAATACCGCCATAGACAATCAAAACAATAAAGGCAACGCCTAAAAAATTTAATAGATTGTTAATATATTGGCCAATAATATACTCGGCATATGGAGAATTTTGTTGAGCAAGCCCTGATCGTTCCGCGGTGTTTGTTGTACTATTAATAAAACCATTTATTGCTGTTGATCCGGCAATAGCGGGTTTAATAAAAAAAATATACGCGAGTAGTTTCATATTATACGACAGATAAAATTGAGCCCAATACTCGGGCGAAAGTGTAGGAGAGAAATATTACCACAAGTCCTAAAACCGCGGCCATAATCATTGATTTTGCTTTTCGCACCTGATCTTCGTTTCCCGCAGCTGTCATCCACGTGATTCCGCCGATTACCACAAGCACAAGGAATAGTGTTCCTAAAAACCCTAAAACAATAGCAAGCACATCGCCAACAATTACCGTGATATCGCTTCGAGAGGGAAGGCCAGCGGCATTTGCGGTTACATTTAAACCTACGTTTTGTACGCTAATAATGCCGCTTCCTGCAAACGAGGTAATGGGATAGATAATAGAAAAAAGTATTATAGCAATAATAATAGAGAATAGTAACTTCATAAGTTCAAAGTGAAAAATTCAAAGTGAAAAGTTGCAGTTTGCACTTTGCATTTTTAACTTTTAACTTAATTTTTCTATATAGGGGAGATTTTGAAAACAAAATCTCCCCTAATAAAACAAATACCGAAATCTTTTTATGTCGCTCCCGTAGCTGAAATTAATTGGTTGATCACAAACGTTGCGATTGCAAAAGATGTAAATATGACTGCTAAACCAACGATACCTGCGATAATCATCTTTTTTGCTTCTTCTACCTTTTCCTCGTTTCCACCAGCCGTCATCCATTTAAATCCGCCCATAAGAATGATAAGAACCGCGATAATTGACAAGAATCCCAATATGACGTTGATTATGGTGAAAATAATTGTTCTTAAATCTCTTGTTCCAAATCCCATTGATTGTGCGTAACCAAAACCGTTTTGGATATCTGTTGTTATGGCAAATGCCGGCAATGCTGAAAAAAGACC
>LBUD01000001.1 GCA_000992395.1 Parcubacteria group bacterium GW2011_GWA2_38_13 | reverse complement strand
TGGCCAAAGCAATTTATTGAAAATCCGTTTGATATTATTATTTGCGCCGAATTCATTGAGCATTTGTTTGATCAAGAAAAATTTTTATCAATAATAAAGGAAATACTTGCACCCAATGGAAAGCTAATCATTACTACGCCGAATTTTCTCGTTTGGAATAACAGGATTAAGATGCTTTTGGGGCGCTATGGGTTGAAGGAGGTGTTTAACGACAGAAGCCACATACATTTATTAAGCTATAAAGGTTTTAAGGAGATGATTATACGGGCGGGATTCCGGGTTGTAAGGGAAAGCCACGTTTGGTATCCGAACTGGCTTGAGAAATATAATGCAAATATTTCGCCCAACCTTTTTGTGTATCAAACTATTATAAAATTACAGGCATAAAATGAAGATAATCTACATTGCCAATATACGGATTCCGACGGAAAAAGCGCACGGGATACAAATAATGAAAATGTGTGAAGCGTTTTCACGCCAATGCTCGGTTGAGCTTATTGTTCCGACAAAAAAAGATGTCCTCAACGCGAATAAGGATCCATATTCTTACTACAAAGTAAAGAAGAGCTTTATGGTAAAAAAAATATGGTCGCTTGATCCATATTGGCTCATGAAGCTGCCGCAAGGAATTTATATTAAGTTTCAAAGTGTTTTTTTTGTTGCCAGCCTGTGCATTTATTTATTATTAAGGAGGAAGGATCGTGATATTATTTTGTATACACGAGATGAATATCTACTTCCTTTTATACAATTTTTTTCAAAAAAAGTAATTTGGGAAGCGCATACCTTGCCGAAAAATAAAAAGTGGTATATTAAATATTGGAATAGATGCCATGCCATAGTGGCTATTACAGAAATACTGAAAAATGAACTTGTAGAAAATGGAATTGAAAAAGATAAAATTATTATAGCCCGCGATGGAGTTGATATTAAAAGTTTTTCCATGCCAATGAATAAAAATGAATGCAGAAAAAAAATTGGGTTGCCTGAAAATAAAAAAATTATTATTTATACCGGGCATTTATATGATTGGAAGGGAGCGCAAACACTGGCTGACGCGTCGGTTTATTTAGATGAGTCTTACCATATTGTTTTTGTCGGGGGTACAAAATATGACGCGGATAAATTCATCCAAGCCAATATTAATAAAAGCAACATATCCATAATTGGCCATATCGCATACAGTGAAATTCCTTATTATATAATTGCCTCGGACGCATTAATCATTCCGAATAGCGCTAAAAATAAAATATCAGTTTCTTATACGTCGCCATTAAAGTTTTTTGAATATCTTACCAGCAGAAAGCCGATAATCGCAAGCGATATTCCGTCGCTTCATGAGATAGGAGAAAAATTTAAAGGTATTTTTTATTTTAAAGCCGATGATCCAAAGAATCTATCGGAGATTATTAAAACGCTGGATATGAACGCAACTTATATGCGCGATCTTAGGGAATATTCATGGGAGAAAAGAGCTGAAAATATTATTAAGTTTATATATAAATAATTTTATGCTTGAAGAATTAAGAAATTTTTTAGCCAAGCATCCAGGAGCTTTTACAATAGTAAGAAAAATTATTGAATTGAATTTTAAAAAACAAAAAGAAATTATTCAGGCGACTTTGGGTGAGAAAAAAAATTTGAAAGTGCTTGACATCGGTTGCGGAACTGGCGAATTCTATGAGTGTTTTCAGTCCCAAACCTATGTTGGCATAGATATATCCCCAAAATATATTCAGTACGCAAAGAAAATAAAAAAAGGCGATTTCCGTGTAATGGACGCAACAAAGCTTGATTTTCCGGATTTGACCTTTGATTTTGTTTTGGTTATGGCAATGCTGCATCATTTGTCGGATGAACATTTTTTACAAGTTATAAAGGAAATTCGCCGCGTTTTAAAAAATGACGGTGCACTGCTAATAATGGAAGACGCAAAAATTGAAGAATTGGAGAACAGATTTGTACGGCTGGTACAAAAATTTGATAAAGGCGATTTTATCAGAAAACCCAACGAATATAAGAAAATAATATTACAGTATTTTTACTGCGTGAAAGAAAATAGTTTCAGAAACGGCGGATGTATATATTATTCTATGATATTAAAAAAATAATATAGCAAAAAACGCCGATACCATTGGTGCTCAATAATTATGAATATTTTTTATACAGGAAAAATAGAATTATCAATTGTTATTTTATGTTATCGTGCCGGAGAGTCGGCGCGAGATTTTGTAAAAAAAACAATTCAAGAGCTGGAAGTAAATAATATAAAAAATTACGAGCTCATGCTTGTTGGAAATTATTTAAAAGATTCGCACGACATAACCCCAATAGTTGTTGCCGATATTGCATCGAATGATTCAAGGATTCGTTATATTGCAAAAGTAAAAGAAGGGATGATGGGCTGGGATATGAAAAGCGGTTTAGAAATAGCAAGTGGCCAATATATCGCAGTGATAGATGGAGATGGTCAAATGCCGATTGGGGATATAGCTAAGGTATATAAAAAAATAAAAGATGAAAAATTTGATTTGGTTAAAACTTTTAGGATTAAGCGCGGAGACAGTGTGTGGAGGAAATGTATTTCAGCCGTATACAACAATATATTTCATATTTTATTTCCCGGGCTACACACAAAAGATATTAACGCTAAGCCAAAAATCTTTACTCGGCAAGCATATGAAAAATTTCATCTTACATCCGACGATTGGTTTATTGATGCGGAAATAATGATTCAAGCGCGGAGACTCAATCTGAAGATTGGCGAGATCCCAACGGTTTTTTTAGGATTAACAGGGAGAAGGTCGTTTATTAAGATGGGCACCGTGTTTGAATTCTTGCGGAATATGATTCGATACAGAATAAATGAATTCAAAAAATAATAATATGAAGATTTTAATTACCGGCGCTACCGGAATAATAGGGAAAAAATTGATTGATTTTATTGTTCCGTTTGGGCATTCAATCTCAGTTTTAATAAAAGAGGAAGATCGCGCCAAATTTCAAGATCAGCGGGTGGTTTGTGTCGTGGGCGATCTTTTGAATAAAAATAGTCTTGATAAAGCAACCGTTGATATGGACGTTGTCGTTCATATGGCAGGGATAACCCATACCAACATCACCAAATTGTATTTTTCCATCAACACCGAAGGAACAAAAAATCTTTTGGAATCCTGCAAAAAAAATAATACAAAGAGATTTATATATTTAAGTTCAAGGACCGCGAGCTCGGATGGCGGGGGATATGCTTATTCAAAGTTATTGGCGGAACAAGCTGTGAAGAATTTTTTCAATGAATGGGTAGTATTGCGTCCTGCTGAGGTATATGGCGCAGGAGATAAGGAGGCCATAGCAAGGCTCGTAAGGATTATCAGAAAAGCAAGGTTTATCCCTATTGTCGGTGACGGCTCTTATACGCTTTGCCCCGTGTATATAGATGATGTTATCCATGCCATAATAAAAGTGATAGAAGAGCCAAAAGCAAATAAAAAGACTTATGTAATTGGCGGTCCTAATGAATATTCTCTGGAAGAAATTATTGATATAATATCAAAGCAACTTAATATATTTAAAATAAGAGTGCACATCCCAATTTTTATGACGCAAAGACTTTGGATATTCGCCAATTCCTTTTAAGAAAGGAATAAAAAAAATTCTATGAAAAATATGTGGGATAAATTCTTTGAAGACAAGATAAAAATTATTTTTACTGAGAAAAAAAATATTATTGATATTGGAGGCGGGTTGCGGGCTTTGAAGGGAAGGGGAAACCGCCAATCACGGGACAGAGAGTGGATTACCCCACTTATTAAAAAAGTAAATTATAAAATATTGGATCCGGTGAAAGATTACAATCCGGATATCGTTGGCGACATACACAATCTTCCATTTTCCGATAATTCTTGCGATGCAATTATATGTATTGCCGTGCTTGAACATGTTGAGAACCCATGGAAAGCGTGCCAAGAGATGCATAGAGTTTTAAAACAAGGAGGGTATTGTTTCGTATATGTTCCGTTTTTATATTATTATCATTCTCATGAAGGATATTACAAGGATTATTGGAGATTTACAAAAGATTCTTTGGGAATTTTATTTAAAAATTTTACTTCAATGGAGGTTGAAAATGTTCGCGGAGCCATAGCAACATGGTTAAGGATAAGTCCGCTGGGTAAATATAAAATTATAGAATTTTTTGGAAATTTTTTTGATAAAATTTTTGGTAAAACAAAGAGCAATCAGACAAGCGGATATTATATATTTTTTAAAAAATAGGTAATTATTCAGCGCACATATAATTGTATGAATTTCGTATTACAATTTATTAAGAATCACTTTTTTGCTATTTTATTGTCTTTGACCGTTGGTATACTATATATATCTCCACAGCTATTTTTTCAGTTGGAGCTTGGTGAAAATTACCATGGCATATATTTAGCCGGTACGGATAACGAAGAATATTATTCTGGCCGTATTCGAGAAATTTTCGACGGCCACTATTTCGCAGGAAATCCATTTTTATATGAGGAAAGGAACGATATTTTTTTTCAGCCGCCACTTGGCGAATTAGTGTTTTTGCCACTAAAAATAATTTTTAGCGATACGTCATCCATTGTTTGGGGAACAAGATTTATTTTTCCAATTATTTTGTTTTTAATTATATATGTGTTTTTTTATCTCGTGATAAAAAATAAATTTATTGCATCCGCCATAGGTGTTTTTATTCTTTTAGGATCGCAGATTGCATATTCTCCAAAAGAGCTAATAAATTTTATTCAGTTAAAATTCAGCAATTTGAATAATATAAGTTTTCTTACTTATTCGCGCCCGGTTATTCCGGAAATAAGTTCAATGGTTTTTTTTCTATTTTTAATTTTTTTATATTTTAGCATCACAAAACCCGAACGCAAGTTTCCCTATATTGCCGGAATTTTATTTGGAGCAAGCATATATATTTATATATATTCATGGTTATATATATTGACATTATCTATGCTATTTTTCGTATTTTATTTTATAAAAAAAGAGCGAATGATGATCGCACGTATTATAAGGATAGGGATCACGGGGCTGGTTGTGTCGTTGCCATATTGGATAATCTTTTATTTTACAATTCACGGGTTGAACTATATGGCAACGGCTGAAAGATATAATTTATACGCGTCGCGTCAATTTGTATTTTCAAAAATTGTATTTGCGAGTTTGATTCTATTGCTTCTTGCATATTATAAGCAGGAAAAAAATAATTTTTATTATTTTTCTTTATTGCTTTTGGCAACCGGATTCATTGTGATTAACCAGCAAATTATAACTGGAAAAATTTTATTTTTAGGCCACTTTCATTGGTATTTTAATGTGCCGATTGGCATAGCTGTTTTAACCTATTCTCTCTTTAGAATTGTATATAGAAATCTAAAAGTGTTTTCATATTGCTTTCTGTTTTTTATATTGATTATAAATTTTGGGTATGCGATTGTAGTACAAAAAAATAGTTATTATTTTATGTATCCAAAATATTCGCAAATGCAGACGTGGGGAAAGATATTCAGCAGACTTGATAAAGAATACGAAAATGAGGAGGTTATATTGAGCAATAACCGGAACTTCTCAATCAATGTTTCCACATATACGCATCATTATCCGTACGACGGAATATATTCCCATTTAAATAATACAAATCCAAAAAGATTATTGTATAATATTTTTTTATTGGCATGGATGAGGGGCGTGGAGGCGGGAGCCGAGGAAAATTTTTATAATGCTACAAAAGCAGATTTGTCAAGATTTACTGGTGGAGCAAGAAATAAGAGATTGTATGGATGTATGGAATGTTTGTCAAATGAAGAAAAATCATCCTTTGCCAATCAATATAAAAATTTTATTGAAAAAAAAGAATACGAAAAAATGAATGCTTCGCGATTAGATATATTAGTATGGGATGATAAATTAAATTCAACAATGCCTGAATATTTGCAGCAAAAAATTTCATTGTTATGGGAGGTCGACAATTTAAAAATTTACAAATTTAGTTTTTGATTATGGATAATAAACAAAAAATAGCAATAATCATCGGAGCGGGACCGGCAGGATTGACAGCCGCGTACGAATTATTGACAAGAACAGATATTAAGCCAATTATTTTAGAAAAAAGCTCTTTTATCGGCGGGCTCGCGCGGACTATAGACTTTGATGGCAACAAATCCGATATTGGACCTCATAGATTTTTTTCAAAATCAAACAGGATTACAAATTGGTGGTTTAATATATTGCCTCTTCAAAAATTGCGGCGCGCAGAAACTGTTCAGTATCATCATAGGAGCATGAAAGTTATGAGCGAGGACGGTCCTGATCCTGAAAAAAATCAAGAAGTTATGCTGATACGCCAAAGAATTACAAGGATATATTTTCTACGAAAACTTTTTGATTATCCGATTAGCTTAAGCATTGATACGTTGAAAAAATTGGGCGTAATAAAAATTTTTATTATTGGCCTAAGCTACGCAAAAGCCATTATTTTCCCCATACAAAATGAAAAAAATTTAGAGCAGTTTTATATCAACCGTTTTGGGAAAGAACTTTATTCTACTTTTTTTGAATCATATACTGAAAAGGTATGGGGTATTCCGTGCTCGCAAATCAGCGCGGAGTGGGGTGCGCAAAGAGTCAAGGGTTTATCAATACGAAAGGCACTTATTGATGCGTTGCAAAAAATATTTATAAAAAATAGTAATTTAAACAAAAAAAATAAAGAAACCTCGCTTGTAGAGCAGTTTATGTATCCAAAATTTGGAGCAGGACAAATGTGGGAAGAAGTCGCGAATATAATTAAAAATAAGGGTGGTCAGATTTTGTTTCATCACGCCATTGAAAATTTTATATCCGAAGGAAACACTATAAAGGGGGCGGTGGCGGATGTCGGAGGTGAAGAGAAAAAAGAATTTATCGGCGACTATTTTTTTTCAACCATGCCAATTCAAGAGCTTGTGCGCGGAATAAAAAATGCGCCGAAAGATAAATTGGAAATAAGCGAAGGTCTTATGTACCGCGATATGGTGCTTGTTGTGATGATGGTAAAAGGATTAATATTGAAAGACAGCGACGGCTTGCCAATAAAAGATAATTGGCTTTATATACAAGAACACGACGTAAAAGTGGGCAGGATACAGATATGCAATAATATGAGCCCATATCTTGTGAAAAACCATGAGAACGTTTTATTGAGCCTGGAATATTTTTGCACAAAAAACGATGCTATTTGGAAAAAAAGTGATGACGAAATGATTATGCTTGCTTCGGACGAACTTGCGAGTATCGGTATTGTTGACAAAAAAAATATTATCGAAACACATGTCGTGCGGGTGGAAAAAACATATCCTGCTTATTTTGGGTCATATGAACGCTTTGGGGAGATAAGGGAATATCTTGATACGTTTGAAAATCTTATATTAATAGGAAGAAACGGTATGCATAAATATAACAACATGGATCATTCTATGCTGACAGCCATGGTTGCCGTAGACAATATTATTAATGGCATTCAATCAAAAGAAAATATATGGGCCGTTAACACCGAGGAAGACTACCATGAAAAAAAATAACATTATTTATAATAAACATTTGTTGTATATAATTATCCTTGCTTTTTTGGTGCGGATTATTTTCTTTTTTGCGTTGCAGCCGTGGAAAGGCTCGGCAGTTACGCAAAGCGTTCTTGTCTCGGATGCGACCCAGTACTATCGGCTTGCGATAGATTTGCTGACAAATAAATCTTTTCAATCATTCGATGGTTTTCGAACTCCTGTATATCCTATTTTTTTAGCAATAATTTTTTATATTTTTGGAATAAAGATTTGGCTCACGCTGTTATTTCAGATAATAATTGATGTGGCGACAGGCATTGTAATTTATTTTACTTCAAAAGAAATATTTCAATCCCATCGGGCAGGGTTGATAGCATCTTTTTTATACTCAATAAATATCTTAGCTTCAATTTTGGCCACACAATTGATGGCCGAAACAATCTTTGTTTGTATTTTTTCTCTGTCAATATTTTTTCTTATTAAAGCGATTAAATATGGGAACCTTTCTTTCGTTATAATAAGCGCAGCATTGCTTGGTTTGGCAACACTTATAAGGCCTGTATCTCAATACCTTCCGATTTTTATAATACCATTTTTATTCTTTCCATATTATCGCCTTTTTGAGAGTATTGGTAGATGCATATTGTATCTATTTATTTTTTTATTAATATTATTTCCGTGGCAAATAAGGAATTATATTAATTTTGGGTATTATTCTATAACAAGTATTGAAGGCTACAACCTTATGGAATACAATGCGGCAAAAGTAAAATCTATATTAGAAAACAAGAGCATGGAGGCGTCGAAAGAGGAGCTTTTGGGCAAGGCCCTTGATGGAACGGAAAATATGTTCCTAAAATCAGAAATTCAAAAAAAAGTGGCAATGAATTATATAAAAAAACACCCTTTTGAATATCTCTTCTACCACCTGAAAGGAAGCGTAAATATGATTTTGGGAACACCTAAAAATATTATTTTTTCACAGTATCATATCCCATCTCCCATGGGAAACGGTTGGGTGCTTTCAGAAACCATGACAGGGAGATTTACGCGTATCCTTAGAAACGCGGAAAAAGAATATTTTTTAACCCCAATTTTATTTTTTATTCAGACCGTTGTATTTTTTTGTTTTTTCTTGGGGATAATGCATATGTATAAAAATAAAATAAAATTATTCGGCTCAATGACGCTTGTTATAATAAGCTATTTTATTATAACCGCAGGTATAGTCGGGTATGTCAGATATCGCGTTGTTTTTGCCCCGCTATACTGTATCGTAAGCGGATATGGGGTATCGATGATTTTACAAAAACCGAAGACCAAGCAAGAATGTAAAGAAAAAAAATATGAAAATACTTTTTTTTAGTTTTGCTCCCATACATTCATCTGTGGACGGAGTATATAAAAGCGGATTAAGAAAAAATAATGTGGAAATTATAGAATATTCTTTTCATGGTATCCATGGTTTTTTAAGGTATTCTCAGATTCTTCAAAAATATCGATTGCATGCAAAGGAGGTAGATTATGTAATGGTTGGGTATGATAGCCCACTTATTATAATTTTTTTATGGCCTTTCTGTAGAAAGAAAATGATTTATAACGCGCTTTGCTCGGTATACGAGCGTTTGATTATTTCAAGAAATTTAGCTCGCCGCGTTTCATTAAAAGGATATTATTATTGGTTGTTGGATTTTTTGGCTTGCCGAATCGCCTGGTTTACGATGCTTGAATCAAGGCATCAGATTGAATATTTTAAAAAAATGTATAAGTTGCCGGAAAAGAAATTCTATCACGCTTGGATAGGCGTTGATGAAGAAATTTTTTTTTATCAGCCCTTAGTTGAAAAAAATAAAAAATATACCGTATTGTTTCGTGGGCGCCTTTTGCCTGAAGCTGGCGGCTGCGTTGCCGTTAAAGCGGCAAAGGCTCTGGAAAAATATCCCATCCATTTTTTGATGTTGGCAAACGGTATGGAGCTTGGGGGGATACAAAAATTAATCAAAGAGCTCAATATAAAAAATATAACGCTTATTGCGGAATATTTATCAGACGAGAAATTGCGGCTGGAAATGCAGAAATGCCATCTGAGCTTGGGGCAATTGTCGTCCCACGAAAGATTGGAGCGTACGATTCCGCATAAAGCATATGAAAGCCTTGCTCTTAAGCTTCCCTATATTACTGCAAGGAATCCGGGTGTGATGGAATTGTTAAGCGAAGGAGAAACCTGTCTTACATTCAAGCCGGGAAATGCAGATGATTTGGCCAATACTATCCTTTGGGCATTTCACCATAACACAACGATTCAAAAAATAGCAGAGAATGGATATGAGCTTTTTATGAATAATCTGATATGTCATAAACTCGGAGAGAAGATGCTCCGTCATCTTGACTCCTTGGAAAAAAAATCTTAATATGGAAAATTTGCACTTTAATGTCATGGGAGGAAAAATATGGGCTGGGAAATAGGTTTTATTTTTTTGGTAATTTTTGGGATTGGGAGTTCGTTTTTGACAAAGGCGCTTACTGATGTTCTTCCAAAGAAAACATTAGGGATATTTTATCAGTTTTTATTTTCCGCGATGCTTGCATTGGCATATGTCCTATTTTCAGGCGGATTTTCATTCGACATTTCCGCGGTCATTATAGGTTTTATGGGCATATTCAATGCCATTGCCAGTTATTATTTTTGGAAAGCGACAGAATCAAGCCTAAGCCAAACCACTTTGTTTTTGCCACTTGTGGATATCGTGGCAGTAATTTTGGCTTTAATTATTCTAAGGGAAGCAAAAACGCTCAACCCTCTTGAGATTGTTGGCATTGCGCTGTGTTTCGTGTCTATGGGAATATTCAAATCATCGTATGCAGCCAAAAATAAAACGCAATCGCGTTGGTTATATTACATATTTGTGATTGTCATTATCGGCGGAGTGAGCACTTTTTTGCTAAAAATTTTTTCTTCCACGGTTTCTCATCAGACATTTTTAGCAAGTTGGTACGGAGGATCTTTTTTAGGGTCAATATTTCTTATGATTACTTTAAAGGAAAATCCATTAAGCCTTGAATTGAAAAATGTGTTTGTAATATTTCCATTAAGCATTTGTGTTGTAGGCGCGCTTTTGGCGCTCTATCGAGTTTTTGAGCTTGGCGGTTCCGTATCAGTTGTTTTGCCGTTGAAAAATATTTTTGGCACAATTATCCCAATTTTTATAGGCTGGTTTTTTTTTCACGAAAATAAAAAATTTGTTATCGAAGAATACATTGCTTTCGCGCTTGGAATTTTAGGAATTATTTTTATTTTAATAATATAAAAAAAGCTCCACGATTTTGGTGGAGCTTTTAAAATATCCGTGCCAGCAACTGTCTATTTTTTTTGTCCCACAAAAATCCAATGGAAATTTGATTTTACTGTGAATAAACCTTGGTCAAGATACCCGATATTGACCGGTGTGAATTCCGAGAAAAGGTGGCAGAGCTCGCTTTCATCACGCACAAGATAGATAAATTCTCGATATCCCTTGAGCCGGTCATTGGGATCATCGAAATGAATTTCATATACATTATTATTGAGAATCTGTTTTGCATGATACACAATATAGTAATTTTTTGGCCCCATCATGGTGATAAAAACCGTACCCCCCGGCTTCAGGCATCGGTGGAATTCCTGTACGATTTTTTTAATATGTTCTTCGGTTGGCAGATAGTAGAGTACCTGATTTGCGACAATGAGATCAAAAAAGTTGTCTTCGTAGGGCAATCGTTTAGCATCGGGGGAGAGAACAGCGAATTTTTCCATAAGAGACACGTTGTGGCCCCTGCTTTCCATATTGGCTTTAACGAGTTTCTTATAGGATTCGGTTACGTCGATTCCCCAAACCTCATATCCCTTGTCAAGAAAGAAAATACTATTGTTGCCCGTACCGCATCCGTAATCAAGCACTTTTCCGCTTGGTAGATTTTTTTTCAAATATAAATTATGGAATCTTATAATCCAATCCGCAGGATATTGCAAAAAAGTCGTTTTTTCAGAATACAGATTTTCCCAATTATTTTTATTTACGTTTAATGTTTCATCATTTTTCATAGTATTTTCATTTTATTATATCTCCCACTTAATACGTGAGGACTTTTAATTAGTATAATGCACCCATTGATATTGTCAATGGATATATCAATCGCAATAGCTTTCAAGCTTTGAATCCCTAACCGTATCAAGCGTGCTGCAGTGGATGCCTCCCATGAAATAAGAATGTCTGAAACTTATGGGAACGGGGGTTATCCCGTGCTTTTCGAGCATTTTTATCATCGGAACCTGGCGTTTATCTAAAATGACTGTATTTGGATCAACTGACAAAATATTCATTCCGATCCAGTCCGAACTGATAGAATCAAGCCCGGTTTTAATATTGAGCGCCGCAAGCTTTTGATACACAACCTTTCTGATTTTGTTTTGGAATTCAATTGTTTTTTCTGGAGCGGGGACAATGTCATGAAAATATATCTTGTCCCATTTATCGAAAACTTTTGGACAGGTATCTGGGGTTACTCTCTCGCCATTCAAAAGCACTAGCCCGGGACGGAGACAAAGCGCCGTGGAATCAATATGGCTCGAGCGGTAAATTTTATCAGTAGTATGAACTCTATATTCATCTCCCAAAATACTCTGAAGCCACTTAGCTCCAAGTTCATTGCCAGAGCGAGAAACAAGATATAAAAGATCTTTACCCATCCTTACGGTATTTGCGGCTTCAAAAAGTATCTCATTTTCTTTTAGTTTGATGAATTTTTGCCCATCATCGTACTGGTTTTTTCCGTTTTCATAGTAAGTGATCATATAATCGCCTTTGAGCTTGGGTTTCGGCCCGCAAATCCAGCGGAAGCCCTCTTTAAAATATTCATACCAGATATCGTAAAGCCCCATGGCTTCAAAGTACCGATGCTGTTCTTGCGACGGCGATTCAATGACAGTATTCCCAACAACCAGATGCAGATCTCTCACGTCATATACATGATCGCCAGAAGCCCTGAAAAATGGTGTTTCAAATCGTTTGTTAATATGTGAAGTATCTGGTCTGTGCACCTTTACCCCGAAGGATTCAAGCGTTTTTGATAAGCCATCCAGGTCTTCGCGTATTTCGTCTACCAGCCATTGCGGAAAAGCCTCTCGTGCCAACTTGGTAGATTTTTCTAAAAGTTCCTCGGTTAAAGTTTCGGATTCCGGGTAGGTCAGGCATGTCTGGCCTTCAGCCCTGCCGACAATAATCTCTCGGAGCTTATCCCATTCATTATGACTGTTTATTTTCATAACTTTTTCGTTTATTAATTAGTTTTATTATATGCGTATGGTCCTCACGGGCTAATTCATATTGACTTTGATTAACTTTTCCGCGGTTGGGAGGAGATTTGTTGGATCGAAATCCACAAATAATTTTTAGTTGTTTTAAGATTTTGAGGGTATGGTCATTATAAGAATTGTCCGGATGTGACATGGAGAGGGGAGGCTTGCCGGTTATCTCGACTATATGATTAAAATTTTTTTGATATTCCTCTTTTTGCGTGGAAAATGAAAGACTGCCCATAATCATTGGATGGGTGTAAGAATGAAGACCTATGGCATGGCCATGATCGCTGAGGTCTTTAAGGTGCTTGTTTGTCATCCATAAATTTTTCGCAAGATGCTCTGCGGTAAGCCCTTTTTTTCGGATTATTCCATCCATAATTGATTCGTACTCATTGCGGTTTAATATTTTATCTCTCACCATGCGAAATCTGATGTCGTTTACTGAATAATGCGGAAAAGCATATTGGAAACGGTCAATATCGACTTGAGATATTTTGAGCCGTGCTGATTTTTCAAACCTTGAATTTTGGATTTTTGAGAAAAAAAGTTTATAAAAATCATCCATGTTTTTAAAAAATTTTGACCTGAACAGGCGATATATTTCAAATTTGCCAAGCCCCCCCTCAAATACGGATGAATATACAAACCAAAACGCTCTGAGATTGTATTTCTCTAAAATCGGCAGGGCTATTTCATATTGGCACAGGAGCGCGTCGTCAAAAGTCAGGCAAAGATCATTCTTTGTCAATAGACCCCGATTGACTCGTTCTATCCAGTCATGGGGATCAAGTATTCGCCAGGGTTTAATATAATGAATAATTTTTTCAAAATCTTTTTTTGATATAGAACCCTGCCCCCCATAATGCCGGTTATTATGAAAATGATGGAACATAATTCCCATCGGAAATTTACGCATAGAGAATTTTTTGATAAAGATTTAGGTATTGTTGCGTCATGTTTGGAAGACTGAAATTGCGCACGACTCTTTTTCGGCATTCTTCTGTCATGCTATTGGATTTGTCCTGAGGCATGGTAATGAGGTATTCAAAGCCAGCCTGAAGATCATTTTTGTTTTTATACTCGGCAACGTAGCCGGTTTTTTTATGCACGATAAGTTCCGGGATACCGCCGGTGGCAAATGCGAGTACCGGCAAACCGCATGCCATGGCTTCAAGCACTGTCAATGGGCAATTTTCAGCAATAGAGGTAAATATTAATACGTCGCTGGCTGAATAATATTCAGCTAAAAGGTGCGGATCCGAAATGTAAGGGATATATTTGATATTTTTTCGTATACTTTCCGATTCTTTGCCTCCGATGCATAAAAATAAAATTGTATCATCAAGTCTGTGGTCTTCAATAATTTTTTCAGCATAATCCCATCCTTTTCTTATAAATTTTTTTCCGGCTTTGCTGGAAAACATAATAATTTTTTTATCCAATGGCAACCCCAGTTTTTCTCTCGTTGATTTTTTATCCTTTGGATAATATGTATCGGTATCTATGCCGTTATAGATTAATGTCAATGGCTGGTGCTTAAGGATGCTTTTTTTTACGAGATTATACAGCCATTGGGAAGGAACAACAATGTGAAGTTTTGATTTTTCAAATATTTTTTTTTTCTTATCCCAGAGATATTGCGTATTATTCCTTTTATGCGGCGGTATTGAATCCGGTAAATCGCAAGCGCAGCCGCCACTCTGCCAGTGTTCGCAATCGAATGTATATGCGTTATGGCCGGTGAATGCCCACATATCATGCAGCGTCCAGACAAAGGGTTTTTGATTGGATAGCCTGGGGAGCTCTCTAAGATTAAAAAAATTTGAATGAAGATTGTGCGCGTGGATAACATCTGTATCCTTCAATATTTTAAGATGAGAAATTTTTTTCGCAAACGGGATGGAAATATCATTTGATCTATGATATGCGATGTGGTGCGAGAGTCTTTGATAAAAATTTTTATGGATAATTTTTGAAATGAGACGGTTTAACGGAGCATCAAAGAGGTCAAAAATTTTTGGATCAGCCGATCGTTTAAAGCCTACGGCCATATATACTTCATGCCCGAGTTTTTCAAGCATGCTTTTAAGCTCCCACGACACCAAAGCAGCGCCACCCTTTGTGTCCGTTGTTCCGATTTCTAATATTGTAAGCTTTTTATTATTCATATTATATTTTTTTGGCTATGCATATAATGTGCGGAGAAAAAAGAAAATTGGGTTTATTCCATCCTAAAATTTTTACTAATATTCTTCCGAAAAAATTTATCCCATATTGAATACTTTTTTCCCAGCGTTGCATATTTTTTCTTTCTGTCCAAAAACCGAATGTTCTATAGTATGAGAGGTGGATAATCTTTATCTGTAAACCGGAAAGTGATTTTTTGAGTGACGATAAATTCATAATTTTAGTATTATGTTTTTTGAGATTTTCACGGTCTATCAGCCAGTGAAAAATATATTGGGCGTGGGCAAAGTGTGGCATGGATACTATCAACATTCCCCCGGGGGACAAGAGATCAACGTGTTTTTTTATAACAGAATGAATGTTTTCAAAATGCTCGATGAAACCAATAGAACATACAACATCAAATTTTTTGGTCGTTTCCCAGGTAAAAATATCCTCTCTAAATAGAGTTGGAGGTAAAAGGCGGTTGGCTTCGAAGGTGGCATAGGTCTTAGCTATCTCGTCGGAGTAATCTATACCATATGGTTGGAAATTAAAATTTTTTGCAAGATAGCAGAGATAATTACCGCCGGCGCAGCCTATTTCAATTACAGTTTTGGAAAAATCCGGAGTCAAATATTTATCAAAAATATCATGGAAATAAATTTTTCCTATTATCTGCGGCTTAAAGTCTTTATAATATTCGCTCCAAAATTTTTTGTCTGTAAAATTTGTTTCGTTCATATATGTTACTTTGAAGGAAATTCAATTTTTATATCCTTGAAAAATATATAAGGGCACATTAATCCAGCCATGACCTACTTCTGTTGTGCAAACCTCTTGTATAATATCAAATGGATGGCCCTGAAATCATTTTCGTAAATCTTTTTCCATTATTTTAACGGGATGCTTTTTTGTCCCTCCAATATCAACAGAAAACGCGAAATATCCATGATGTTTAAGCACCCGATACATTTCGTTCAATGCTTTATATGGTCGCCGCATATGATCCAAGGCATTAGTACAGTAAATGGCATCAATATTTTCCTTACAGAATGGCAATTGTTCGCATGAGGATGTAATAAGTAAAATATCGTCATCATAGTTATAGAATTGGCGTAACTCCTCTGCCAGGGGCTCTATGCCTATTTTATATTTTGCATTCACGTATGGCAGAAATCCAAGCTCGGGCCCGCATCCGATATCAAGCACTTTTCCGCCCGGAAAATCCAAAATAACATTTGAGAAGAGATTTTTCGTTATTGTAAATAATTTTTCTCGGAAATTTGGGTATCCATCCAACGATTGGAATTGCAGGGGGTTTTTCCAGAAATTTAATTCATGTTTTAATTGAATTTTTTTCCATTTTCTAGAACTCACGCCCCACCGTGAAAAAAATGTAGGCTTTTTATCTTTTATAATGGATTTTATTTTTACACGAATCAAATGAGGAGCTTTTTTTACTGTCTGAAATAGACCCTCTTCCATGATTCTTTTTCTAATTTTTTTTAGGATTTTAAGCATAAATATTATTTAGGAAATTTTATATCGTCAAATTTTATGGTGGGGAAAACATCCAAAAAGCTATTTGGCGTGGCATTATAGATTTTTATGCAAGGATAGAGTTTTTGCACTTTATTATAAAATAGCCGGTAATTTTTGAAAAGTTGTTTGGCGCGTGATATTTGCAACTCGTAGCTAGCGTGTGTGTGCCTTTCGTCAAGATATTTTTTTACTACTTCGGGGTTTGAGGTGTCAAGATCATCTCTCGCATCTTTGTAAGCCCAGCCATAGCTGAGAGATTTGTCAGCGGCAATATGTACTGATAAAAAATTATGCTCGCAGCCAAGTAAATAGATTTTAGAATATCCCATATATACTGCGAGCAATAAACATAGAAGCGCGGAATTTTTGGGGAAGGGGATTGTTTTTTCAATATCAATATTAAAATCAAACTTATCATTCATGATCCCCTGCATGCTTATATAATAGAGGCAATGACCCGTGAACATTTTGTGTTGTTCAATGAATTCTTTCGCCTTGATATTGATAAATATTTTAGTTGCAGGCGATATGGAGTTTGTTTTTTTCAAGAATTGCTGGGTATGAAAATAATCCAGCGGCTGGGTAAAATAGGCGGTATCAATCAAACTGTGATATTTTGGCTGAATTTCCTTATACATTGGGTGCTGATCAAGCTCATTCATGCAAAATGTTTCCTCATTTTTTAAAAGCGAAAGATTGATTTCATTTATAGACGGACCCCCGCCAATAATAAAACAGCGTTTATTTTTTTTAACATTTTTAAACTCCAAATTTTTTAACAAAATATTTTTATGTTTTATATTCAATATTCTTGGTAAAAGAATATTTTGATAAATATAATTTTGGATATATTTGAGCTGTTTTATTATTATCATATATATTTAATCAGGCTTGGTTAATTTTTTCATACCATGCAAGCATATGTATTTGTTCTTGGATATCGGGAAGATTTTTTTTATCTTCGAGAAAAGATTTGACTTGTAAATAATATCCGGGCTTGAATTTTATATCTAGCGTATCGTCGATTATTACATTCGCAGTATCAATTTCCTCGATATTTTGTATGGAAAGTTTCTCAAGCGGACGCAAGTAAAGGCGGTTTTTAGCGGTCAAAATTTCGATACCCCATCGGCCCGCCGATTCCCAGTTTGCGTGGTAGGAGAATAACGCATTTTTTTCAGTAACACCTGCGCCGGTAAAAATAGAGCTGCCATTGTGCCAAGGAAAGCCCGCTAACGCATAGCCGGTGAGTTTTTTTGGCTTACCGCAAAGGAAAAAAGCCAGATCAATGACATGTGTAGAGTTTGCCAAAAACCATTCGTGGATTATTCCGGCTGTTTTTTTTGTTGCTGGTATTTTATGTATCCATTCGGTAAATTCAAAATGAAATGACAACGCTCCTCCATTTTCATTTATTATTTCTATCGCTTTTTGCACGGATGAATAGAAGCGGCGATTATAAGCGATATACACTTTAGCCTTTTTTTCACCGGAAAGCTTACCAACTTTCCGTATGTCATCAGCAATAAATCCGCCGGGTTTTTCAACAAGAATCTCTTTCACGCCTGATTGAATAAGGAGCCGGGCCGTTTCTCCAAGCTCTTTTTCGCCAACAGCAATAATTGCTTTTGCGGGCGGATTATTTTTTTGCAGCCAAAGTTTGACGCCGCCAATTTCAGCTTGAAATCCGGTATTAGCAAAAAATTTTTTAGCCGATTCCTTGCCCCTGCCAACAACAATAAGCGGCGCATGAAGCGCTTGTAGTACTTTGGCGTATTCTTGAGCAATTGGACCAGCACCGACTAATAGAATTTTTTCGGACATATCAATTTTTTTAATTCTAAATTTTGAATAATAGGATTTTGAATCAGCAGAAATTAAGAATTACAAGTATTAATTATTATGTAAAGGGATAGTAATTATACTTTTTTTTTGAAAATCGGTTCAGATGTTCTAACAGCGGTTCAAGCATTTGCAGGTGGATTTTTATTGACTCTTGATATGTTGGCAATGAGCATTCTCCTTTATGAAGCAGTCTTTCAACCAGGTGCGTGGTCATTTCACTTTGATATGGCCAAGGGCTCAATATTTCCTGCCAGGACCATGAATTTTCTTTTTTTGCTATCCAAAATTTTCCCTCATTTTCTCTTGATATGATGCGCATATTTTTATTAAAGATTATTATTTGGCAAGGAGCCCCGCCGGTTTCATAAGAGGTAACGAGCATCTGACTGCCGTTTTTCAGTTTTGCTTCAATTGTTCCTGTAAATTCTAAAAATCCTTTTCTCTTGCTGGGTATCGGGTTGTGGTCGAGGAGATTTGTGTTAATGGTAAAATCTCGGCAATGAGCAAGAAGCGCGAGATGGTCAAGGTAATGGATGGCATTGGTCACAAGGCCAAAATTTCCACCAGAAACATGATAAAAAATTTTATCATCGCCAAGCTCATCTTTAATCGAGGAGTACATGGGATGCATTCTCATGTTAAAATTGACATAAGCTTTTGTTTTATGTTTTCTGAGAGATAGACCAATCTCATCATAATCTTTTTTATGATTAAATAGTATTTTTTCAAATATAAGATGGCGAACATCGGTTCTTTCCAGCAGAGTTTCACAGGCTTCTCTTCGCACATCAGAGTTCGTGGCGATAATAGCCACGTCAATTTGCTCTGGATTATGAGGAAGTTTATTTGAAAAGCGAACCATATGTTCACTCTCGCCCATTCGTGTTAATTCATACATTTTTTTAGCTGTTTTTAGAGATTCAGGCGAGGGGTCGACGACAAATATTTGAATGCTCGTGCGCACTGCTTTCAACGCTTGAAGATGTCGTGAGCCGATTTGTCCAGCTCCGATTATTAGGATATTTTTCATTTTTTTTCCATTGTTTTAGTGAATAACGATTTTTTATTTTTTATAATATTTTTGGTAAGCACATAGTTTCCCATAACAAGGGCATCCATGCCGCAGGAAAAAAAAGTCCTTATGGCGTCATTGGGTGTGCAGACTATCGGTTCGCCGTTTAAATTAAAAGAAGTGTTGAGGACAATTGGAACGCCGGTTATTTTTTCAAATTCTGATATTAATTGATAATACAGGGGATTTGTTTTTTTATCAACCGTTTGGATTCTACCGGATCCATCAACGTGGGTAACTGCCGGTATTTTTTTTTGCTTTTCTTTTTTTATCTGGAAGACTTTTTCCATGAAAGGAGATGAATCGTTTCCATCGCACTCAAAGTATTCCATTTTTTTTTCTTCAAGTATGGATGGGGCAAACGGCCGAAACGATTCTCGATACTTAATCGCAATATTTAATTTGTCTTTCATATTTTTGAGTCGCGGATCGGCTAAGATGGATCGGTTTCCGAGCGCCCTTTGCCCGAATTCCATTTTCCCCTGAAACCAGCCGACTATCTTGCCTTTACTGATGAGATTCGCCGCATATTTTGCTATGTTCGGAGTAAAAACTTTTTTTATTTTTGCCTTGTCTAGCGCTATGGCAATATCGGTATTTGAGAATTCAGGCCCGTAGTAATTGTGAGTTTGTTCCTTCCGCAAAGTATTGGAAAGAATATGATTGTAGACATATAATGCAGCTCCCATCGGCACGCCGCTGTCATCGGGGCAAGAGGATATGAAAACATTTTTGAAAGGCGTTAATTTTTTTATTTTTCCATTGAATACGGAGTTCATGAAGCTGCCTCCGCTGACAGCGACATTTTCCATTTTTGTTTTTTTGTAAAGCCAATTAAGCATATAGGCAAGCGCTTCCTCGCTTATTCTCTGAAGCCCGGCGGCGATTTGTTTGTGTTTTTCTGTGATTTCTTCATGGGATAGCCTTGGTTTTCCAAAAGTATTTTCAAATGAAGGAGTATAATATTCACTTCTGTCCTGGAGATAGTAATTGAAAAATCGTAAGTCAATTTCAATTTTTCCGTCGCGCGCTGGCATCACTATTTGTTTGAATATTTTGTAATATTTATTTTCATTCGGGTAATACGATGCTAGCGCCATTACTTTCCATTCATCAATATGCGGACGGAATCCTAAAAACTGCGTAACGCTTGAATACACGAGGCCGATAGAATGGGGGATGGCCATGGTTTGTAAATCCATAATTTTGTTGTCTTTTCCTGTTGCATACAGACATGTATCGTCTTCTCCTCTTCCGTCCGCTGTTAAAATAGCCGCTTCTTTAAACGGGGACAGGAAAAAAGCATTGGCGGCGTGGGCATGGTGGTGTGTCACATAAATTATTTTACAATCATGGTTTTTTTGCATTAAAGATTGTTCCACGTAATTAACTTTTTTATCTTTTAAAAGTTTCATGAAGTGATTTGGCACTGAATATAAATATTCCGCACGCCAGCGGGCTGCATCGGAAAACCTAAAATTATAAAGCTGAATATGTATTCCCGGGTTCCAGCCAACGGCTATGTAATCTATATCTTCAAGACCGCATTGTGCTTCCTTGAGGCAATATTGTATGGCCAAAAAAGGGAATTTCCTTGACATTTTTTCCCTATTAAATCTTTCTTCGGGAGCCGCAGCGATTATTCTGCCATTTTCTATCAGTGCCGCTGACGAAATCCAGGCCTCAGGGCATATGCCGAGTATTTTCATACGTAAGTTAAAAAGTTAATTTTTTAAGGAATAATTTTTTATTATCAATGTGTTTTTCTAAAATTTTTATGATTTTTTCGCTTGCGTGGCCGTTTCCATACGGACTTTTCATGTTTTTGCAGTTTTTTTTGAATTGGGGAGAAAGTGCCCTTGCTATGGCTTTTTTTATAGTATTTTTTTTATAATCAGAATCTATAACATTTCTCCCCCTTTCTCGGTTTTTTTGTCTATTTCCTATATTTACGGTCGGCAGATTAAAATATCCCGATTCAATTATACCGGCGCTTGAATTTCCTAAAAGCGCATCAGCGCTGTTCATGATATTTAAAAAATCATTTTTTGGAAGATTTTTATAAATGTGAAAATTATTATTTTTTTTGCATGTATGTATTTCTTTTATAAAAATGTTACTGCCGGTGTCTGAATTTGGATAAATGATAATTTTTTCAGCATCTATGTTTTTTACGCATTCAAGAAGCGGCCTTATCTGCCGTAAAAATATTATTTGGTCAAGAGGCGCGGGATGATGAATGATTAAAAGCCATTTTTTATTTTTATCAAATCCAAATTTTTTTGCTATAGAATTTTTCGATGCAAAGTTTCCTTGGCGTATGCTATCTATCCCCGGAGCCCCGCAGACAAAGACCCTCCACCTTTCCTCGCCGAGCCTTATGATACGATCAAAGCTTTTTTTGCTGGCTGCAAAGTGAAGGTGGGAAAATTTTGTTATTGAGTGGCGTATGTATTCATCAACGACAAATCCAGTCACGTCGCCCCCGTGGATATGGGCAACCGGTATTCTCATATGACCTCCCACAATAGCACCGGCAAAGGCCTCATCGCGGTCTCCTAGAACCAGAATGAGATCGGGTTTTAATGAAGAGCAACATTTTCGTATGCCAAGTATTTCCTTTGTTAAAGAAATGAGCATATCGTTTTTTTCTAAAATTTTTACCACAGCTTTTATTGGCATTTTATCTTGTATTATTTCATTGACCGAAAAGCCGAATTTTTTCAAGGTATGCATTCCTGTAACCAAAAGATGTGGTTCTATTTTTTTGTTTTTCATGAGTCCCTTTATGATAGGTTTCAGCAAACCGTATTCCGCGCGGCTTCCGGTAATAATTAATATTTTTTTCTTTTTATTCATAATGCTCTTTTTGAATTAACGAATCTTCCGCCACATCTGTCTTCGATATTTTTCCGAGTATATCAAAATAAAACCTAGGCTCAATGCCGTTTCCCGGACGCTTAATGCCTATATTATTTTTTGTAAAAACCTCTCCCTTTTTTATATTTTTTGTTGATACAATGCTTTTTTTTGCTATTTCCATGATAGCGATTTCACTTTGATTGGGTTTTTTTTGGTTTGAGCCGAGAATGGTTTTTACAAGCCTTAATGCGTCGACCATTTTTTTGAATTCATCGGGCTCGGTAGATGCCAAGTGATCGGGTCCCGGCATGTCCCTATCCAGGGTTATGTGTTTTTCTATAACACAGGCGCCAAGCGTGGCAGACATTATGGGGGTCTGGATTCCAAGTGTATGGTCGGAATATCCCACCAAAACATCTAATTTTTTTTTCATCGTTATTAGCGCCATGAGATTTATCTCGTTTGGGGGGCAGGGATAATTTGTCGTACAATGAAGAGCTATGATATCATTGTTTCCTTGATTTTTAATACAATCAATCGCATTTTTTACCTCATCCATGTTAGCCATTCCCGTTCCAATTATCATGGGCCTTTGGTAGCGCGCCGCGTGTTCCAAAACCGGAATATTGGTAAGGTCGCCAGAGCCGAATTTATAAGCCGGAATATCTAATTTTTCTAAAAAATCCACAGCTTCAAATCCGCCATGAGGAGTGGAGAGAAAAATAAGATTTTTTTCACGGCATCGCTTCATTATAGGTTCGAAAAAATCCTCTCGGAGTTCCAATCCTTTCAGCATGTCAAATTGGGACTTTTCAACACCCATATTCTTTTTTTGGTACGCCGCCATTTTTGCTGATTTTGTCGTTAATTGCTCCGCTTTCCATGTTTGAAATTTAATAGCATCGGCGCCACTTTCAGAAACAGCATCTACAAGATTAAGGGCGAGATCAAGCCGGCCGTTATGGTTAACGCCAGCTTCAGCGATAATAAAGACGGGGTGTTTGTATCCGATAGTCTTATTGTGTATTTTTATTGTTTTCGATAAGCGTTTCTGCATAGTTGAAATCATTAATGTCGTCGATGTCCACAGATCTCTCTTTGGGCATTATATATACCCGCAAACTTTCTTTGTCTACGAGTATTCCTTTTTTTAATAATATTTCACGCTTGACGCAATAAACAGCGCCATTGGTTCGATACAGTTTTTGCATGTCTTGGTGCCTATAGGGAACTTCGCCCTGGATGTAGGGAGAAGCAACATTGCCATTAAGCCGATACATCCATTCCGGTCTTTCAGTAATTTCACACACAGTCAATGATGAATGAGAATTTCCTGCGATAAGCGTTTCAACAGTTTTGTCAATATCTTCAGCGGATACAAGTGGACTTGTGGGCTGGATTAAAACGATGATATCAGGTATATAATTTTCTTTTGACTCCATATATTCAGCAGTATATTTCAAGACATCATCTGATTTTGTGGCGTCCTCGGCAAGTTCCATGGGCCGTAAAGCCGGTACGTCAGCCCCAAATTTTTTTGCAATATTTGCAATTTCCATGTCTTCTGTTGACACTATGATACGATCAATATATTGCGATGACCTTGCGGCTTCAATTGAATATGCCAATAACGGCTTTCCGGCCAAAGGCCTGATATTTTTTCTTGGCAGTCGCTTTGAGCCACCTCTGGCTGGAATAATTGCTAGAATTTTTTTATCGTTAAACATAATTTATTTTTTAAAAATTACTCTTATATGATTGCTCAAATTCATCTTATCAATTATCGCCTGCATCACGGGCATGAATTCTTTGAATTTTTCCAGGTAATCGCAATTATCTGCGTACATTCTGTAGCAAAAATAATCTATGACATCAAGACCGAAAAAATTAATTGAATGTACCTTAAAGCCGGTTTTTTCAGCTACATATTGCAACGACTTAGCGTCGTAAAAGGCAATATGTTGAAATGGGTAAAGAGTATTCTGTTTTTCTTTCAATAGATAAAAAGCAATTGAGTGTATGTGGGGCGAGTATGCTACTACGAAACCCGTGTCTGCCAGTTTTTTATGAAGGTCGCGGAATAGGGTTAGCGGGTTTGAAACATGCTCCAGGACATCATACATCGTAATAACGTTATACGCGCCATCAGGCTCATCTTTCAGCTCGGTTTTAGCAACACTGAGGCTTCTTTCATTGCAGATTGTAACCAAATAATCGGTAAGCTCGAGTCCTTTGTATTTGATGCCCATGCTTTTGAGATGTTCAATAAAATATCCGGGACCGCAACCGACATCAAGCAGATTAATTTGATTCACATCAAGCTTTGTTTTTTCCAGGATATATTTGAGCCGCTCTGGCGCGTATGTATTCTTTCGGTATTCATAAGTATCAAGTATTTCTCTCCTGGTGTCTAAATAGTACGCCTCATCCTCATAAATATCCTGGTCTTTGACTTTTTGGAAATCAATATTCGGAGAAACAAGCCCGCATCGGCTGCATTCAAATAGAGAGTAACCGCGATACTCTAAAAATAATTTTTTTTGATCTGATTGGCAGAGAAGACATACGAATTGTTCATTGGGTTTTATCGCACTCTTGAATTTTACCATTAATTTTTCATGAAGCTCGAGCATGTTTTTATAAAATTTTTTGCTCCGTAGCCTTTTGGGGTCAATGTCGAAAATTTTGTATTCTTTAAGAATATTTCTCATATTGTATTGGTATAGGAATTTTATTCTCTACATATTTTTTAAAATTTTCGTAGCAATGCATTATTCTATCTTTTGGAAATTGGGGCATGTCTAGGCAAGTGTTAGATTCACTGATAATATGTTCTTTGGGAATAAAGCCGAGGCGCACCGCTTCTTCTCGCATCTTTGTTCCTCGGTATGGCTGGAAATAGTTGATGGAATAGCTCGATGGTTTTGCCTTTTGTATGAGCCGGACCGTGTCATAAAAATGTTTTTCTTCCTCGTAAGGCATGCCTATTATGACATTGGCCGTGGTGCGGATTTTGTATTTATTGATGATTTTGAAAGCTTTGACAATGGCTTCGTTTGACATGAAACGGTTCATGTATTTACGGCGATATTCTTCATTGCCGTTTTCAATGCCCAGGGCAATAGTGGAAACATTGGTTTTCAGAAGCATCTTGACAAAGTCTTCTCTTACAGTTTCAGCGCGGGTTTGTATGTAATAAGGAAGATTCACCCGTTTTTTATATTGCTCGCAAAAGTAATCGAAGCGTTCTGGCGGTATGCCCAAGAAATTGTCGTCAATGAAAAAAATTAATTCAAGTTTGTACTGGTCTTTAATGGCGCAGATCTCATCAAGGGCTTTATCAATGTTGCGGAAGCGTAAAAATTGGCCAAGCCCGTGATACGTTTGTCGCAGATTCGCCGTGCAGCAGTAGGTGCAATTGAAGGGGCATCCTCGCGATGTCTCAAAAAATCCCGTCCTCCAGAATTTACCGCAATACGGCTTATAGTAATGCCTCTCGTCGAAAATTGACCAGTCTTGGAAGGGGATAGTGTCTAAGTTTTTGAGGGGGCGAGGTGTATTTTTAATAAAATTTCTATCTTTTTTCACCCAGAGATTTTTAATGTTGCCGTAGTCGCGTTTTTCAACAATCGCCTCGGCTAATTCAACAAGTGCTTCTTCGCCTTCGCCGATGCACAGCATGTCAATGCAATCGGCGCTTTCAAATAAATCTGGAGAAAGCGTCGGTGTGGGCCCCCCGGCAATTACGGGTACGCCGTATTTTTTATTGATATCCTTAAGAAGCGCCAGGGCATAATGGTAGGTTACATCGGCGATATTTATGGCAATGAGATTGGGCTTGAATTCTTCTATGGTCTTTTCAAACATGGACGGGATTTGCTTGGCGAGTTCCGGAGTCCATTCGCCCCAGACTTTGGTATGGTCGGCGTCCATAAATCCCCCATGCTTTTTCCTGTAAAAATGCGAAAGAGGGGGGGATTTCAAAAACGTTGTGTCAAAACAGCGAGTTTCGAAGCCAGCGCCTTTCAAACATCCTGAAAGTATGGCGAGGCTATTGGGCAGCCCTCCATACCCCTCACAGTTGGGATAAATGAAGAGCACGCGCCCTTTAACTTTTTTATTGCTTGTCGTTTCATTCAAAACCATAAAATATTTATTATATAATTTCTCGTATCAGTTCGTGATTGATATTATCCAGAGAACAGAATTTTTCAATTATATCAATCTTTTTAAAACCATGCTTAAAATAGAAATTTTCTTCTGCGCCAAATGGAGCGTTGTACACTTCAATATTGGATGGAACTATGATGTATAATTCTTCGTTCTCATAAATATATTTATTTGTATCATTGCAGTCCACCAGTTCTTCGTGTTCTTTCTCTCCTTCTCTGCATCCGATTATTTTTATCTCCATTTTTTTATCTGGAAAATATTTTTTAATAAAAATTTCTGCCAGATACGATAATTGAATAGCAGGCATTTTTAGAATAAATATTTCCCCGCCTTGCGTATACTGGGTGGCTTTTAGAATAAGCCCGACCGCTTGCGCCTGAGACATAAAAAATCTGGTCATTTCCCCATTTGTTAGTTTTATTGAACTATCTTTTTCGGCTTGATTTTTCCAAAGGTGCAAAACCGATCCTCTTGACCAAAGAACGTTTCCAAATCTTACACAGGATAGTTTTGTACGGTTATTCGATGTATAATAACTTTCGTTTACGAAAAGTTTTTCCATCATCAATTTTGTTGTGCCTAGCACATTTGAGGGTTTTACAGCCTTATCCGTAGATATAGCTATAACCTTTTCTACATTGTTTTCAATAGCTACATCAATAACATTCTGTGAACCAAGAATATTTGTTTTTACAGCTTCTACGGGATTATACTCGCAGAGCGGGACGTGTTTCATGGCGGCTGCGTGAAAAACATAGTTGACATTTTTAAAGGCTATAGAGAGTCTTTCTTTATCCCGAACGTCACCAATCAAGAGACGGATATTTTTCGGATGGTTCAACTTTTCTAAAAGATAATATTGCTTGCTTTCATCACGAGAAAATATTCGTATTTGTTTTGGTTCATAGGCAAGAAGCTGGGCAACGAGTTCGGAGCCAATGCTCCCCGTGCCTCCGGTGACGAGTATTGTTTTATCTTTGAAAATATTGTCCATAGAAAGTAATGAATTAAGAAAAATTTTTAGATGCGAAGTTATTATATGTCTTTTTAAGACCCGACATGATATCATGGGGATGATAACCCGTCGTTTCTACGATTTTTTTATTTTCTCCGACGATAAATTGCTTGTTCTTCTTGCCGTCGTAGAAAGTATACGCCAATTTTTTTTCTATTATTTTTTCAATCAAAGATATAAGTTCCAGCATAGAGTAACCTTTTCCCGTACAAACGTTGTATATTTCTTTTTTTGATCGCGGTATTATTAAAACCAAGCGACATAAAAATTCTGCCGCATCTTCAATAAAAATGTAATCCTTTTTTTTGTTGCCGAATCTATTCATTTTAAATTCTTGATTTTTTTGCATCGTTTCAAATATTTTTGAAACAACGCCCTTATTTTTTATATCGCCATACACATTGGCAAGCCGGGCAACAATGAGGGGTATTCTGTTTTTTTTGGCGTATCGCGCAAGAATATTTTCCTCGAAGATTTTGTTTTTTTCGTATACAGTCACTGGTTTTGGTGAGACTTTTTCGGTTATTTTTCCTCTACGTGAAGGATAAACAAGTATTGATGAGGCAAAAATTATTTTTTTTGCTTGTGGCAGGATGACCCGGCAAATGTTATTCATAATGCTTTTATCCGATTTGGTTAATATGATTATGGCATCAAATTGAGCAAGCTTAGGAGGAAGCTTCAGCTTCTTTTCTGAAAGGTTGAGCTTATAATAATGGACACCCCGCACTTTATTGTGTACCGGCTCGGATTTATGAATAACGATAAGATCTAACCCTTTATGTTTTTTCAAGAAATTGGTAACATACTCTCCAATATAACCAGTGCCCCCGATAATAAGTATGGTTTTCATATTTAATAGGTGATAACTTTTTGTATAGACGGGAATTTAAGATTTTCCAAGATTTTAACAACTTTTTTCGACGTGTTCCCGTTATAATATGGGTTTTTCCCCATTTTAACTTTTGTAATGAATTTTTTATCAAACAAGGATTTTTCTATGCATTTGATGATATTTTGAACATCATGATCAGTATCAATTACGTTTACTCCGCGCTCGCGAAGCTGCTGCCTTGTGCCGATGTTTACTGTCGGCAGTCCGAATGAGGGAGCTTCATGAATGCCTGAACTGGAGTTTCCGACCAATACGTCTGAATTTTTTAAAATTTTTAGAAAATCTTCAAAAATAATATGTGGCAGTACTCTTATTCCAGAAGAGCATAATCTTTTAACTATTTTTTTTCCTCCGGCATCATTATTTGAATATATCGCAAGCGCTTGCATATTGTGTTTTTTTATAACTTTTTTTATAGCTTTAATGGTAATAGAAATTTGTTTTTCAACGTCATTAACTTCGGTTGTAACAGGATGCTGTATTAGAATTATAGTTTTTTTCTTGGGATCAAGAGAATATTTCTTAAAAATAATTTTTTTTGATACTTGCGGAGTTTTTAGAATCGTGTCTAGGCTCGGACTGCCGACGTTGAAGACGTATTTTGGATCTTCACCGAGCCGAATAATTCTTTTTTTGCTTTTTTCCGTAGCCGCAAAATGTATATGTGAAAATTTTGTAATGGCGTGCCGGATAACTTCGTCAACAGTACCACTGACCTCGCCCCCCTGTATGTGAGAGACATGGATATTCATATGCATCCCGGCGATTGCGGCAGCAAAATTTGCTCCAAGATCAAAGCCGGCAAAAATTATATCTGGCTTGAGTTTTTTTAATACATCGGCCATTCCCACAAGCGCTCTGCCCATAGCCTTGACCATAGACGCACCATCATTGCCATCCTTTTCATTAAAAATAGGTATGGTGGCATCTACCGTAAAACCGTCTTTACGTATTACTTTTTTCGTTTCGCCGAAATATTTTAGTAAATGCATACCCGTTGCTACTAATTGGAGCTGTAATTTTTTACTTTCTTGGACAGCTTTCATTATGGGTTTAATGCGGCTATAATCCGCCCGGCGCTCGGTAATAAATAAAATTTTTCTTTTTTTTGCCATATTTTTATATCATATCTTTATATGTTAGTTGAGAATTTTCAGAAATATCGTTTAAAGCCTTTTTTCCTAGAACAGAATTGAATTCCACCGCTTTGATTTCGCCCGTTCCTGGCCTTTTCACCCAGATATTGTCGCGTGTGAATTTTTCTCCTTTGCGTATATTTTTTATCGTAACAACACAGGCATAGGCAAAATCAATCGTTGGCTTTTCCTCGGGTAAAATATTTTTACTGCCGCCAAGAGCTGAATATATTGCTTTTGAACCAACGATCAATTCACTAAGCTCTTTCGGATCAATGGAAATGGAAACATCCGGACCCGGCCATGACTTATCGGACGTGAAATGTTTTTCAAGAATAGACGCTCCTAGGCTTACTGCGCCAAAGCATGTATAATTGCCAAGCGAATGGTCACTAAGCCCTAAAACTGCAGACGGAAATGCTTCTTTCATTTCCAGAAGTGCTCCAAGCCGAACCTTGTCGTACGTGGTGGGGTACAATGAGGTGCAATGAAGGATTGCATAAGGTATATTATTTTTTTCTAAAATATCAACTCCAATTTTTATGGATTGCACATCATTCATCCCCGTGCTCATTATCACGGGCTTTTTAAATGATGCTATATGTTCTATGAGCGGATAATTATTACATTCACCCGAGCCGATTTTATATGCCAAAACATCCATTGAGCGAAGCCTGTCTGCCGCGGCTCTAGAAAACGGTGTTGAAAGATATATCATACCAAGGCTTTCCACAAGCGATTTTAATTCTCTGTCTTCTGGCTCTGTAAGCGCGCACCGTTCCATTATCTCCCATATGGATTCCTTTGTGTGCCCCGGGACGACTTTTTTCGCAAGAGGTATCATTTCGTCTTCAATAACGTGTATTTGGAATTTAACGCACTCTGCGCCACTCGCATGCGCATCCATTATCATTTTTTTAGCCTTGTGAATATCACCTTCATGGTTTATTCCCACTTCAGCAATTACAAGTGGCGGATAATCCAAACCTATTTTTCTATCTTTAATTTGTATATGTGGTTTTGCCATATTTAATTTACTTGATGAATTAATTCCCACGACCCATTATTTTTTCTCCATAGATGGCCGGGGCGCGCGGCATCTATAAGTTGCCAAAATTTTTCCTCGGATATATCTATATATTCAAGATACTCTTTAAAATATTTTTTCGGAAATTCTTGGTCAAATCTTTTCACAAGCGCCACCCCTTCTTCGCGAGTTATTTTGTGGTTTCTGATCTCTTGAGAGGCATCAAATGTAGCTCGTCCCATGCCGAATTTAATGAGATACGTATAATGATGGAAGTTATCGATTTTATCATCAATACTGGCATACTTTGAATAGCTACCCTCGGTTCTTTCGTCATTGGCCTGAAAACTGTTATTTTTTGACGAGTAGTAGAAATTTTCTTGTGGATCCCATTTTAAATAATAGCTAATATAATGCACTTCTATTCCGTTGCGTTCTATGGCCGATCGGGTTATAGGCAAATAAGGATTAAGATCTTTAGTCGTTATGCTGTATGTAGATATAATTTCCTTCGCGAAGACGCCACTTAAATATAAATTATCTAAGCCAGAATCTTCGGCAAAAAATTTATGTTGCATTGTTGGACTATCATTTTCTTCAATTTTATTGCCGTATTCTGCTTGGTTTTCCCCATAGAATACCAGTGGTATTTTATACAGTGCGGCAAATTTAGGGCCTATTCCTCTTTGACCTATCATAAAAGGCTGGAAAGGATGCAGGAGATTTTCAAAAGCGATTTTCGTGAGAAGTTGATGGACTCTGCCATTGGGAGTAAATAAAATATTGTCAAATCCTCCTTTATGAATCCAATTTGTCATATTTTTCCATCCAATATCTGTATAAAGGTGCGGAGCCCATGTGATCGTCAAGGGGTTCATGCCATATTTATATTTTAAGACATGGGATACATAACCGCTATCCTTGCCGCCGGATCCCGGGATAATACAGTCATAAGAACCATCCTTGCTGCGAAATTTATCACAAAGCGCCATAAGCTCTTTTTCCCGTTTCTCCCAATCTATCGTATTATTTTTATATTCGGCAAAACGGCAAGCATCGCAGATACCCTCGGAGTCAAAGTTGATTGTTTCTTTTTTGGTATCCTTGGTATTTTTTATTTCCACGGCAGAATTGGGGCGTTGATTGGAAATCACGCATTTTTTGCAAAATTGCACTTCCGTTGGGAGCCCGTATTTTCCGTATTTTTGATCCATATGGTTAAATAAGTTCAAGAAAATTTTTAATAATTTCAAGGCCGATTTTTCCGCTTTTCTCAGGATGGAATTGGCATCCGTATATGTTGCCGGATCTGATTACGGAACAAAATTCATAACCGCCATATTTTGTTTTGGCAAAAATGTTTTTGTTATTTTCCGGAACCAGAATATACGAATGGACAAAATAGACGCTTGACAGGGGATCAAGGTTTTTTAATATGGAATCGTTCCATATTTTATCTGCGTTAGGATAAATAGAATTCCAGCCGACATGCGGGATTTTTTCATTATTTTCAAGAACGGGAAATTTAATTACCTTGCCGTGTATAATATTGAGCCCGTCAAATTCGCCGAATTCAAATCCTTTGCCAAGCATGATTTGCGCTCCGAGACAAATTCCCAGCATTGGCTTTCCGCTGGCAACATATTTTTTTACGCTTGGAACCAGATTCCGGACATTCAACCCTTCCATGCCCGACTGGAATGATCCTACTCCGGGCAAAATAATCGCATCAGCCGATTCAATAGCCTGCGGATCTTCACTGACAAAAACTTTTTCGGTAAAATTCCCGACCGCCTTGACAATACTGTGGAGATTGCCTACGCCATAATCGATAATTGTAACATGTTTTTGCTTTAACATACAGCCCTTACATTAATATTTTCCGTGTTTAAATATTTTTTTAAATCTTTTAAAGAATAATCTTTGTAATGGAGTACCGATGAAATCGCCACGGCATCGGCATGGCCTTGTGTAATAATATTTTTCACCGATATAAAATCTCCTGCGCCTCCGTGGGCAATCACCGGAATGGGAGCGAAACCGGTTATTGCGGATACAAGGTCTGTGTCAAAACCTTTGCGCGTACCGTCAAAATCAACCGAAGTGATTAAAATTTCGCCAACGCCAAGATCAATAGTTTTTTTCGCCCATTCTATTACGTCTAGGCCCGTCCTTTCGCGCCCGCCGTCCGTATAAACTTCCCATTTGCCAGGCATGATTTTTTTTGCTTCTATATAAAGCACGATACACTGCGAACCGAATTTTTTCGCGCCCTCGGCCAGAAATTCAGGATGAGAAACGGCATAGGTATTGATCGCCACTTTATCGGCTCCGGCTCGCAGAGCGTTATTAATATCGTGAATTGATCGGATACCGCCGCCTACCGTTAATGGAATGGAAATTTGTTCCGCCACTGTTTTTAATAGATCAAAATCCAAATTCCGCTGGTACAGGCTGGCAACCGTGTCCAAATAAATGATTTCATCAGCGCCTTCTTCATAATATCTTTTTGCAAATTCTTTTGGGTTGCCTAAAACTCGCAGCCCCTCAGTATGGATGCCTTTGATCAGATTCGGACCCTTGATATCAAGGCGCGGGATTATGCGAATATTTTTCATAGGTTTATTTTGGAATTTGTTCAATACTATCTTTCACTGCTTTGAAATCCTGATAATATGGCGATTGCGGATTTATCACCTCGGCATGCAGCCAACGTTTTTTTGAAAACATCGGTTTAACGATTTTGTAAAGAGGTATTAAAAAAGGAAATTTTTGTCTTATAAGATTTTTCATGCTTATTTTTTTGTCTACTGGGAATACTTCATAAATTTCTCTGGACATTTGTATATTCAAATAAGTCCAGAAACCTTTTTTCAGGGCTCTTTGCGCCTGCTTCTCCGGTATGGCGTCTTTTTTGGCAATGGCTCTTATCATTATTTCCTGAAAAATTTGATATTCCTTGCTCCAATCATTTTGCGTTATCCAGTCATACATGTCGGGCAGGAGATATCTGCCGTCATGTATTTGCCTTACAAAACTCAGACAATCAATGAGTTTTGATTTTCCCGCCACAATCCCGAGTGCGCAGGGCAACATTTCCGATGAAAAAGATTTGTCCGTAATGGAGTCAGAATATTTATAGCCTTCTTTGATAACTTCAAGCCGGGTGACTGAAAAAATTGTCGGGTAATAATGTTCTAAATAATTTACTATTCTATCCTGCGCGCTTTCATTTTTTATTTCGGGTTCCGGATAATCTTTGATTTTGGACAACTCTCCGTATACAGAATTGTTTTTGACCCTAATCGCGACAGCATGGCCATGCGCCGTTGCGTAGTCGGGATTATTTTCCAAAAACTCAGCGCATTTTGTGAGGGAAGACGGGATTTGAAAATCATCATCGCCTATTATAGCAAAATATTTTTCAGTTATTGCGTCAATCATTTGTTGGGCGCACAATTGAACGCCAACTGTTTTTGGAAAAAATTTGTAAACGATTTTAATTTTATTTTTAAACCTTGCTATTGATTCTTCAATTTTAGCGACTTGTTCGGGGTTGCTGGAGTCGCCTATATAAACAGTATGCGGGCTATTGGCGCTGGCATAATATTCAAGCTGCCGTTTGATGAATTCCGCCCTATCCATTGTTGTAATAACAATTCCTACATTTGTGTTCATATTTTAAAATGTTAGTTTATTTTCTCTTAAAAAGGTTTGTATTTCTTGATAATTATCTATAATCTCTGCGCTGCTTTTGCCTTCTCCAAATGGCGTTACCTTATCATATTCAAAAACCATATAGGGTTTTTCAGATTCATCAAATCTGCTGAAAACATTAAATAGTTTATCAAAGGTAATATTTGGATCCATCTTCATCCCAAATTTTTGAGGATTTTTGTACATTTCAGAACCGGGAATTGGCGTAAGCACGCACAAAAGAACCGATGAGGGTTTTACATTTTTTACAAATTCGATGCTTTGTTGGACAATATCCTTCGGTTCACCGGGCAGTCCTATAATGAGATTTAAACGTATCCCGATTTTTTCTTCATTAAGAATGGACATAAACTCTTTGGCTTTTTCCAAATCAAGCCTTTTATTTATGTTATGTAAAACTTGCTGGGAGACGCTTTCAATACCGATGGCAAGATCAACGCATCCGGCTTCTTTGGCAAGTTTTATAATATCCCGAGAAATCCCATTAGCGCGGCAATTGCCTCGCCATTTAATGCCTGTTTTTTTTAAGGCCAGAAGCGTTTTTTTGGAAATTTCAACATTTGCAGAAATAATGTTGTCGTCTTTTATTGATGCGCATTGTATCCCATATTCATTTTTAAGATACTCAATCTCTTCAATAATTAATTCCGGCAAGCGGTATCTGCCGGCAGATTGTACGGGGTTTGCGCAAAAATGGCATTTGAAGGGACATCCGCGCGAGAGAAGAACTGCGGTTCCGGGCATGTTGTAATAAACTCCGCCCAATATTCCTATTTCGGCTACTGCTGATTTCGGCGTATATTTTCTGCTTGGATATGGATATGCATTAATATCCAAAATCTTATCTTCTTGATAAATTTTTTTCAATCGGGATTCTGAAACATCTTTGACGATTTCAATAATGAGATTTTCGCCTTCACCTAAAACTATGGAGTCAAAAATTTTTAAACTCTCTTTTGGAAAAATATTAATATGCACTCCGCCGGCAATATGAACTGCCTTTGGGTAAATATTTCTCATTTCCTGGACGATTCTCACGATTTCGGGATAATCAATGGTGGCCACTGAGTGGAAATAAATATCTTTTTCGGGAACATAATAAATCGCATGCTCTTTATTCACCCCCCTTAGATCAATAAGCGATACATCAGCTGATTCGCCAAATGTTTTTTCCAGTATTGTTAAAAAATACAAAGCATTTAAGGGCGGATTTCTGAAGGGTTTAAAATTATGCATATCGCAGGGACATACAAAACCTATTTTCATTTTTTTATGTAGTTTTACAAAATTTTGTGTAGGCATATGATAATATACTTTCTAAAAATTTCTTTATGATAGCAGTTAAGATTTTACATTACTTTTGTTGAGCTGTTTTTTAAAATCTCTGCCACTTGTTCTAAATTTTTTACCTTGAAATCAGCCGGGATAGCTGTTGTGTATTGGCCGTTATCAACCAAGATTGTTTTTCCGCCGTAATTTTTTCCAAATTGCGTGTCCGAGTCTTTATCTCCGATAAAAATTGTCTGTGATGGTAAAAAGCCAAAATCTTTTGCTGCCACCTTAACCATGCCAATCTTTGGTTTTCTGCAAATACATTCTCCGGTAAATTCTGGATGATGCGGGCAAAAGTAGGTTGCAGAGATTTTTACGCCATGGCTTTCCAGATGTTTCAAAAGTTCTTCGTTAAATGCGACAACATCGTCGTATGTGCACATTTTACGGGCGATTACGGCCTGATTGGTGATAATAATAAGCTCAAATCCCATCTCTTGCATCATGGTAAGGCCTTCTATTGCATGTGGGAGAAATTCAATATCAGATATCTTGGTAATATGAACGACATCTTTGATAATCGTTCCGTCTCTGTCTAAAATTACGTATTGTTTCTTGGTCATATATTAAAATGCATTATCAGCTATTGCACTGAGGATGTGGATAATAAGTATATGGCACTCTTGGATCCTCGCGGTATTTTTTGACGGGACAACACAGGAGAAATCGCAGAGATTTTTTATCGTACCTCCATCGTTTCCCAAAAGACCCAGGTTTATCATATTTTTATTTTTTGCCGAACTCATAGCCTCAATAATATTTTGTGAATTTCCGCTCGTGGAAATGCCTATCAGTACATCGCCTTGCGATCCGAGTCCCTCTATCTGGCGTGAAAAAATTTTATTAAATCCAAAATCGTTTCCGATCGCGGTGATATTTGAAGTGTTGGCAGTTAAGGCCAGAGCCCGCAAGCCAGGCCTTTCCGTCTCAAATTTTCCAGAAAGCTCGGCCGCAAAGTGTTGCGCGTCAGCTGCTGATCCTCCGTTTCCTGCCATAAAAATAGTTTTTCCTTCATGCAGGGCATGAACAATAATTTCACCCATTTTTTGTATGGCAAATATTTGTTTTTCGTCAAGCAACAAAATTTTTGTATTGATTGATTCTCGGATTATTTCAGATACATTCATATATTTTTTATAGTATACATATAAGCGCCTTTTTTATTGCACCACCAAACCACTTCTCTGGCCCAGGTTTCCCATGAATTCCATGTTTTAAATGATTTATCAATTAAATATTTTGTTTCAATTTTTTCCAACAATATGGGTGTACCGCTCAGAACCGATTTGTAAAACTCCCATATATTGTGTGAAAGAATTATTTTCTGATCTTTGATTTGGAAAGGAAGTTTTACAAGATTTTTATTTAATTCAATAGCTTCATGGAGTGCAATGGTATCAAAAGAAATTTTGTTTTTTTTAAGATATGTTAATACAAGCATTTCGGCTTCTTCATACAATGCGCTTATTTCATTTTGAGTGCAAATTTGAATCAGTACCAACTCATCGGCAGGCCACCAAATATTCAGCCATTCCAATGACCGACAGAACTCTTCTTTACCAATCTGTATGTCGCGCGCTTTTTGTATAAAGAAATCTGATATTTTTGATATGATCGGATATTCATTTCCATTGGTTTCTAAAAAAAGTTTTATGGAATCGCGGTAGTCTAGCCGATGTATTTCGTGAAGAAAAATAAGCGGAATTTGGAATATTTTATCAAAATGCAATAGTGCGGTCATCCATGCGAATGCCCTTGTTTTTACCCAGTCTTCTTTGGGTGTAGAGTCTGTAGCTATCACTAATTCTTGCGTTTCAATAATATCATCTTCATTTTTAGTAATTGATCCATGGATATTAACAATAGTATTGGTAACTGTTTGTATCCCGTATTTTTTTTGGTATTTTTGGTCTCCCATTTGCGCGTTTGGCAGGATGGAGAGATTATTAAATTGTATTCTATTGTGCTGGCCATCCGCGATAATTTTTGAAACCCCTAAAGTAAACGAATCGTAGGTTTCTCCGGGGAGTCCTAAAATAAGATCGGTAAAAGTTTCAACTTTATCTCTTGTGAAACGATGCTGCAGCTCCTGGAAAGTTTCGGTTGATATGTTGCTTCGGTTAATAATTTTTAAAGTTGTCGGGTCAACAGATTGCAGCGAAAGGGAAATGCCCTTGTTGAGGCCGGCATCTGATAATATTTTACTTACCGCATAAGACTGTTCCGTTGCATTTTTTGTTGTTTGCACAGAGAGGGCGTGGGGGTATCCTTTGGTTTCTTTTATTTTTGCTACATACGAAACAAGGTCAATATCGCGAGGCATAATGCCAAAATTGGAATCGGCGCAAAAAATAAATTCTATTTTATGATCCGCGAACCATTCAATTTCTTTGCGCAGTCTTTCAATGTCGTAGGCAAACATTTGATTATGCGTGGACGAGCCCCAATCGCAATATGCGCACGTGAATGGACAGCCGCGATTAGTCTCCCACAGCCCTATCCAATGCTCGTTTGGGTTTTCCTTCATGATCACATCAAATACTCCGGAAAGGTATGGAGAGGGAATTGCAGATAGGTTACGCAAACGTTCCACTCGTTTATTGGTAATTATTGTGTTGGATTTTTTATAACTTATTGAAGGGCATGTCTCCCAATTTTTTGTTTCTATTTTTTCAAGAATTGCGGTACATACAATTTCGCCCTCGCCATGGCATACAATATCAACAAAGCTGTGATTTTTCATAAAATCCTCGCTATAGCTGGGCACTTGCGGACCGCCAAAAATTATCAATACTTCGGGCTTGCTTGATTTAATTTGTTTCGCAATTTCCAAAGTTATTTTTTGGTTCCATACATAAAAAGAAAAAAATATAACATCAGCTTCTGAAAGAAGCTTTACGGCATTTCGAACAGGCATTCTATTGAATATTTGCGGAAGAAATTTATATTCTTCGGGACGTTGAAGATATTTTTGCGCGTATGCCTGAAGAATGCCTACTGAATATGGAAAGTAGCTTTGCCCAGAAAAGCTGTTATTAATTTGTACAAGTCCTACGACCTTTTCCTTTTTCATAATATAATTATTTTATTATATAGGTTAAGAGTTCATCGGGTTCGGTTAAAATTTTGTCCGGCGTTGCTCCAAGGAGAGTTTCTTTATTATGAAAGCCCCACGAAACCGCGATGGTTTTGATGCCCATTTTTTTTCCTTCCAATATGTCGCCAACAGTGTCTGAAATAAAATACACAGATTTTTTTTCTATGCCCGACTTGTCCATGCAAGATTTTATTTTATCGATCTTTGAAACTTCTTTGTCAGCGCCAAGTATCTGGCTAAAATATTGATCAAGCGAATATTTTTTTAGTTTTTCTATTATCACTTCGGATTGCGATGACGATACTATGGCGAGTTCAGCTGACGCATGCAGTTTTTGGATTATTTCTATCATCGGCTGAAAAATTTTTACTTTTTTATATCGGATGGGTATATTTTGATGAATATATTTTTGAACATCAATAAATTTTTTTTCATCAGAGGTGAGCTGTTTCTCGGCTAATTTTGGATTTATTAAAAAAAATTTTTTATACGCATCAAGGCTTAGAGGTATTCCTACCGTAGCAAAAGCTTGGCTGACAACTTGATACACAACCTCGAGCGAGTCGGTAATAACTCCATCAAAATCCATTATAATAAGTTTTTTTTGTGTGTTCATTATTGTTCGGTTACGCGTAATGTTTGGCGCATCCAATCGCCAAGGTATTTATAATGAGGCGATGTTACAATATTTCCGTCTGTTACGGCCGGTGCATCAACATACATTGCACCCGCATTATTTATATCATCTTTTATGCTGTAATATCCGGATATTTTCTTTCCTTTCACGATTTTTGCAGATATGAGCATCTGGGATCCGTGGCAGATGGCAGCAATGGTTTTTTTTACTTTATGCGCGCTTGCGATAAAATCTAGCGCATCTTGATCTTGGCGCAGATACTCAAGACATTTCGCCCCGCCGGGAATTACCACAATATCATATTCATCGGGATTTAATCCGACAATATCTTTTGTGGGAATAATTTTTGACCCAAGCTGTCCGAACACGAGTTCTTTATTTTTAACAGCCACGTCAACGCTATACCCGGCCTCTTGGAGGCGATAAAAGGGATAAATAAATTCATGGTCTTGGACGAGTTTTCCGGTTATTATGATTGCTTTTTTCATTTGGTTATATTAATAAATAATTATAATTTTTTGATAAAAAGAATTTCCGCTTCTACGCCTGCAATCTCAAGATCATCGTGTTTTTTTATTTCAGAATATGCAGAAGTGTCTCCGGGTCCTAAAACGCAAATATTTTGAGGCTTTATAAATGCTCCTTTAAGCACGCAAACGATATCAGCCTCCATTACCCAAAAATAATTTAATAATTCTTGGTTGGTCTTGAAACGCTTGATGGTTAAACGGCACTGGCCGAATATTTTTTCTTTTTCGTGGTAGTTTGTTTCGTCGTGGAAACTGTAATGCATTTCCATGGATCGCGGCAATGAATGTTCTTTCCCTTCATATTGCATGCCAACTCTGCCGTATTTATCTTCAAGACGGAGAAGATCATGTTTGTCTGTGGGAGTTTCTGTTTCCATCACAATCGCACCGGGCTCTGTTATTGCTTCAGTTGAATGAAAAGCTTTTTTTTCTATATCAATAACATTTCCTGCCTGCACATACATTTTTTCATTCAGGCTGCGAACAATAGCTTCACCGGAAAGCACCATGAGAGAAGTTTTTTTATTGGGGTGGCAGTGCATGGACGTAAGCGCTCCTTTCTTAATATATAATATCCATACGGAAACATCAGAGTTTTGGTATATCGGGTATTCATATCCCCATGGTTTTTGCACTATGATTTTTGTATAATCCACCTCATCCTTGATGAAATTTTTTTGGCAGTCTTTTTCAAAAATAAATTTTTGATCAAGCAAGGATGGTTCAATTTTTTTTATCATATGTTTTTGATTAGCGTCTTTATCCGGTTGCAGATTTTTACTGCCGATGGGGGGAGATTATCGCATTGGGGCGCAAATCCGGCCGATCTTTCTTCAAGGCCTAAAATAGAAATTGGTTTTGTTACATTTTGTGATATATCGTAAGCCAGAGATTTTAATATTCCGTTTTCAAAATCACCGTCAAGAATAAGCGCTCCGCATTTCGATTTGTTTATCGCATTGATTATTTTTTCCGTGACCTCAAAGGGTTTGAGCCAGAAAAGGTGGATCAGGTTACATTTTATATTTTCCTGTTCCAGCGTTTTTATCGCATCAATAGCGTTTAGACGGGTGGATGAGATCGCAAGAATAGTAATATCGGGATTTTCTTGAATACTATCATCTATTTCATAATCAATAGCAAAACTTCTGCGGTGTTCACTAACATACAAAGGATCGTCGTGCGACATAAAATATTCCCACGCCGCAACGTACTCTTTCGGCGTCATGGGGGCGCAAATAGGAACGCCTGGCATTCTGGAATACATGCTATGATGGCTGCCCGAGGCTACCGGCCCGATACCGCCATCCATTGCAATAGAACGGATGAATATTGGGCAGGGGATACCCCACATATCTTTTGATTTGGCGGCGTAGTTTATTATCATCGGCGCGTTGTACCATTGAAATCCTTGGTATCGAACAATGTATATGGGTCGTCTTTGCGCAAGCGCAATGCCAACGGCTATGCCTCCTCCTGCAACATCAGCCATGGATAATTCTACAAGACCTTCTTCTTGTTTCAGCTCCGGTACTGTGCCTCCGACCCAGCCAACCGCTGTCAGGCATTGACCCAACGCAAGTCCTTTGTTTTTTAGCAAATGCTCCCGGGTAATTTTTTTTATTGTTTCAGCAACAGTCATAAATGTAATGCTAATATACGAATTCATTCGAATTATACTAATCAATACGAATTAGTATTTATTGGTATCATTCGTACACATTAGTATATTCGTATTATATTTTATTTAATTGTT